>JAZUMQ010000016.1:0-58313 GCA_045603745.1 Eubacteriales bacterium | reverse complement strand
GCGGTACTGCGAATTTCATTGTTTTCTTTTTTCATCAATTATGCCTCCTTGTATTTTGGTAATGCGGTCGCCAAACCACTACCATTATACTTGGAGGTCTAATTGATTTCAAGCCCTCTTGTTAGTTTCGGCTTGCATAAAACTCGCCGAGTCTGTTTTTACTAAAGCGGTTTACCGCTCCCCCGGTAGAACCGGGGGTTTATTTCGACTACCAAATAAATCCAAAAACCGCCGGTATTGGCGGTTTTGTCTGTTAGGTTTCGATTTGTCTGCTTAAAATCTGTGCGGCGGTCGCCAACACTTTTACATCGGATTCTCCCGGTGCGTTCCCCATATCGGGAATTAACATGATGATTGCTCCCACAACGTCACCTTCCAACAAGATTGGATTGACAATCCCGGCATAAGCCTTTTCCAACTCTTTGCAAAGTTGTTTTCGTTCTTCTCCGATTTTATACACGTATTGTTTACGCTGTTCGATCAAATCTTCTGTTTCTGTTGAAATACGTTTATGGAGAAGTTCCCGTCGGGCCGTTCCTGCAGCAGCAACGACCGTATCCTTGTCCACAACAACGACGTTATTTCCGGTTACTTTTGCCACGGTTTCCGCATAGTCGCTTACCGATTCGTCTAATTCGCCGATGGGAGAGTATTTTTTAAAGATGACTCCTCCTTCGCTGTCCGTGAAAATTTCCAGTTGTGCCCCTTCTCGAATGTGCATGGTTTTTCGGATCTCTTTGGGAATTACAATTCTTCCCAAATCGTCGATCCGTCTTACGATTCCTGTTGCTTTCATATATAAATCTCCTTTTCCATCAAATCGTGACGATATTATTTGTAAATTCATGGGATTTATACTAAAATTTATATCTTCCTAAAAAGATTTAAATAAATGTGGCATCTATTGAATTTTTCTTGACAATAAGCTTTGATTTTGATATAATATTGAAATGGTAAAAAGGAGTATAACATGTCTGCAAAAAATAAATTTCGGGCTCTGTCGCTGATTTGCCTTTATCCGATAATCTCTACTTTTTTGATGACCTTGATTTGGCAGATTTCCCAGCAATATATTGAACCTTTTATTGGCGGATACTATTTTAAATGGGTATATTTATATACGGAAAATAATCCAAATTGGCTATCGAATGAACATCTGACTTCTACGCGAATTCTCTATTTTATTTATATCGGTTCATATCTTTTGCTTGTCCTGTTGACGGGACTTGCTTTGTGCCGTCGCCGAGGAAAATCTATCTGTACTTGGTGCATTTGCGGTTTATGGCTTGCGGATTGCGGTTGGATTGTCGCCGATATGGTCATGTCCAGCGTCCGCTGGCAGTCGTTTTTCTTACTGGGAGAACATTTGATTTTTATTTTGTGTGCTACTTGCTTTTCTGTGCAATATCACCGGTTAAAAAAGACAAATCCGGAATTGTTCCGAAAGAGTCATCGAAAAAATAAAATATATCGAAAACGTTTTCAATAAAGAAACTTAGCGGCAGGGAAGAATCCTTGCCGCCATAATATTAAAAGAGGGATTTGATCAATTTTCCGGTGTACGCGTTCAATTTTTTAAAATCCATGGCTTCTACGTAAAATTCTTCTAAATCGTCATGAAGTGCCTTTTCTTTTGCCAAAGAGGACAAAGCTTCTTGTAAACAAGCAGAAATAAACCGTTCCGCGCTGCGACACCGTTCTTTTTCGGAATCATCGATGTCGGAGAATCTGCTTAGATGAATTTTATATGCGTTTTGAGGCTCAAAAGAATGTATTTTATTTGATGTAACAAAACCGATTCCTTCTTCCGGTAATATTACGTGCTGCGGTTGGGAAGGACAGAGTGGATCATAGAATACATAAACCTCTTGCCCCAATTCTGATGCTACTTTTAAAATTTCCTCCAAGAAAAGAGGAGAGGCCCGATAGGGGTCATCTAAAACATACACCTTTTCGGCCAAAGTATATGCGGTATCACGATTAATGACGTATCCTTGAGGGGTGATTCCCGACAAAAAACGTGGATAGAACGTACAACTTCCTTCTCGTTTCTTTGTATGACGTTTGAGTAGATCCCTTGCAAAGGTTTTTAGGCGCGTTGTATCTGTTTTTGGCAGAACGGCGGACCTAATATCGTCTATCGCGCTTCCGGCGGCAGACAGATAACGGTATGCTCGTGCAAAACATTCTTTGATTTTCCCGGAAAAATCTTGAATTTCTGTGAGAGATTTCTTTAGCATCGTTCCGTTCCAAAATTGGCCGGTATAGATAATTTCATCTTTTGCACCGGGAAATTTCGGTTCCATTAAATGTGGAGGCGTTCCGTCTACGACACAGAGGTTCTTTTCCGGAATCCGAATTGCGTCCAAGGATTCTGCATCGGAAGAACAATAACAATATTCCACAAAAAGTCCGCGTTTTGCCGCTTCTGCGGCAATTTTTTTCATAATTCCGCTTTTTCCACTTCCCGGCCCGCCCTTAATGACAATTGTGCGATTTTCCCCGGGAAAGGTTGTGTAAAGAGAAGAAAAACCTTCACGAGAGTTTGCTCCGAGGAATGTGCGAATGGTCGTTCCGTTCATAAAATGTGACCTCCATCGGTATTTTCTGTCCCATTATATGCTAATTTTTTTATTTTGGCACAAAAAAGATGATTTTCCCTTTACAAATGTTTCAAAATGTATTATAATATAGGTGTGATAGTATAAAAAACTCAAGAAAGGAGAATTCGATATAGTCAGATGAAACCGATAGATTTTTCTTCTAACGTACCTGCTTACATGCAATTATATCAGAATATGCGAAGTGACATTCTCGAGGGAATTTACCCTTACGGCGCAAAATTACCGTCAAAACGTATCGCAGCGGAAGAAACCGGAGTAAGCGTAATTACCGTAGAACACGCTTATGGGATTTTGTGTGACGAAGGGTATTTGGAACCCCGTTGTCGCAGTGGATATTACGTGGTATATCGCTTACAAGATTCCCATTCTGTACCCTTGGAACCATTTCCTCAACCTGTATCTTCGCCTACTGTCGTTTCAGAAGATGCATTTCCGTTTTCAATTCTTGCCAAGAAATCAAGGCGAGTTTTAACGGAATATGGAGAACGGTTGCTTTGTCGGTGTCCAAATTCCGGTTGTCCGGAGTTGCGCAGTGTGTTGGCATCATACCTTGCTCGAAGTAGAGGGATTTCTGTAAATCCGGAGCAAATTATCATCGGTTCCGGCTCCGAATATCTTTACGGACTTGTGGTTCAAATGTTGGGAAGAACCCGACGCTACGGGGTAGAATATCCTTCTTATGAAAAGATTTTTGAAGTCTATCGAGCAAACGGAGCCTCTTGTGATCATCTTAAGATGGGAGCAGATGGAATTTTGAGCAGCGAATTATTGCGCACAGACGCTTCGGTTTTACATATAACACCGTTTAACAGTTACCCCAGTGGCGTTACCGCCCCAGCATCAAAACGACACGAATATATCCGATGGGCACAAGATCGAAAGGGTTTTCTTATTGAGGACGATTTCGATTCTGAATTTACAATGTCTTCAAAAGCAGAAGAAACGGTTTTTTCATTAGACCCCCATCGAGTGATCTATATGAATACGTTTTCTCGTACCGTGGCGCCCTCTGTTCGGGTTGGATACATGATTCTTCCCGATACTTTGCTTGACTTATTTCAAAAAACGGTAGGCAAGTTTTCTTGCCCCGTTCCGGTGTTTGAACAATACCTTCTTGCCGAATTGATTTCAACCGGTGATTTTGAACGCCACATCAACAGGGTTAGGAGAAAACGTCGGAAAGAAAAATAGGATATTTTTGTAACATATTGTTGTTTTTACTTCCATTTTCTTTGATTTTATGGTATAATGAAATGTAATTCATGCAGAAAGGAGAGGGGTGCTTTGTTGATTCGCAAAAATTACCGACGTTTGATTTATGGAGTCTTATCTCTTACGCTTATTTTTATTGAAATATTGATCGCTCTATACGTTCAAGATTCCTTGATTCGTCCGTATCTCGGAGATGTTTTGGTCGTTATTTTATTATGTAGTTTTATACGAACGATTTTTCCGAAATCAACGCAATTTCTTTCACTTTACGTATTTCTTTTTGCATCTGTAATTGAAGTTGGGCAATACTTTAACTATGCAGCTCTGCTCGGGCTGGATCATATACGATTTTTTAAGGTTTTGCTGGGTGCTACGTTTTCTGCCATGGATTTGGTTTGTTACGCCACTGGGTGTGCCTTGTTTTTCGTAGGCGAAAATATTATCTTTTCATTATTGGAAAAAAGAAAGTCTGCTTGATTTTTCGAACAGAACCGGTCTTTTTTTGTAACAGAATTGAAAATATTGTTGTTTTATAAAGACTTTTATGCTATAATGATTTCGTGATTTGTTCGATATTTGAAGGGAGGAATTGCCGTGGATCGCTTTGAATTGGCATCGGAATACAAACCCACTGGAGATCAGCCAAAAGCCATTGAACAGTTGGTTCGCGGTCTGCGGGAAGGAAAGAAGCGTCAGACATTGTTAGGGGTTACCGGCTCCGGGAAAACCTTTACTATGGCAAACATTATTGAGCAAATGAACCGTCCTACGTTGATTCTTGCTCATAATAAAACATTGGCGGCACAACTTTGTTCCGAATTCAAAGAATTTTTTCCTAAAAATGCGGTGGAATATTTCGTATCTTATTACGACTATTACCAACCGGAAGCGTACATTGCTCATACCGATACCTATATCGAAAAAGATATGAGTATTAATGATGACATTGACCGCCTTCGGCATTCCGCAACTTCCGCTCTATTTGAACGCCGTGACGTTATTATCGTTGCGAGTGTGTCTTGTATTTATGCTCTCGGTGATCCGGAATCTTATCGTTCTCAGGTAGCGTCTGTTCGAGTAGGTCAGATAAAAGATCGAGAAGTTTTCTTGCGAGAATTGACTGCAATTCACTATACCCGCAACGATTTTGATATTGCCCGAGGTACTTTTCGTGTTCACGGTGATATTGTGGAGATTTTTCCCGCCGATTCGGAAAAAAGTTTTATTCGTGTGGAATTTTTTGATGATGAAATCGACCGTATCTCAGAAATTGATCCCATAACCGGGGAATTGCTTTGCCGATACGATTATTACGTTATTTTTCCTGCAGTTCACTACTTGACGACACCGGACAAAATGGACAAAGCCATCGAAGAAATTCTTCGAGAAACCGAAGAACGCGCCGCCTGGTTTACAGCTCAGGGGAAATTAATTGAGGCTCAACGTATCACCGAACGAACGATGTACGATGTTGAATTCTTGAAACAGGTGGGTTATTGCAAAGGAGTCGAAAACTACTCTCGAATCTTAGAGGGGCGTGCTCCCGGATCAACCCCTCATACGTTGTTGGACTATTTCCCCAAAGATTACCTCATGTTTGTGGACGAGTGTCACGTTACTTTACCCCAGGTTCGGGGAATGGGTGGAGGAGACCGATCTCGGAAAACCAGCCTTGTAGATTACGGTTTTCGTTTACCCTCCGCTTTTGATAACCGCCCTTTGAATTTTGAGGAATATGATGCGCGAGTCAATCAGGTAATTTATGTTTCCGCTACTCCCGGGGAGTTTGAAAGAACCAATTCTTCTCAAATTGTGGAACAGATTATACGTCCCACCGGACTTCTTGATCCGGAGATTTCCGTTCGTCCTGCGGAAGGTCAGATCGACGACCTTTTGAGTGAAATTAACGCTCGCGTTGCAAAAAAAGAACGGGTTTTAGTTGTTACCGTAACAAAAAAATTAGCGGAATCCTTAGCCGATTATTTGGGGAAAATGGAGATTTGCGTCCGTTATTTGCACCATGATATTGAAACCCTTGATCGAATTCAAATTTTAAAAGATTTACGTAGTGGAGATTTTGACGTTCTCGTGGGCATCAACTTACTTCGGGAAGGGTTGGATCTTCCGGAAGTTTCCCTTGTTGCAATTCTTGATGCAGACAAGCAAGGATTTTTACGGAATGAAACGTCGTTGATTCAAATTATCGGACGTGCCGCGCGCAATGCAGAAGGAAAAGTTATTATGTACGGGGATTCCGTCACACCTGCCATGGAAGGAGCAATCCGAGAAACGGAACGTCGCCGTGGAATTCAGATGGAATATAATGCTGCTCACGGGATTGTGCCGAAAACAATCGTGAAAAAGATTGATAACGGTATGACCTTCTCTACCGTTACCAAAGATATGGAAAAAATGGAGAAGAAGGAAATCGACGCGACAAAATTGTCCGTAGACGAGCGCCGCAAACTGATTGAAAAACTGTCGAAAGAAATGACCGAAGCCGCAAAAATTCTTGACTTTGAATATGCGGCGAAATTGCGTGATGAAATTCGCAGGTTGAAAGGAGCAAAGTAACATGATAGAAGATTTAATTATCCGCGGAGCGCGTCAGAATAACCTGAAAAACGTTGATCTGACGATTCCTCGCGATAAATTTATTGTCTTTACCGGACTCTCGGGTTCCGGAAAATCTTCTTTAGCCTTCGATACCATTTACGCCGAAGGTCAGCGCCGATACGTGGAGTCTTTGTCTTCTTATGCGCGAATGTTTTTAGGACAGATGGAAAAGCCCGACGTGGATAGCATTGACGGACTTTCTCCCGCCATTTCCATTGACCAAAAAACTACTTCAAAAAATCCTCGGTCTACCGTCGGTACCACCACGGAAATTTACGATTATCTTCGTCTTCTTTATGCTCGTATCGGAGTTCCCCATTGTCCCGTATGTGGGATCGAAATCAAAAAGCAACCTTTGGATCAAATCGTAGATCGCATTATGGAATATCCCGAAGGAACGCGGATCCAAATTCTTGCACCGGTGATCCGTGGTCGAAAGGGAGAGTTTGCAAAACTCTTTTCTGATTATCGTAAACACGGCTTTGTCCGTGTTCGGGTGGACGGTGTTATTTGCGATCTGATGGACGAAATTCCGTTAGAGAAAAATAAAAAGCATAATATTGAGATCGTGGTGGATCGACTTTCTGTTCGGGAAGATATTCGCCGTCGTTTAACGGATTCTTGCGAAACCGCCTCTCGAATCAGTAAAGGATTGGTTCTTGTATTTGACGGAACGTCCGATCGAATGTTTTCTCAGCGGTATTCTTGTCCGGAACATGAATTGGGAATTGAAGAATTGACCCCCCGAATGTTTTCCTTCAACAATCCGATGGGTGCGTGTAAAACCTGTAGTGGAATCGGCTATTTAATGCGAATTGATCCTGATCGAATTCTGACCGATTCTTCCAAAAATATTATGGACGGTGCCATCACCGCTATGGGATTTGGAGGATTTACCACCAACTCCTATTTATTGAAAACAATATCTTCCATTTATAAATCTCATGGCGATAATCTCAGTACGCCCATGAAGGATTTAAACCCGGAAACCGTCCATGACGTTTTATACGGTTGTGAAGGCTTTGAGGGCGTTATCCCCACGATTGAACGGCGTTATAAGGCAACGTCCAGCCCTTATGTCAAGGCGGAATACGAATCTTTGATGAGTAATAAACCTTGCCCGGATTGTCATGGAGCGCGCCTCAATGAACTTTCCCTTGCTGTTACCGTTGCCGGGTTAAATATCGACCAATTTTGTCGCCTCCCGGTGACAGATGCTCTGGATTTTGTCAATCAATTGGAATTATCACCCAGAGATGCGGCCATTGCAGATCTGATTTTGAAAGAAATCCGTTCTCGGTTGGGATTTTTGAAGAGTGTTGGTCTTGATTATCTTACCCTGACCCGATCTTCCGGCACTTTGTCCGGGGGAGAATCTCAACGAATTCGATTGGCAACGCAAATAGGATCTTCCTTGACCGGCGTTCTCTATATTTTGGACGAGCCGAGTATCGGATTACACCAGAGAGATAACTCCAAGTTGATTGAAACGTTGAAACGGTTACGGGATTTGGGGAATACCTTGATCGTTGTAGAACACGATGAAGATACGATGCGTGCCGCCGATTGGCTTGTCGACATCGGACCGGGGCCGGGAGTTCACGGTGGTGAGGTGATATATTCCGGGAAATTTGATGGTATTTTAGATTGTCCCGGTTCAATTACCGGAGATTATCTTTCCGGTCGTAAGGCCATTGAAATACCGGAAAAACTTCGTTCGTCGAAGGGACAATTTCTTACCATTCGTAATGCACGGCAAAATAATTTAAAGGGGATTGACGTTAAAATTCCCTTGGGATTGTTCACTTGTGTAACAGGAGTTTCCGGTTCGGGAAAATCCAGTTTAATCAATGAAATATTTTATAAAACGTTAGCATCTACGTTAAATCGCGCCCACGAGATTCCCGGAGAATCAGACGGTGTCGATGGTTTGGAACAAGTGGACAAGGTAGTCAATATCGATCAAAGTCCTATTGGGAGAACTCCTCGTTCCAACCCGGCAACCTATACCGGAATGTTTAATGAAATCCGGGAATTGTTTGCCGCTACTCCTGATGCAAAAGCAAAAGGATATACCGCAAGCCGTTTTTCCTTCAACGTAGACGGTGGTCGTTGTGAAGCCTGCTCAGGAGATGGTATGACAAAGATCGAAATGCACTTTTTACCCGATATTTACGTTCCCTGTGACGTTTGCGGCGGGAAACGCTATAATCGGGAAACTTTGGATATTAAATTCAAAGGAAAAAGCATTTATGATGTTTTGGAAATGACCGTGGAAGAAGGATTGAAATTTTTTGAAAATTTCCCCACTCTTCGCCGCAAATTACAAACTCTGTTTGACGTTGGACTAGGCTATATCAAAATCGGTCAATCTTCTACCACTCTTTCCGGTGGGGAGGCACAGCGAGTTAAATTGGCGACGGAGTTGAGCAAGCGCTCTACCGGAAAGACTGTTTACGTTCTTGACGAACCTACCACGGGGCTTCATACTGCCGACGTTCACCGATTGATCGACGTATTACAACGCTTGACCGATGCAGGGAATACTGTGGTTGTGATTGAGCACAATCTGGACGTCATCAAGGTCTGCGATCACGTTATCGACCTTGGACCCGAAGGGGGAGACCGGGGTGGTATGATCGTTGCAGAAGGTACCCCCCAAGAAGTTGCCGCATGTCCTGAATCTTACACGGGACATTATTTGAAACCTTTAATGGAGAAGAAAAAATGAAAAGCGAGATGACGCTAAAAGTCATTGCTCGGATTCAAAGTCCCTTTCCCGGAAAATTTGGAATTCCCCGTCAAAGTGGTCGTGTTCCTCAAATCGTATCCCGCATCATTTTTGAACCGGAATACCGAAATCCCCATGCTTTACGAGGTTTGGAAGGGTTTTCCCATCTTTGGATCATATGGCAATTCTCTGAAGCGGAACACGATGATTGGTCACCAACCGTTCGTCCTCCGCGTCTGGGTGGAAATCAAAGAATGGGAGTGTTTGCAACCAGATCTCCCTATCGTCCAAATCCCATCGGTCTTTCCTGTGTAGTGATAAAATCTGTTGTGCTTTCTTCTCCCGACGGTCCATATATTGACGTTCTGGGAGCAGATTTAATGGACGGAACACCCATTTACGACATTAAACCTTACCTTCCTACTGCAGATTGCGTTGCTGATGCTATGGGCGGTTTTGCAGATTCGGTAAACAATCATTGTTTGGCGGTTTTTGACCCCGACGGATTATTAGAAGAACTTCCGGTTGAGACTTCTGATTTGATACGTTCGGTTCTTGCCGAAGATCCTCGTCCGGCATATCAATCCGATGCTGATCGAATCTACTCCTTTGAATGTGCCGGATATCATATCGCTTTTCGCGTAGAATATGATCAGGCAATTCTTTGTGAGCTTAAAATCATAGACTGATTTCTGTTGTTTTGTCAACCGTTCCCTGGAAACGGTTGACAGAAAGGTCGATTATTATGAGTTATCGTATTATAAATAAAAAAACGTTAAATCCCACGGTAACGATGATGGATATTGAAGCCCCTTTCGTTGCCAAAAAGGCAGAACCGGGGCAATTTATCATCTTACGTGTGGACGAAGAGGGAGAACGAATTCCCTTAACAATTGCCGGCTATGATCGGAATGCAGGTACGGTTCGCATTATTTTTCAGATTGTCGGTGCAACTACTGCGGCTCTGAATCGAAAAGAATCCGGAGAGTCTATTTCCGATTTTGTCGGACCTCTTGGGAATGCTACAGACTTAAACGGCAGAAAAAAGGTGTGCATCGTCGGCGGTGGTGTTGGTTGTGCAATTGCCCTTCCTATTGCACAAAAACTGCATCAAATGGGTTGTGAAGTCCATTCAATCATTGGGTTCCGAAATCATGATCTGGTAATTTTAGAAGAGGAGTTTTCCAAAGCTTCCGCAAAATTCACGCTTATGACCGACGATGGTTCTGCTGGACGAAAAGGCCTTGTAACCGAGCCATTGAAAGAAGCATTGGACTCCGGTGAGAATTACGATGAAGTTATCGCCATCGGTCCTTTGGTAATGATGAAATTTGTCGTTGCCACAACCCGTCCTTTTGGGGTAAAAACTACCGTTTCTATGAATCCGATCATGATCGACGGCACCGGAATGTGCGGTGGTTGTCGGTTGACTGTGGGGGGAAAAACAAAGTTTGCCTGCGTGGACGGTCCTGATTTTGACGGTTTTGAAGTTGATTTTGATGAAGCGATGGAGCGCTCTTCCATGTATTGTGATTTTGAACGCCATGCCTATGAAAAAGAATGCAATCTCTTTCAAAAGGAGGTAGAGTGATATGCCAAATACGGATCCGAAAAAAAATCCTATGCCTATACAATCTCCCTCCGTCCGTGCTCATAATTTTGATGAGGTTGCTCTTGGGTATTCTCCGGACACCGCGTTGAAAGAAGCCGCACGTTGTTTGAATTGCAAAAATATGCCTTGCGTCGCGGGTTGCCCGGTGAACGTGCATATTCCCCAGTTCATTGAACGGGTAAAACAAGGAGATTTTGAGGGCGCATATCAAATTATTTCCGAATCCTCCAGTCTTCCCGCAGTTTGTGGGCGTGTCTGCCCCCAGGAAAACCAATGCGAACGAAAATGTGTACGAGGAATTAAGGGTGAACCGGTAGGAATCGGTCGTTTGGAACGATTCGTTGCTGATTGGCACAATAATCATAATCCCGACACCGTTACTTTTGTTCCGTCAAACGGACATAAGGTTGCGGTTGTCGGCTCCGGGCCTTCCGGATTGGCCTGCGCCGGGGATCTTGCAAAAAAAGGTTATGAAGTAACCATTTTTGAAGCGCTTCACATTCCCGGAGGTGTTTTAGTATATGGAATCCCAGAATTCCGTTTACCAAAAGAAATCGTCCGAAAAGAAGTGGAAGCATTAAAAAAGCTGGGAGTAAAAATCGAAACCAACGTTGTAATCGGAAAAACATTAACCGTCGACGAACTTTTTGAAATGGGTTTTGAAGCCGTATTTATCGGTAGCGGAGCCGGTTTACCTCGATTTATGGGAATTCCGGGAGAATCTCTGAAAGGAGTTTATTCCGCAAATGAATTTTTGACTCGCAGTAATTTGATGAAAGCGTATCGCCCCGATTCTTCTACTCCTATTCAAACCGCAAAACGCGTTGCGGTTGTCGGCGGTGGGAACGTTGCTATGGACGCCGCTCGTACGGCACTCCGTCTTGGAGCAGAAAAAGTTTATATTGTTTATCGCCGTAGCATGGAAGAACTTCCTGCTCGAAAAGAAGAAGTGGAGCACGCGGAAGAGGAAGGTATTGAGTTTCTCCTTCTTTGTAATCCTACAGAAGTAATAGGTTATCATAACCATGACGACAAGCGAGACCCCAAAAACGGAACCGTTATCGGACTTCGTTGTGTTCGTATGGAGTTGGGTGCTGCAGATTCTTCTGGGCGTCGCAAACCGGTGGAAATTCCAGGTTCCGAATTTGATTTGGACGTTGATTGTGTTATCATGTCAATTGGGACAAGTCCCAATCCTCTGATTAAAGCTACTACGAAAGGGTTAGATGTGAACGAAAAGGGTGGCATTGTTGTCAACGAAAATGGGCTTACCAGCCGTGCAAACGTTTATGCCGGTGGGGACGCTGTTACCGGCGCTGCGACGGTAATTTTGGCGATGGGTGCAGGAAAGACAGCAGCAAAAGCCATTGACGAGGCTCTTTCTCGTTAATCTACCAACTTATTTAAAATAAAAAAATCGCACTTCAAACCTAAGTTTGGGTGCGATTGTCCTTTTTATCGGACACTTTATACGATATAATAGAGTCATAAAAGAAAAAACGTAAGGAGTTTTTATCATGACTGTATTTCTTATCGTATCTGCAATCGTTCTGTTTAGTGTTTTGTGGGATAGTACGGAGGATTTTCGCCGGAAATTCTTCAGTGAATTGGGATTGTAATCAAAATAATGCTCTGCTATCAAATCATAGCAGAGCATTATTCTTAATACATCGGGAATTTTTTGCAAATTTCGGAAACGCCGGCAAGAATAGCTTCTTTACTGTTTTCAAAATCTCGAATTGTTAGATCAATGAAATCTGCAATTTTGAGCATTTCTTCCTTTCCGAATCCACGAGTCGTAACCGCAGGAGTTCCGATTCTTACACCGCTTGTAATCGTAGGCTTTTCGGGATCGGCAGGAACTGCGTTTTTATTTAACGTAATGTGAACTTCGTCCAGTCGATGTTCTAATTCTTTTCCGGTAACTCCGGTTCCACGAAGGTCAAGAAGCATTAAATGATTGTCCGTACCTCCGGAAACAAGCTTTAATCCCTTGGAAAGTAGTGCCTGGGCAAGAACTTGTGCATTTTCTGCAATTTTCTTTTGATAATCCTTAAATTCCGGTTTCAAAGCTTCTCCGAAGCAGACCGCTTTTGCCGCAATTACGTGCATTAAAGGTCCACCTTGATTTCCGGGGAAAATGGCTTTATCAACGGCTTTTGCCAATTCTTCTTTGCAGAGAATCAAGCCACCGCGAGGCCCTCGCAGAGTTTTATGAGTCGTCGTGGTAACAATATCGGCATAAGGAACGGGATTCGGGTGAATTCCTGCCGCAACAAGTCCCGCAATATGTGCCATATCTACCATAAAGTATGCGCCAACTTCTTTTGCAATAGCGGAAATTTTGTCAAAATGAATGGTACGAGGATAAGCGGAAGCACCTGCTACAATAAGCTTTGGCTTGCATTCCTTTGCAGTTTTAAGCATTTTGTCGTAATCGATATATCCGTTCTCATCTACGCCGTAGGGAACGAATTTATAGAGTTTTCCCGATGCATTGACAGACGAACCATGGGTTAAATGTCCACCTTCTGCAAGAGACATTCCCATGACAGTATCGCCGGGTTGGAGAACCGCCGCATAAGCAGCCATGTTTGCTTGAGCACCGGAGTGAGGTTGAACATTTGCGTGTTCTGCACCAAACAATTTCTTTGCCCGGTCTCTTGCAATATTTTCGATAATATCAACGTATTGACAACCACCGTAATAACGATGATCCGGATAACCTTCGGCATACTTGTTGGTCAAAACCGATCCCATCGCTGCCATGACGGCAGGAGAAACGTAGTTTTCCGATGCGATCAGTTCAATATTATCTCTCTGTCGCCCCAATTCCAGCTCCATCGCTGCGGAAACTTCGGCATCATATTCGCCGACAAAACCAATAGTGTCAAGATAATTTTCGTACATAAGATCCTCCGAAATTATTTATGATAAAGTCGCTTGTTTTGATATTGAGGTTCACAAGTTAGATTAACGCCCAGTTTACGGAAAATATCACTGTCAACCGAAGAAAGAATTACAGTAGAGTGAGCTTCACAACCTGCCAACTTTGGAAGCATCTTCATTGCCTCCGCCGCAGCTTTGTTTGTCGTCGCAGAAACCGAAAGGGCAATAAGCGTCTCGTCGGTATGAAGTCGGGGATTGTGATTTCCGAGATTTTTCACTTTTAATTCTTGAATCGGTTCGATAACCGAAGGAGAAATGACCTGAACTTCATGGGGAATTCCTGCAAGAACTTTTAGGGAATTCAAAAGACAAGCAGAGGACGATCCGAACAGGGGAGACGTGCGTCCCGTAACGATGGTTCCGTCGTTCAATTGAATGGCGGTAGATGGTGCCCCTGTGGATTCTGCCCGAAGTAACGCCGCGCGAACGCAGGAACGGTCCTCAGGGGAACATTCTGCTTGGTTCATAATCAATTCTTGTTTATAAACCTCATTGTCGTCGGTGATGCCGCCGCGTTTCCGACAAAGAGTATTATAATATCTGCGAATGATTTCATTACGCGCTGCTTGTTTTACAATCTCATCGTCTGCAATAGCAAAGCCAGCCATATTAACTCCCATATCCGTGGGAGAATGATATGGAGACGTTCCGGAAATTTTTTCAAAAATCGCATTCAATACCGGAAAAATTTCGACGTCGCGATTGTAGTTGACCGCCGTTTTACCGTAATGTTCCAAATGAAAAGGATCGATCATATTGACGTCATTCAAGTCTGCCGTTGCCGCTTCGTAGGCAAGGTTTACCGGGTGTTTTAAGGGCAAATTCCAGATGGGGAAGGTTTCATATTTTGCATAGCCTGCAGAGATTCCCCGCTTGTGATCATGATATAACTGAGAAAGGCAGGTTGCCATTTTCCCGCTTCCCGGACCGGGGGCAGTTACAACAACCAAAGGACGGGTCGTTTCAATGTAATCATTTTTGCCGTATCCTTCATCGCTGACGATTAATTTTGGATTGGAAGGATAGCCGGGAATCGGATAATGACGGTAAACACGGATTCCGAGATTTTCCAACCGTTTTTGAAAAGCGTTGGCAAGGGGTTGAGAGGCATATTGTGTAATAACGACACTGCCAACGTACAGACCGCATTCGGTAAATGCATCGATCAGACGCAAAACTTCCATATCATAAGTGATTCCAAGGTCACTTCTCTTTTTGCTTTGTTCAATAGAAGATGCACTGATGACTATGACAACCTCAGCTTGATCTTTCAATTGCCGGAGCATACGGATTTTGGAATCCGGCTGAAATCCGGGCAACACTCGAGCTGCATGAAAGTCGTCAAATAACTTTCCGCCTACTTCAAGATATAATTTTCCACCAAAATTTGAGATTCGTTCTTTAATGTGTTGAGTCTGCAGTTTCAGGTATTCCTCATTGTTAAAGCCGATTCTGTCCATGACCTGTCGTCCTTTGCTACCTTTTTATGTGTTGAAATATAAAAATACACTATTATTATAGCATATTAAATCCATCTCTTCAAGAGTTCTTTTTCGACAAAAAACTGAACTATCCAATATTTGAATTGAAATTATGTATTAACTACAACATTTTTATCGCATAAATAGATATTAATGCACTGCCCTTGACTTATTCCTTTATTTGTGATAAAATACAGTATAGAATTGTACAGTACTCATCGGAGATAGAATATGAAAAAGCTTTTGACTTACCTGAAACCGTACCGAAAAGAAACGGTTTTGGCTCCCTTATTTAAAATGTTTGAGGCTATTTTGGAACTGTTGGTTCCGTTGGTTATGGCTGCAATTATCGATACCGGGATCCCGAACAAAGATAAACGATTCGTCTTGTTGATGTGCGGAGTATTAATTGTTCTAGGAATTGTGGGGCTAATCGCCGCCGTTACGGCACAGTATTTTTCTGCAAAAGCTGCCGTGGGATTTGCAGCAGGGGTACGCAAGTCCTTATTTTCTCATCTTCAATCCCTTTCTTATAAAGAGATTGACACTTTGGGAACTTCAACCATGATTACCAGAATGACCGGGGACGTGAACCTAATGCAAACCGGAGTAAATATGACGCTTCGTTTGTTGCTTCGCTCTCCGTTTGTTGTTCTCGGCGCCATGATTATGGCTTTTATTATTGATCCTACCTCCGCCATAATTTTCGTTGTCGTGATTCCCTTGTTATATCTCGTTGTTTGGTTGATTATGCGGATTACCTTGCCGCGATATAAAGGCGTCCAAAAGATGGTGGACGGAGTTCTTTTGAAAACCCGCGAGAATCTTTCCGGCGTTCGAGTGATCCGTGCCTTTAATAAGCAGGACGATGAACAAGCAGAATTTAATTATAAAAACAAAGAACTGACGGATTATCAATGTCACGTCGGGGGTATTTCTGCTTTGATGAACCCCTTAACGTACGTTATTGTAAATCTTGGAATCGTTGTTCTGATCTACGTAGGTGCAATCCGCGTAGATATTGGAATCATTACCCAGGGTATGGTTGTTGCGCTGATTAATTATATGTCTCAGATTCTGACGGAACTTATCAAATTTGCCAATCTGGTCGTCACCATTACCAAAGCTCTTGCGGGAGCAAAACGGGTTAGTGACGTCTTTGATCTAAAACCCTCGCAAGTTTCCGGAAATCGCATTGATAGAGGAGACATCGATGAGGTTATTCGATTTGAAAATGTTGGAATTCAGTATTATTCCGAGGCAGAACCGGCTTTATCTTCGGTTAATTTTTCGGTAAAAGCAGGACAGACAGTAGGGATTTTAGGTGGTACCGGTTCTGGAAAATCCTCTTTAATTAATTTAATTCCTCGGTTCTATGACGCTACCCAAGGAACGGTATTTTATCGGGGTGTAGATATTCGTGAATATGACATAGAAGTACTGCGGAAACAAATGGGAATTGTTCCCCAAAAGGCAGTATTGTTTCGGGGTACGATTCGCGATAATCTGAAATGGGGAAATTCAGACGCAACCGACGAAGAATTGTGGCAAGCACTTAAAATTGCACAAGCGGAAGAAATTGTTCAAAAAAAGGAACGCAAACTGGACGAACCTGTCGAACAGGGGGGACGCAATTTTTCCGGAGGTCAACGTCAACGATTGACCATCGCTCGTGCGTTGGTTCGCAAGCCGAAGATTTTGATTTTAGACGATTCCGCTTCCGCTCTTGACTACGCCACGGAAGCTTCCTTACGCACGGCATTGAAGCAACTGGATTTTCAACCGACGACCTTTATTGTATCTCAGCGTGCATCATCGGTACGTTACGCAGATCTAATTCTTGTTTTGGACGATGGCGAAGTAGTTGGAATGGGAACACACGAAGAATTGATTGTAACTTGCAATATATATCAAGAGATATATTATTCCCAATTTGAACGGGAGGAAACGGTATGAATCGAAAAGAAACTTTAAAAACCGTATTTTCCTATCTCCGCCACTATTGGGGATACCTTGTGTTGTCTTTGTTATTAGCGTTAATCACTGTAGCCCTGACCTTATATGTTCCAATTTTGACCGGTCAAGCGATCGATAAAATCATTGATGCAGGGAACGTAAATTTTCCTGAGATTTTCCGGATTATTCTTCGGATTGCGCTTGCCGTTGCAATCACTTCTGTTGCGCAATGGAGCATGAGCTTTTGTAACAATCGCCTGACCTACGGCATGGTTCGAGATATTCGAAGAGACGCATTTTCCAAAATTTCCATTTTGCCTTTGAGTTATCTGGATTCCCACCCTGTAGGCGATCTGGCCAGTCGTGTTATCACTGATGTGGACACCTTTGCAGACGGCTTGCTTTTGGGCTTTACACAACTGTTTACCGGCATTGCTACAATTCTCGGAACTTTGGTAATTATGCTTGTTTTGGATTTTCGCATTGCCCTTGTAGTCGTTCTCATCACTCCGATTTCTTTGTTCGTAGCATCATTTATTGTAAAGCGCACTTATTCAATGTTTCAGGTACAATCGACAACCCGTGGAGAACAAACGGCTTTGATCGACGAAATGATCGGACAACAAAAGATCGTACAGGCGTTTTCTTATGAAAATCAAGCAAAAGACCGTTTTGAAGATGTTAACGAGCGGTTGCGTAAATGTTCTTTAAAGGCAATTTTCTATTCTTCTCTGGTCAACCCTTCCACTCGCTTCGTCAATAGTTTGGTTTATGCAGGGGTTGGACTTGTCGGTGTCTTAGCGGTTATTTCCGGCGGCTTGACCGTTGGACTTTTGTCCAGTTTTCTCAGTTATGCTAATCAATATACAAAACCTTTCAATGAAATTTCCGGTGTAATGACCGAATTGCAAAATTCTTTGGCTTGTGCCGGACGAGTATTCACCTTAATCTCGGAAGAGTCGGAATCTGCCGATCCGGAAGTCAACCCTCTTCCGGAACAAGTTTCCGGCAACGTCGCCTTGGAAGATGTTTCGTTCTCCTATACCCCCGATCGGAAGTTGATTGAACATCTTTCTTTGAGCGTTTCTCCCGGGCAAAGAATTGCCATCGTTGGTCCTACCGGATGCGGGAAAACGACAGTAATCAATCTTTTGATGCGATTTTATGATCCGAATTCCGGTTCAATTAAGATTGAAGGTGTTGATCTTCGTCAAATTCCCCGTAAATCTTTGAGAGAAAATTACGGCATGGTTTTACAGGAAACCTGGCTGAAATCCGGAACAATCCGAGACAATATTGCCATGGGGCGTCCTGATGCCAGCGATGAAGAAGTGATCGCTGCTGCAAAAGCTTCCCATGCTCATAGTTTTATCAAACGGTTACCTGAAGGCTATCATACCAGAATCGGGGAAGACGGGGGGAGCCTTTCTCAGGGGCAAAAGCAGTTACTCTGCATTGCCCGTGTTATGTTATGTTTGCCTCCCATGTTGATTCTTGACGAAGCAACTTCCTCTATCGACACACGCACCGAACACCGGATCCAGAGAGCTTTTGCAAAATTAATGGAAGGCCGGACTTCCTTTATTGTTGCGCATCGCCTCTCCACGATTCAGGAAGCCGATCGAATTTTAGTCATGCGGGACGGAAAAGTGATCGAACAGGGAACCCATTGTGAACTTCTTGCTTCCAACGGTTTTTATGCAGAATTGTATCGCAGTCAGTTTGCACACTAAGGGATATGGAAGGGTAGATAAATGAAAGTTTCAATTGACGTTATGCAGGAATACCTGTTGGAACGGTATGGTTCTTGGGCAACGGAGCAGGGGCTATTTCTCAAATTAGCAGAAGAATTAGGAGAAGTTGCGGAAGTTCTCAATATTCGTTCCGGGAACAAACGGAAAGAGATTTCAAACACAAAAATGTTGTTGGGAACGGAATTGGCAGATATGCTCCATTATATCGTGGCAATTGCCGCAATTAACGACATTGATTTGAATACGATAATTCTTGAAAAAGATAAAAAGGCGTCTCTTAAATATCACCATAATACGAATTTAGAAAAATTCATTCTCAACAAAGAATTATAATTAAAAGACGTTGCCCCGACTTCTTTGTCGGGGCTCATTTTCTATTCTAAAAATACATATAATTTTCCGCGGAAGTTATTACAAATTTCCGACGATTTATGAAAAAACTTGCTTTTTCGCGGAGAAAGTCTTATAATAAAGAATAGCCCCTTTCCCGATCTTGCAGTTTTTTCCGGAAAAGGTGATTTTTTTGCGTATTCAACGAACTGTGTTTTTCGTACTGTTCCGTATTTGCTTTCTGCTTTCCGCTCTTTCAGTTTTTTTCTGCGTCGGGTATCATTTAATCAGTGAACATTATATAAATACACTTCAACCTGAAAATAAAGAAGATATGTCGATTCCGCAAAAGGATTCACCCCTGAAATTACCATTACAACCGCCTACCGACGAAAGCGGTTTGACCGTAATTTCCGATACAACGACGGTTCAAAATTTTCTTCTCATTGGCACCGATGCCCGCATTCCAGGACAGTCCTGCCGTTCTGATGCAATGATTTTGGTTTCTCTGAACCGGGAAAGCAAGAAAATCATTGCTTGTTCCTTACTCCGGGATATGCTGGTAACGATTGAAGGACACGGAAAAAATCGGCTCAATTCCGCCTACTCCTTCGGTGGTGTGAATTTATTGCTAAAGACGTTAAAAGATCAATTTAACGTCGATATTTCGTCTTACGTTTCGGTGGATTTTTCTTCTTTTTCCCAAATTATTGATCTTTTGGGGGGAGTTGAAATCTCGGTTTCCTCTTCAGAAGCAAAAGTGATGAACGAATTGTGTCGTCAAATGAATTCCGGAGTTTCAAAAATTCCATTAAAGGATGGTACATATCACTTAAATGGGATTCAGGCACTTTCCTATGCCCGAAATCGGAGCAGTATTGACGGTGATTTTGATCGAACACAACGTCAACGAAATTTGTTGAATGCTTTAATTAAAAAGTTGAAAAGCGCGTCTGTTTTTGATTTATTGAACTTGTTTACCGCAATTCTACCAAACGTCACGACGAACATTCCAAAGGATCAACTGAAATCTCTTGTATCCGAATTGCCGGAATATCTGAACTATCAACCCACCTTTATGTCGATTCCTCAAAAAGGAACGTTTTCCTTTATTACTTATCGAAAAATGTCGGTTATCGACGTAGATTTTGAGGCGAATATCCGGTATCTATCGGATCAAATATATTAACGGAGTTATTACAAGTGAATTTAATTTATTTACGCCATGGACAGACCCAATGGAATGTGGAACGGCGTCTTCAGGGCAGAACCGATATTCCCTTGAATGAGGTTGGAATTGAAGGTGCTAAACAAGCGGGAAAAATCCTTTCTAAATACCACTTTGATGCAGTTTATTGTTCTCCTTTGATTCGCGCACGCCAAACGTTGGAATATGCTTATCCAAATGCAACACCGATTTTTGATGAACGGATTGCAGAATGGAGTTTTGGCCCCCTGGAAGGACAACCCTTTCCGCCGGATTTTTTTTCGCGTCGTTGGATCTTTGGACAACCTTCCATTCCCGGTGTAGAACAGATGGAAGATTTGGTGAGCCGGGTTTCGGATTTTTATCAGGAACTCAAAAAAAAGCACCCTGAAGGTACGATTTTAGTGGTTTCCCACGGTGGAATTTCCGGTGCTTTGCATGGAGCTATCTACGGCGTAAAAGAAGGGGAAAGTTTAAGTCAATATTGTTTGCCGAATTCTACTCCGGTATTGTTTCGGGAAGGACAAGAACCCCTTATTCTTCAGGAGGATTCAAATGATCGGTAATGTCAGTGCGTTTTCTTGTCCGGTCTGCGGAAGCAAAATGCAAAAAGAAGGGAAGACCCTGCGTTGTACTTCCGGACACTGTTATGATTATGCAAAAAGCGGATACGTCAATCTTTTAATGTCCCAACAAGGCCGGCTTCACGGAGACGACAAGTCCATGGTTCGTGCTCGTACCGCATTTTTATCGCAGGGATATTATCGTCCGTTACTGGATACGATTGCCTCCGTTGCAATGCCGAATCTTCCAAAATCCCCACAGATATTCGATGCGGGGTGCGGAGAAGGTTGGTATACGGAAGAATTGCATAAAATTTTGCAAATACAAGGGTTTTCACCTGAAAGTGTCGGAATTGACATTTCCAAAGATGCTTTAGCTTCCGCCGCGAAACGTCCTTTCGGCGGTGAATTTGCAGTAGGAAGTTTGTATCATATACCCTTAAAGAATGAGTGGGCAGATTTGATTATCAACGTATTTGCCCCCGATTGCATTGAGGAATTTTCCCGGATTTTAAAACCTGGCGGAATTTATATAAAAGCAATTCCCCTGGAGGATCATTTGTTGGAATTGAAGAAAGCCGTTTACGATTCGGTCTATGAAAATGAAGTTGTCATTCCGCGTTATCCTGAATTTGAATTAATCTCCGATACAGTTTTGCGAAAAACCATTCATTTACCGGATAATGAAACTGTGAAAAACCTCTTTTCCATGACTCCATACGCTAGAAAAACATCTCTCGATGATATTGCGAAATTGGAAGCGATTGAATCGTTGGATACCACAACTTCTTTCTCTGTTTTGCTCTATAAAAAGGTGCTATAATGCCTAAAAGTTTTAATATGACCCAAGGAAAACCGCTGAAACTCTTATTTCTCTTTGCGCTGCCCTTGATGTTTGGTAATGCTTTTCAGCAATTATATACCGTTGTTGACGTTGCGATTGTAGGAAAAGGGGTCGGAATGGACGCCTTAGCCGCCCTGGGAACTGTAGATTGGCTCAATTGGATGTTCTTGGGGATTGCACAAGGATTTACTCAAGGATTCTCTGTCCGAATCTCTCAAAAGTTCGGAGAAGGAGATCTTCCCGAATTAAAACGTGTCGTGGCACAATCAGCGTGGTTGTCGCTCTTGATTGCGGTGATTGGGATTGCGGTAGCACAACTTGGATTACCACTGTTTCTCGCCGTATTACGCGTTCCACCGGAATTGATCGGAATGGCGACGCTTTATTCCAGAATTATTATGGCAGGATTTCCCGCAGTTTTATTCTTTAATTTTTGTTCGTCGATATTACGCGCCATCGGAGACAGTAAAACACCGTTAATCGCCATGATGTGTGCTGCAATAACCAACATTTTTTTGGATATTATCGCTGTGTTTGTATTTCATTGGGGAATTTCCGGGGCTGCGATTGCAACGGTAATTTCCCAATGCCTTTCCGGTGTTATTTGCCTGATCAAGATTTGTCGCACATCGGAATTGTGTTTTAAAAGATCAGATTTAAAAACGTCTTTTTCTCTCGGAAAAACTTTGATGAAATTAGGAACCCCCATTGCCGCAAAAAACGTTATTATCGCTCTTGGCGGAATGGGGGTACAGACTGTTGTTAACGGATTTGCATTGAGTTTTATCGCCGGATATACGGCAACCAACAAACTTTACGGACTATTGGAAATTGCCGCACTTTCTTACGGTTATGCCGTAACCACCTACGTTGGACAGAATTACGGCGCTGCATTGTATGACCGCATACGAAAAGGGGTTCGTGCCGCAGTTCTGCTATCCTTGATTACGTCTGCGGGAATTTCTGTATTGATGTTTGTCTTTGGACGTCAAATTACCGGCCTTTTCATTTCATCTGAAGATCCGGCATTGGCACAAGCCGCAGGGGAGACTGCCTATGTTTATTTATGCTTTATGGCGGCATGTTTACCGATTTTGTATTTATTGTATATCTATCAGTCCGCATTACAGGGCATGGGGAATACCGCGGTTTCCATGATTTCCGGCGCTTTGGAATTTATTTTACGCGTTGGAATTTCTGTTATCGTCGGGTTCACCGGTTACGAACTTGGAATTTTCGGCGCAGAAGTCTGTGCTTGGATTATCGCTGCGATCTTCCTTGCAATCAGTTTTTATTCTAAGGTTAAAAAAATCAAAGACGATCAATCCGGTCTGCCGGTCAATTCTCCATGATCGGTAAGATCCGGATAATTCAGTTGACGTAACGCTTCATAAACGACGACCGCTACGGAATTGGAAAGATTCAGGCTTCGGACAAACCCTCGCATAGGAATCCGGATACAGCGATCGTAATTTTCCTTTAGCAACGGTTCGGGAAGACCGTGACTTTCCTTACCAAAGACGAAATAAATATCCTTATCCGCAGGATAGTTTATATCACTGTGACACTGTTGCCCCTTCGTGGAACAATAATAAAATTCCCCTTGATTTTTTAATTTGAAATCATTCCAATTCGGATAAGTCGTAACGGTTAAAAATTGCCAATAATCCAATCCGGCACGTCGAATACTTTTTTCGCTTAAATCAAACCCCAATGGTTCAATTAAATGTAAATGACACCCTGTCACCGCACAGGTTCGAGAAATGTTCC
This sequence comes from Eubacteriales bacterium, assembly GCA_045603745.1. Classification (GTDB taxonomy): domain Bacteria; phylum Bacillota; class Clostridia; order Oscillospirales; family UBA644; genus RGIG995. The sequence continues at coordinate 34,664 of JAZUMQ010000016.1, read as the reverse complement.
CGGTATTTTGGGGAATTTCCGGTTCGTATAAAACGATATGAATCATAAAAAACACCTCAAGAAAATAGAAATAAAAGTAAAATCTCGAATGCGATTGCATTCGGGATTTTGGTGCGACGCAAGGGACTCGAACCCCTGACCTACTGGTTCGTAGCCAGTCACTCTATCCAGCTGAGCTAGCATCGCATTTTTTTCAGCCCAATAATAATACCATATTTCCAAAAGAAAATCAAGTCATTTGTGCTAAAGTTTACATTTTGTTCAAAAAGCTTATAAAGACACGAAAACTATTTTATAAAATACTTGACGGAATCGTGTAAATATGTTATAATATATGTTCAAATAGACTCTAATTTGAAGATTTTCCGGAAAGGAATGATTCTTTTATGATAACTCTCGGAATTGACGTCGGGGGAAGTAATACAAAAATTATCGGTTTGCGGGACGGAGTTCCTATGGAACCGATCCACGTCCGTGCGACCGATCCGATCACCTCTGTCTTCGGTGCACTTGGGAAATATATTAGCATCAATAATCTAACTTTAAAAGACATTTCCCGCATTATGGTCACCGGAGTCGGCAGTTCTTTCCTTCAGGAAGATATTTACGGAATTCCTACGGAAAAAGTCGAAGAATTGATTTCTGTGGGGAAAGGTGGTTTATACCTTTCCAATTTAGAAAAAGCCGTCGTTGTAAGCCTTGGAACCGGCACTGCCTTTGTCAATGCCTCAAAAGACAAGGTCTCTCATATGGGCGGTACCGGAGTTGGTGGCGGCACTGTTTTGGGACTTTCTTCAAAACTTCTCAACGTTCGCAGTTTTGATAGTATTATTGATCTTGCAAACCAAGGCGATCTGACTCAAGTTGATCTTACCATTGGAGACATCAGCAAATCCGATGTTTCCAATATGTCCGCCACAACGACTGCGTCCAATTTCGGTAAAATTTCCGATTCTACCTCTACGGCAGACATTGCTGCCGGCATTTTAAATATGGTATTTCAGACGGTAGGATTGATGGCGGTATTTAACGCAAAAATTGCAAATACCAACGACGTTGTTGTTTGCGGACGTTTAGCAGAGGCTCCTCATTGCATGGAGACGTTAGAAGGAATTCGCACCTTGCATGGCGTGAACTTTATCATTCCGAAAAATGCGGAATTCGCAACGGCCCTCGGGGCGGCCCTTTCCGCAAATCAATAATATCCGAAAAAACTCTTTCATAAATTAGAACAGATTCTATAAGGAGTTTGCTTTATGAAACGGTTTTCGGTTCGATTTCTATTGTTTGTATCTGCCGCTTTGTTCTTGTTGTTTCTCGGTTCTCCCGATACGGTGCAACGAACCGCCCATGAAAGCGTCTTATTTTGTGCCGCGGTTCTGATTCCGTCTCTGTTTCCCGGGTTTGTCCTTTCGGATTTAATCATTGGGTTGTCTTCCGAAAAACAACAAGGTGCGAGCGGTCTGTTTTTTCGAGTTTTTCGACTACCTTCCGCTTGTATCCGTTGTTGGATCATCGGACTTCTTGCCGGATTTCCTGCGGCAGCAAGTTGTGTTTGTCAAATGGTTTTATCCGGAGAAATTTCAAAATCCGATGGAGAGCAATGTTTGGCTTTTACCAATAACCCCGGGATTGTATTTGTAATATGTGCCGTGGGAAACGGGCTTTTCGGTCGTTTTTCTGTCGGGGTCTATCTTTGGATAGTTCAGACAGTTACTGCAATTTTTATCGGCATTTTAATGGCAAATCCGAATCGAAAAAATGTTGTGTCTAAAGTTACAAATCCTACTCCAATTTTATTGAACCGTGCTTTTCCGAAGGCGGTAGTTTCATCTGTAAGTGCTGTTTTAAATATCTGCGGATTTGTCGTATTTTTTCGAGTTCTAATTGCAGTATTAACTTCTGCCGTTCCCTTGGATTTCTTTAAAATCGTATTGTCCGGACTGCTCGAGATAACTTGCGGAATTTCATTTTTTAAAGAATTTTCTATAACGTCCGCGATACTTACCTCGTTGATGCTTGGTTGGTCAGGTTTTTCCGTTCATTTTCAAATTCTGAATGTGATTTCACCTGCGGAATTGTCACCTAAATATTATTTCCCGGGAAAGTTTTTTCAGGCAAGTTTGTCCGCCGGGATTACAGCCGCAACCTATCCAATCTTTTTCAAACCCGTTTTTTCCTTAAAAATAGGATTTGCGGTGAGCTTTGTCATTCTTTTCATTCTTATTGTTTTTGTCATTCGCTTCCGAAAGGAGTATCTTTATGGAAAACAAAAATTACGAACAGGAAAAACAACGTCTTGATTATGTTCTTGATTATATTGATCGCACATTGTTTTCGGAATCTCCCAACGAAGCGAATTTGCGTCAATACATCATTGAAGAACGTCGCCGTATTTGGGACGACTACAGCATCAATCCCGATAATGTAGAGTTGATGCAAGCAAATCAAACTTTGGAACGGGATACGGAACAATATTTCCGTATTAAGGACAAGCTTCATTTTTTACAACAAATGAGATCTTCCCCCTATTTTGCACGGATCGACTTCAAAGAAGATGGATACGATGACGTCGAATCTTTTTACATTGGATCTTTGTCCTTGATTGATAACCGTACTTACGACGTTTTAATTTGTGACTGGAGAGCGGATATTGCATCACTATTTTATGATGCCACTATCGGACCTGCTCAATATAAATGTCAGCAAGGGGTAATCAAAGGCGAGATTTCTCTGCGCAGACAAATCAAGATTGAAGATTCTGAATTAAAATACGTATTTGACAACGGAATCAACATTACTGACCCGATTCTCATGGCAGAATTAGGCAGATCTTCCGACGCAAAATTAAAAACCGTAATCAATACCATTCAACGGGAACAAAACCAGGTTATTCGGGATTTAAATGCGGATTTATTACTCGTTCAAGGTTCGGCAGGGAGCGGAAAAACGTCGGTTGCCCTGCATCGAATCGCATTTTTACTTTACCGTTTCCGGGAATCCATGTCTTCTCAGGATATTATTATTTTTTCGCCCAGTGAAGTTTTTTCTGCATATATTGCGGAAGTCCTTCCGGAATTGGGAGAAGAAAATGCAGTGCGTTCTGATTTTTATCACTTTTTTGCAGACATGGAATCGGAAATTCACTATGCAGACCGTTCGGAACAAATTGAAGCGTTGTTAAAAAGCAACGATCCTTTTCTGCGCAAAATGATTGCAGAGAAAGGATCGAAACAATTTGCAGAAAAATTGGCAGAATATTATCGAAAGCGCACAGAATCCTTCCGAGTTACGGAAAATATAACGTGTTTTGATGAAATCCTTGCAACGGCGGACGAAATCAACGGCTGGTTTTTTGAAGATTATGCAAATTATTCCCCGGCACAACGAGTTGGAAAGATAATCACCCGTTTGCAAGATACTGCCGAAGATTTGAAAGAATCCATCTGCCATACTTTCTTAGACGAAGCCACTCAACACGGAATTATCGCCTACACCGACGAAGAAAAGGCCGAACAATGCATGGCGATGTGGGATTCCTGTATGTCAGAGATCTCCTGTAAAACAACGGAATTACTGTTGCTTTCGGAAATGCGGGTCTATTTGGATTTTCTCAAAGAGCACTATCCGGACTATTATCATTATTCAAAAGACTTATTTGAGCAAAAAATCGTTCCCTACGAGGATTTATTCTGTCTCTCCTGGTTGAAATATCTCGCAGGAAAAATCACAGCGATGCGAACTGTAAAACAAGTTGTGGTGGACGAGGCACAAGAATATCCGGAAATTGTTTACCTTCTATTGGCTGAAATTTTTCCTGCTGCACGCTTTACCATTCTTGGCGATATTGCTCAACAAGTCGATGAGAAAATTTCTTCGGTTCAATCCATTGAAGCCTGTTTCCCCGAAAAGAAAACAGTAGTCTCGTTTGTATTAAACAAAAGTTATCGTTCCACCCATGAAATCAACGAATTTTCCAGTAAATTTCGCAGGGGAGACGAAGATCTTCGCATAATGGATCGTCACGGCTCCGAACCTCAAATTTTGTCTTTTTCCGATCCGGTAACACAGATCAAAGAAGTTCTTGCAGGGTATCGCGCCCGAGGACACAAGACCAATATGATTCTATGTCGCACCCAAAAGGAATGTGACGATCTTTACCGGAGATTAATTCATGAAATTCCGGTGATCCGCATGCGTTCCTTTGACACGTTAACCCCGGAAACAACGGTAATTTTACCCATTTATCTTTCCAAAGGGTTAGAAGCTGACGGTGTAATTATTGCCGGCGTTTCCGATGAATGGAACACCGAAGAAGATCGAAATCTGATGTATGTAGCGGCAACCCGTGCATTACACGAATTGACGATTTTCACTGACGGGAATCCCAAGTTATTGCAATAAAACTTTAATCCGACTCACAATCTTCCAAAGCGTCCTTCAATTTCTGAAGGGCGCTTTTTTCGATCCTGGAAACGTAGGAGCGGGAAATTCCCAAAACAACGGCGGTTTCTTTTTGGGTTTTCGGGGGCTCAGTCAACCCATATCGAAGACGTACCACCGTTTTTTCTCTGGGATCTAGAACCAATTCAATGGCAGACATCAATTTTGATGCCCGAATATTTCGATAAACATCGTCCAAAATGGTATCTTCATCTGCAACAACGTCCATCAAAGAAAGAGAATTCCCGTCTTTATCTGTGTCAATTTCTTCGTTGATGGAAACATCGTTTGCAGACTTTCTTAAACTTCGGAAATGCATTAAAATCTCATTTTCGATACAGCGGGAAACATAAGTCGCAAGACGAATTTTTTTCTCACTCCGAAAACTATCGATTCCTTTGATTAAGCCTACGGTTCCAATGGAAATTAAATCGTCCTGTTCATCAGAAGATGTATAGTATTTTTTTACAATATGCGCCACCAATCGCATATTCCGTTCAATCAGAATTTCTCGTGCTTGCAAATCACCGTTTTTCATTTTTTTCAAATATTCCGCTTCCTTTTCTGCCGTCAAAGGTTGTTGAAAAGATCCGGCAGAACGAATGTGTAAAATTAAATAAAATAAGTGAAACGGTAAATGAAACATAATAAAAACCCTCCCGAACATATATTCAGAAAAATATATGCGTGGAAGGGTTGTTCAAATGATACAATTTTTGTTTTAGATAAATAATGAAAAGAGCAAGTCTTTCAACCTGCTCTTTTGGTGATCCACTGGGGATTCGAACCCCAGACCCCTTGATTAAAAGTCAAGTGCTCTACCGACTGAGCTAGTGGATCGTTTTCAATTACCGAAACATTATATCAAATTTTACCATCTTTGTCAAGACTCAATGTGTAAACTTTTTGAAAACAATCTTATTATTTTGGCGAATTAGGGAAAAAATTTTTATAAAACCCGGGAAAAGGCTTGCAATTACCCTGGTCTTGTGTTATAATATTATGAGTGAAATTATCTCCGGGAGAGTTTTATATGAAGGATTTGAAATCGGCACGAAAGGAAATAAACGGACTTCTTGCGTTCTTTGTTCTTTGCAAGGCGTTGCTTGTTTTGTCGAATCGTTTTTTAGGAACGGGTTTATTTTGGGTTCTCACGCAGATTTTCGACGACGGCGCAACGCAGGCATACCTGGAATTTGCATCTTACGGAACACTTTCCGGATTACTTTTGGAAATTTCCGTTTTTGTGCTCTGTTTATTTGTTCCGATTTGTCTTTATTTTTTCATCAGCGGTAAAAAATATACGCAAACTATTCCATCGGAAAGACCGGAATTTCTCCAAATTTGTTTTGGGGTCGGTGCAACTGTTTTAATTGGGAACCTTGCCGCTTCAATGGGAGATGCCATTCTCTCTATTTTGTTTTCTATATTCGGCATGGAAGATAAGTATTACGCCATGTTACAGAGTGATGTTGCCTATCCGACAAATTTTTGGTTAATTCCCTTATTCGTTCTTATGCTGGCAATCTTACCCGCACTCTTTGAAGAAATCTCCATGCGAGGTATCGGTGTTTCGGTAACGAAGAAATTCGGAATATTGTTTACCTTGTTTTTCAGTGGATTTTTCTTTGCTTTTATGCATAGTTCCTGGACTCAACTCCCATATGCATTTGTTATCGGGATTGTTCTTGCCTATTTTACACTCCGTTTTAAAACCATTTGGATTGCTGTAATTTCCCATTTTATCTTTAATTTTAACAGTGCCGTTCAATGTTTAATTCTGCAAAATGCCGGAACTTATGCCGACATTTTAAGTATCATCTGGGGATTGCTTTTTACTTCGTTGATGGCTGGATTGATGGTTGCAGGAATTATCGTTTACGGTATTAAGCGTCCGGATATTCCAAAATCGGAGTATACCGGAGCAGAGAAAATGAAGATACTTTTCTCGAGCCCATTTCTCTATATTTTTCTTCTTTTGGAAGCATATCAGTTGATTTATCTGTTGATAATTTATTAAGGAAATTTTGTTATGATTTGGAACGATAGCGAAACAGACCTCCGTGTCGCCGCAGAACAGTTACGACTGGGAAAATTGGTAGCGATTCCTACGGAAACCGTCTATGGACTTGGTGCAAACGCCTTGGACAAAGATGCTGTCGCGTCTATTTTTCAGGCAAAGGGGAGACCTGCGGACAATCCGTTAATCGTTCACATTGCAGATATAACGGAAATAGAACGTTACGCCGAACCGAATGAATGGGCATATCTGTTGGCTGAACGGTTTTGGCCCGGACCATTAACGATGATTCTTCCTAAAAAACCGATTATTCCAGACATCGTTAGTGCCGGATTAGATTCAGTTGCTCTACGCTATCCGGCACACCCAATTGCCCAGAAATTGATCCGATACTCCGGTTGTCCCATCGCAGCTCCCTCTGCCAACGTTTCGGGAAAACCCAGCGGGACGACTGCACAACACGTTTTACACGATTTTAAAGATCGCATTGCCGGTGTTGTAGACGGTGGACCGTGTTCTTTCGGATTGGAATCAACGGTCGTTTCCCTTTTGGGAAATCGCCCGGTTCTTTTACGGCCCGGCTTTGTTACTCCGGAGCAAATCCGACAAGTAATTCCGTCCCTGACGGTTGCAAGAGCAGTGGAAGAAGAATTACCGAAAAATGAAGCGATCTTATCTCCCGGATTAGCACATAAACACTACGCACCAAGCGCAGAAACCATTGGCTTGATCGGAGATGCAGAATCTGTAGCGGCTTATATACAAAGCCAAGCGCCGAAACAACCATATGCAGTCATGTGCTTTGACGAAGAAGAATGCTACTTCCACGGTGACGTGGTTCTCTCTTACGGCCACCGTGGAAATCCGCAGGAACAGGGAGAAAACCTCTTCCAAATTCTGCGGAAATTGGACGAAAAACAAGTTGCGCGTATTTATATTAACGCAGAATACAGCGACGGTGTAGGGCTTGCGGTCTATAACCGATTGCTTCGATCCTGCGGATTTCAAATGATTCGAGTGTGATTACGATGTTTATTCTCGGAATTACCGGTCCCAGTGGTGCCGGAAAAGGAACTGCATGCGAAATTTTGAAAGAATATGGGTTTTGTCATATTGATACCGATCGCATCGTTCCGCAAATCTATCCTCTTGCTTTGTCGGAATTAAAAAAAGTCTTTGGAGAACAGGTCGTTGAAAACGGCATCGTGAATAAAAAAGAATTGGCGAAAGCCGCCTTTTCTTCTCCGGAAGCCACAGATAAATTAAATTCCATTCTTCACCCGCTTGTCATGGATAAAGTTTTGGAGCTAATCAAAATAGCGGAAAAAGACGGTTTTCAAGGTGTAACCGTGGACGGAGCCGCCCTTCACGAGGCTCACGCGGAAACGATCTGTGACAAAATACTATGTATTATTTCTCCCAAGGAAGAACGACTTAACCGAGTGATTCGTCGCGATCTAATCTCAAAAGAAGCGGCAATATTACGTCTGAAAGCACAAAAACCCGATGAATATTATATCACCAATTCTGATGCGGTAATTGAAAATCGTACCCCGGAACAATTAAAATGTGAACTAATTACCTTATTAAAGGAGTGGCAAGAATGAGTGAACTTATGAAAAAAAAGAAAAACGGATATTTAATCTATCCAGAAGATCAACAAGCAGCTTTTGATTACTGCGAAGGCTACAAGAAATTCCTTGACAAAGGAAAAATCGAACGGTTCTGTGTGGAAGAATCCATTAAAATCGCAATTGATGCAGGCTTTGTTCAATTTGAATACGGCAAAACCTACAATCCCGGTGACAAAGTTTATTTTGTACAACATGACCGGGCAGTGATTTTTGCAATCATCGGTTCTTCTTCCGTAACTGAAGGGTTTAATATTACTGCGGCACACGTAGATTGCCCGCGATTGGATCTAAAGCAAGTTCCCATGTATGAAGACGGTGGATTGACCCTTTTGAAAACCCATTATTACGGCGGTGTTCGTAAATATCAATGGGTGGCTCTTCCCTTGGCTCTGTGCGGTGTTGTTTGCAAACGCAACGGAGAGAAAGTTCGGGTTGAAATCGGAAACGATCCTGCCGATCCGATCTTTTATATTTCGGATTTGCTTCCCCATCTTGCAAAAGATCAAAAGGAAATTGCCGGGGAAGACTTGAACGTTATTATCGGCTCCAAGCCCGATGCAGAAGCAGAGGATATGCCCTACAAGACCGAAATTCTTCGGATACTCAATGAAAAATACGGTATCACCGAGGAAGATTTTGAAACGGCAGATCTTTCAATTGTTCCCGCAGGAGAGGCTCGCGATATTGGATTTGATCGCAGTATGATCTCGGCTTACGGTCACGACGATCGCATTTGTGCTTATCCTGAATTGACGGCGCTGCTCTCCCTGAATGGAATTCCCAAGAAAACCTGCGTTGCTGTCTTTGCTGACCGCGAAGAAGTTGGCAGTATGGGCATTTCCGGAATGCGTTGTTCCTATGTTGCGGATTTCTTAAAGGAGTTGTGCGGCAAAGAAAATGCACGGCAAGCATTTGCCAATTCCTGCGCTTTGTCAGCAGACGTCAACGCAGCGTTTGACCCAACATATCCTTCTGTTTACGAAAAACGCAACAGCGCCATTGTAAACCACGGTGTTGCTGTTTCAAAATATACCGGCTCCCGCGGTAAGGGCGGTTGCTCGGAAGCACCTGCAGAATTGCTGGCAAAAATATTCCGTATCTTTGATGATAATAATGTTCTTTATCAAACGGCTGAACTTGGAAAGGTCGATCAAGGAGGCGGCGGAACGGTTTCTCAGTTCTTGGCAGACCACAATATCCTTGTTTTGGACATCGGTGTTGCCCTTCTTTCTATGCACGCACCCTACGAATTAGCCGGAAAACTGGATATTTATCATATGCATAAGGCTTGCATTGCTTTCTACGAAAATTATTAAATATTAAATCAGAATTATTTAAGAACCGACTGTTGTACTTTTTGCGCTGGTCGGTTCTTAAAAATTAACACCCCTCTGTACGGAGGGGTGTTTTTCATGAAATTTTACGGTTAAATGCGGGCGACTCCGGTTTCTTTTGCGGCCTTGATGACAGCTTCAGCAACAACCTGAGCAACGCGTTTATCAAGGGCAGGAGCGATGATATTTTCTTCGTTCAATTCCTTATCGGAAATCAGGGAAGCCAACGCGTAGGACGTGGCGACTTTCATTTCTTCATTAATGCAAGTTGCTCTGCAATCAAGAGCACCGCGGAAAATTCCGGGGAATGCCAAAACGTTGTTGATCTGATTGGGGAAGTCGGAACGACCCGTACCAACAACTCTTGCACCGGCAGCTTTCGCCTTGTCGGGCATAATTTCGGGAGTGGGGTTCGCCATGGGAAAAACGATAGCATCTTTTGCCATAGACTGAACCATTTCTTCGCTGACAATGTTGGGAGCAGAAACACCAATAAAGACATCAGCACCCATCATCGCATCTGCCAAATTACCCATTTTATGTTCCAAATTGGTAACTTCAGCAATTTCAACATGAGCAGGATTGAGTTCCGGCATACCTTTACAGATAATTCCAAAACGGTCTACCATGGTCAAATTCTTAACACCCATGTTCAACAGATGTTTTCCGATTGCAATACCGGCAGATCCGGCACCGTTGATAACAACTTTCACGTTTGCAATGTCTTTTTTAACGACGCGCAGTGCATTAATTAAAGCTGCGGCAACGACAATAGCAGTACCGTGTTGGTCATCGTGGAAAATGGGAATATCACAAATTTCCTTCAATTTCTTTTCTACTTCAAAACAACGGGGAGCACCAATATCTTCCAGATTGATTCCGCCGAAAGAACCGGAGATCAAATAGATGGTGCGAACCAGTTCATCAACGTCTTTGGATTTAATGCAGATGGGGAATGCGTCAACGTCGGCAAACGTCTTAAACAGGGCGCATTTTCCTTCCATAACAGGCATACCGGCTTCAGGTCCGATGTCCCCAAGTCCGAGAATTGCGGTACCATCAGTAATGACGGCAACCAGATTATTACGGCGGGTAAGCTCGTAAGATTTATTAACGTCCTTGTTAATTTCAAGGCATGCTTCTGCAACGCCGGGTGTGTAGGCAAGGGAAAGATCGTGACGGTCATTGATTTCACAACGAGAAATCACTTCAATCTTACCGTTCCATTCATAATGCTTTTGCAAGGATTCCTGTCTGATGTCCATGATTAAATATTCCTTTCAACCATTATTAAAATAGAAAAGTCCGGGCGACTCGAAAGCCGCCCGATCTTTAAATGTCTTAGTCTTCAAAGGGGAATTTGTATTGAGTCAATTGCAGTTCGTCACGGACGGCAATCATTTCCTTCTGAACGGCAGGGTTGATCTTTACGCCGGTATTTTTACGTTCACACCAAGTGTCGTATTCTTTTTCACCGGCAGTGTAAATACGGTCGCAACCGGGAGCTTTCTGGGAATTACGCAGATCGCGGAGAATCTGACCGGCGATCTTCTTAAAGGCTTCCAAGCCCATGAAAGCTTCGGGATCAATGGCAATGAACCAGTGTCCCAAGTGGAAGGGAATCTTTTCACCGTTCTCGCCGATGCCGGAGAGAGCTTTCAAGAAGTTCCCCTGCTGGAGAGCCGCGGAAAGAATTTCAACAACGGTAGCATACCCGTATCCCTTGTAGCCGGCAAGTTCTTCACCGATACCACCTAAAGGAGCCAGTGCGGCTTGCTCGGTGTTCAATTCGGTCAAAATTGCAACGGAGTCGGTGTGGGGGAGACCATCACGACCAACAACCATACCGGCAGGAGTATCTTTACCAACACGAGCATAATATTCAATCTTACCACGCTGTGTAATGGAAGTAGCACAGTCGATGACAAAGGGAAATGCCTCGTCAGTGGGGAAACCAACCGTCAGGGGATTTGTACCCAGCATGTTTTCTACACCAAAGGTGGGGGCGATAGAAGGACGTGCGTTCGTACCGGTCATACCGATGCAACCGGCTTTGGTTGCCATCGTTGCATAGTAACCGGCAATACCGTAGTGGCAGGAATTACGAACAACAACCATACCGATACCGTATTTTTTAGCCTTTTGAATTGCCATTTCCATGGACTTAAATCCGATAACCTGACCCATACCGTCATGCCCGTCAACAACTGCAGTAGCAGCAAAGTCTTTAATGACTTCAAATTTTGTAACAGGGTTCTGAATTCCGGCTTTGATACGATCCAGATAGATGGGCTTAAAGCGGTTAACACCGTGGGACTCGATACCTCGCTTGTCCGATTCAAGAAGAACATCAGCGCAAACGACCGCATCTTCTTTGGGGATTCCGTAGCCGACAAAGGAGTCAATTACAAAGCTTGTAATTGTCTTCCAATCGACGTAGTTTCTAGATTCATCCATTTTATAATCTCCTTTTCCATAATACATAGAGATGAAATTATTTTCGATTAAGTATAGCACAAATATTACCAAAAGTCAATGATTTTTCAAAAGATGATAAAGTTATTTTACATTTTATCAAAAAAGTGCTTGTTTTACTTTTTCTTAAACTTTCATTACAAAATCTTGACTTTTTTTTCGATGTTTGTTATAATACCAAACAGGATAATATTGGAGGATTGAATTATGACAGAAAACAAGCGGTTTACGCGAGATCAAAAAATCATCCTTACGTTGAGTATGATTGCATACTCCACGCTTTATTTTATGCGTTTGAATATTTCTCTTGCCCTGTCTGGAATCGAAACAACATTTCAGGTTACCCCGGAACAACTTGGGATCGTTTCTTCTGCCTTTTTCTGGTGCTACGCCTTCGGTCAATTGATTTTCGGATTTCTTGGAGACCGCTTGCCGGTACGATACATGGTGTTTATCGGTTTGATGGGATCCGGAATTCTCAATCTTTCCATTGGTCAAGTTCGAGAATTTGCTCCAATTGTATTTTTGTGGGCATTTAATGGCGTTTTTCAGTCAATGCTTTGGTCTCCCATCGTTAAATGCGTTGCGAAACATTTTGAAGGAGACAAAAATGTTATTGCTTCCTTTGCGTTGTCTATCACCCAAGTAGTTGGGTACATGGTGGCTTGGGTCGGATCTTATTTTATCGATAAGGTTGCCGGCTGGCGATTTGTTTTTAATGTTCCTGCAATAATTGGAATTGTTTTTTCGGTAATTTGGCTTATCACTTTCCGTTATAATTCCATTGGAAGTATCGAAAAAGAAACAAAAAATTCTTCATTGATTCGTCAGCCTGTATTATTGGGTTTTCTCGGCTTAATAGCCATTTTCTCAATCTTATTCGGACTTGTTAAGTCCAGTATCGACACATGGCTCCCTACAATGATTAACGATATTGGAGGTTTGCCGGAAGAAGGCATCGTAGTAACGTTACTTTTGATTCCTCTGGTTAACTTCTTAGGTATTACGCTGGCAAAAGCCATGGTCAAGCGATTGAATGGAGATATTTACAAAACAATTCTTTTGGTTTGGGGCGGCGCGTTGATCATAAGTGCTCTTTCGCTATTGATATTCGGAATCAATCCTGTCGCGTTTGTCATTATCATCGCCGCTTTGTTTGGGTTTATTTACGGTCAAACACCCCTATTCACCTCCTTTATTCCAATGGATTTCGTCAAATGGAACTGCGTTTCCACTGTGACCGGCTTCGTGGATTTTGCCATTTATGTCGGAGCTGGAATCACCGGAACAGTCAGCGGGCTGATCCTCGGAGGCGACGATGTAAAGAATTGGTCTGCACTAAGCATATATTGGTTTATTTTATTGGCAATCGGAATGATATTTGCCATCGCTGCTTACCTTTGGCATCATAAGTTGAGAAAAATAGTTAACAGGGAGGAAGCAGAATGGGATTAAAGGAAACGTTTGAAAAACGCGGTTTTCAATTTTTTGAGTTTAAAAATAGGAAAGACGCCGTATCATTTCTTTGTACTGAATGTAAGGGAAAAAGCGTTTCTTTTGGCGGTTCTATGACTGCACGGGAATTAAACCTATACGAAGCGATTAGTCAGAATTCAAATTGTTCTTGGCATTGGAAACAAGATCCAGCACAAGAAATAGCCAAGGCGGAGGTTTTTATTACTTCCGCAAATGCGGTCTCCGAAACCGGTGAGATTGTCAATCTTGACGGTCATTGCAATCGAGTTTCTGCCTCGATCTACGGTCATAAACATGTCTATTTTGTTTTTGGAGAAAACAAGTTGACACCGGATTTACCATCTGCATGGAATCGGGCAAGAAATGTTGCCGCACCGAAAAACGCGATGCGGCTAAACAGGAATACACCTTGCGCAATTGATGGACATTGTCACGATTGTCAAAGCCTCGATTGCATTTGCTCTGCCGTAGTAATTCTGCGTCGAAAACCTTCTTCTTGTGATGCAACTTTGATTCTTATCCGGGAAGATTTAGGATATTAAAAATTACAGCAATTCAGTTCCAAACCGTCCTATAAATCCCTTTGAACACGAAGTTATTTCGATTGGTTTTCGGTCTTTGACCCAAAAGCCGTTGAAAGCATCAAATGGGATTTGATAGGTCAGTATTCCCGCATAATACGGAGCCAGCGTATATAGAGGATAATAAATCGTGATTGCGTTATGTGTTAAATAATAATTCGTTTCGCTAAAACATTGTTTTGCATTCCTGAGGGGATTCTCAAAAAAGAGGATCTCCTCTTGTTCTTTTTGTCGCTTTATCTGCTCACATACAGATCTTAATATAACATTTCGATAAGGTGCATTTTTGTAAAAAAAATAGGAAAGAGGAACTTGAAGTCCTACAGAAAGATCCCACGTATTTCCGACACATACCGTTGTACCGTGAGTCCCTCCAAAATATTGGTATCGGTCAAAAACAACAGAACTGAAGCGAGAATCAAGGCGCGTCGTAATGAATGTCCGAATAATCGAATGAAGAGTAAAATCATATTCTTGCTCTTGCGCAATTCGAGCCTCTTCCGACGCCCGATGATAAAATTCCGTCCTTGCCTGTCGATTTAAATTCCGCGCCTGCTTACAATAATGATCGTTAAATCGGTACTCGCTTTGTTTTGATAACGGTCCCATAATTTGAGGATATGATATTTTTAATTCTAAAATTGGTTTGTTTTCTCGGTAAAGTAAACTTTCAATCGTTTCACCGCTCATGTTTAATTGCATGTTCTACGCCTCCCATAACAGTTTATGTAAGAGAATTGAGATCTTGCGGAACATCTGCAAAGAAAGTTTTACATTTCTATGAAAACACTTGCTTTTCCTATACAAATTTGCTATAATATTATTTATAAATATAAAACCCAAAAAAGGATGGATCGTTATGTCTAAAAACCCCCAGACCAAAAGTGCAGATACTATCTGGTCTCCTCTCGTAAAAATCGTTGCTCTTGTTTGCGCAGTGGTATTGCTTGCTTCTATTGCTCTTGCCGTAGTTGCAAAAACCGGCTATTTCCGTCGCAATACCGTCGTTATGAACGTTGGGAACACCGAAATTAACGCTCTGGAATTCAACTACGGTTATTACGGCGCTCTCAACAATTTCTATTCTCAATACTACTATTACGCAAGTATGATTGGGTTTGATCTTTCCACCTCTTTGAAAAGTCAAACTTGTTATTTCGACTCAACGAAATCTTGGTATGAATATTTCGTTGATCAGACGAAAACCCAATATGAAGAACTGTATCTTCTTTACAACAAAGCCGCAGAAGAAGACTTTAAAATGACCGAAGAATCCGCAAAATCTTTGGAAGATTCGATTTCAGAATTGGAATCTGCCGCAAAAGAAGCCAAAGTCAGTGTAAACAAATACCTGCAATCGATGTATGGTCCCAACATTACTTTGGAAGAGTACAAAGAATACTTGACCCGCCGTTTGATCTATGCTGATTTTTATGAAAACTACATGGACAACTTAAAATATGATGCGGAAAAAATCGAAAAATATTATTCCGAAAACAAAAAAGATTACGATGTAGTCGACTATTATTCCTACACTGCAAAAGCCGATACTAAAAACAATAAAACCGCAGAACAAGTTGCCAACGGAATTAAAGACGCATCTACCGATGTCAAAACTTATCTGGAAGCTCTGAAGGGCATTGTCGGAGAAGATACGTTCAAAGAGGAAACCTATTTGAAAGAAGATTCCGCTTACACCAAAGATGATGATACGTCCGAATGGCTCTTCAACGATGAACGCAAAGCCGGTGACGTTACCGTAATCAAGAAAGCAGCAACTTCTTCCTCTTCCACCGATACCTATACCGTTATTTGCTTCGTGGAACGCGGACGTGAAACCTATAAACTCGCAACCATGCGTCATATTTTGTTCTCCGTAGAGGAATTGACCGACGATAAAGGCAATCCTATTGAAGACAAAGACGGAAAGACCCAGACCAACGATGCCGAAATGAAGGCTGAAGCTGAAAAGATCCTGAAACAGTGGAAAGACGGTGCTGCGACAGAAGAATCTTTCGCCGCTTTGGTCAAGGATAATTCTGACGATGAAGGTAGCATCAAAACCGAAGGTCTTTATGAAGATTTCGACAAAAATACCATGGTAGATGAAATTACCGACTGGATTTGGGCGGAAGGCCGCAAAACAGGGGATTGTGAAATCGTTAAAACCGACTACGGTTATCACATTGTCTACTTCGTTGAATATGGCGATGAAAAATGGAATTTCGATGTCGTTAGCACCTTGAAGAGCAAAGATTACAGCGATTATCTTGACGCTCTTAAAAAAGAATATCCCGTATCCTTTAACGATAAGGGCCTGTCTCAGGTTGGTTAATTCATTGTATTCAGAGTGCGGGCAGCAAAGTTTGCTGCCCGCCTTTCATATTTCAGTCTAAAAAGGAGAGACCGCATGAATCTGCACCATTGTACCCTTTGTCCTCGAAAATGTGGCGCTGATCGTACCAAAGAGCTTGGTATTTGCGGCGGCGGGGAACGAATTCAAATCGCAAGAGCAGCTCTGCATTTTGGCGAAGAACCTTGTATTACCGGAAAAACCGGCTCCGGAACCATCTTTTTCAGCGGTTGTGCCTTGCGATGTAAATTTTGTCAAAATGAACCGATCAGCCACGAAGGATTTGGTGAAACTGTGTCTACGACTCGTCTTTCGGAAATTTTTTTGGAACTTCAGCAACAAGAGGCTGAAAATATCAATCTGGTAACTCCGTCTCATTTTGCCCCAATGATTGCAGAGGCATTAAAATCCATAAAAAATCAACTTCACATTCCTGTCGTTTGTAATTGCGGGGGATATGAATCTGAAGAAATTTTACAGTATTTTGATGGACTGATTGATGTTTATCTTCCGGATTTGAAATATTATTCCTCGCAACTTTCGTTGCGATATTCCGGTATAAAAGATTATTTTAATATTGCATCTTCCGCTTTGCAAGAAATGTATCGACAAGTGGGGGAGTGTGTGTTTTCCGCCGATGGAATCCTGCAAAAAGGACTGTTAATACGCCATTTGGTTTTGCCAGGTGCAAAGACTGATTCCAATGCATTATTGTCTTGGATTGCTCAAAATTTCCCAAAACAATCCGTTCGGATCAGTTTAATGCGACAATATACACCTCGGGGAGATCTTTCCGATTGCCCGGAAATTAATCGAAAATTATTTTCCATGGAATATTCTTCGGTACTGTCCACCGCCTCTGATCTCGGGCTTCTGGGATATATGCAGGGGAGAAATTGTGATAATTTTTCAATGACACCGATTTTTGATTTAACCGGCGTTCGACCGGAAAGGAGCTTTTAGCAATGGCAGAACATCTTTATACGATTGAAATCAACGAACATTTTGGGAAAAAATGCGGCTGTCCGATTTGCTCTCTTCATGCAATGCTTGAAAAAAATGAAATCGACACCATTACAGGCGCGGCAATGATGGAACCGACGATCCGAATTGAAACGAATCGTTTGGGCTTTTGCAACGAACATTTTAATATGATGATAACGAACGGAAAAAGACTTCCGGTAGCATTGATTATGCAGTCTCACTTGGAAGAAATTCGGTCACGCATCAATTCTATAAAGCCGGATTCAACGGAAAAATATCTACAAAATCTCAAAAATTCCTGCTACGTATGTTCCCGGCTTGATGAGAAGATGAAAAATGTTTATTCTAACATTGTATATCTCTGGAAAACAGACGAACATTTCAAAGAAGTTTTTTCCATGCAATCTCGTTTTTGCCTGCCACATTATCAAGCACTGCTTGCATCTTCAAAAGAGTTGGGGCGCAAAGATCGCTTAGCTTTTTGTAAAGTTTTGGGAGACGTTACGGAAAACTCCTTAATGACCTTAAGCGGCGATATTGATTGGTTTTGCAAAAAATTTGATTACCGTTTCGCTAAAGAAGATTGGAAGAACAGTAAAGATGCCATTGAGCGCACGGTAGAGGCTTTGACGTCAAAACTTCCGGTAAAACATAATAATGATATTTGAAATTATTATGACGAGACTTGACATTGGCGCATGAATCGGGTATAATATTACTATAAATTTTTATGAGGTGTATTACTATGTCACTTGATACCGTAAAATTGATTTTTTCTCAACGTTATGACGTTTCCGCTAATGAATTGACTGCAGAAAGTTTGATTGCCGACGTATGTACCGATTCTTTGGAAATTTTGGAACTTTTGATGTATATTGAAGAAGAGTTTACCGTTACCGTCCCCGATGAAGTTGCTCAGGAACTGAAAACCCTCGGAGACATTGCGGCGTTTATGGATGGAAACATTCCCGAAGAAACTATTGTCGCAATTCAGAAAAAACTTCAGGAAAATGCATGATATTTTCCGCCGGAAAGAAACTTTTTCCGGCGGTTCATTTTTGAAAGGACGTTTTTATGCGGATTCTTGCGATTGATTATGGTATGGCACGCACCGGAATCGCGGTATCGGATCCCACCGGATTAATTGCTACGCCTTACCAAGTAATTCCTTCCCGTAATTATGAAAAACTATTGAATGCAGTCGGAGAAATTTTTACGAATCTCTCTCCGGATAAGGTAATCCTTGGATACCCTGGCCGTACCGACGGTGCAAAAAGCGAAATGTGTGAACGAGTAGAACGATTCCGTGAAGAACTATTTAAGCGTTTTGGTGTCGATGTCGAATTAATTGACGAAAAATATACGACCGTTATTGCATCTCAAATGCTTCACGCCGGTGGAACAAAAGCAAAAGATCAAAGAAAGACTATTGATGCCGCAGCTGCAGCGGTGTTGCTGCAAGGCTATCTTGACCAAAATCGTTGATTTATTATATGGGAACAAAATAACTCCTTCCGCAATATACTGGAATAGCCCCTGCGGAAGGAGTTTTATTGTACATGAAAATTATTCAAAAATATGGCGGATCGTCTCTTGCTGACGCGGAATGTGTTCGCCGCGTTGCAAAACGAATACAGACAGATGCAAAAAACAACCGTATGTTGGTCGTAGTATCGGCGCAGGGAAAAACAACCGATGCCTTAACCAAGCGGTATTTGGAATTGTCAAATCAATTTCCGTCCCGAGAATCCGATGCATTGCTGACTACCGGGGAACAAGCTTCTGCGGCACTGCTTGCGGCGACGTTGTGTAAACTCGGTTCCGATGCAATATCGCTGAACGGAATGCAAATTCCGATCCACGTTTCCGGAAAAATGGGAGATGGACGAATTACAAGTATTGATACTGCCCGAATTCGGAAGGAATGGAATCAAGGGAAAATCATTGTGGTAACCGGATTTCAAGGAATCAATGATGCCGGAGACATGGTTACCTTAGGCCGCGGAGGATCGGACACTTCTGCGATTGCGTTAGCGGCGGCTTTAAGAGCAGATCGCTGCATGATTTTTACCGACGTAGATGGAGTCTATTCTGCAGATCCCAGACGAGTACAAAACGCAGTTCGATTTGATTCCATACATGAAGATACAATGTTGAATCTCGCATTACATGGAGCAAAAGTTCTTCACCCCCGCGCCGCTTCTTTGGCGAAACAATATCAAGTTCCCACGGAGGTTCTTACTTCCTTTTCTAAGAATAACGGTACGATTATTTCTTCAGAATCCCCACTTCAAAGCGGAGTTACAATGTGTATTGCACCTGATAAAAATTGTATTATCACAGCGGTGTTAAAAAAACAGACGGAAGGAAAAATACTTGCCGCTATTTCAGAGGTTTTCTCTGAATTTTTATCAAATATACGTTTTGGTTCCGGGATTTTTCAAGTCGTCGTTTCGGAAGACAAAGCTGAAAAACTCATTTCTCTATTACATGACGTACTTTATCCAATAAGTTAAATTCAAAATGCTGTTTTTCCGAATAAAAAGGGGAGACTTTCTTTTAGAAAAGTCTCCCCGATGTATTAATGCAACCGTGACGAGATTACAGATATTTTTTTAACTCGTCGGAAAGTTCGCCTTGGTCTTTGCTCAGTGTAATGGTAATATCAATATTACGGATTACCTGGCTGACTTCAGCGAGGAAAGATTCCAAAGCTGCCAAATCATCGCCACAAATTTTCGTGATGGAATCAACAAAAATATCGGTGATGTCATAGTTTGCGGACATCAAGCCGCAGAGAAAACCGAAGAAACGGTCGTAAGTATTAATATCGTACTCGTCAGAACTGATAAGACGAACCTTATGACTGATGTCATAGATCAGTTTTCTGCCTTTTTCAACGCAGACGACGCAACCGTGATCGGAAGCCATGGCGGCGTTTGCTTCTGCGATGAGAGTTTTGGTTTTGCCGGTTCCTTTGAGTCCAACAATAAGTTTAATCATGGGGGAACATCCTCCTCTTTCTATTTGCTAACTTTATTATATCATATTTTTTTCCAGAATGCAAGAGGGAAAAGAAAAATTTTTCTCAAAATCGAAATTTATTTTAATTTTGCCTCAAGTTCTGCTTTCATGTCTTCGTACCCGGGCTTCCCAAGGAGCGCAAACATATTCTTTTTATATGCTTCAACCCCGGGTTGATCGAAGGGGTTGACTCCCAACAGATAACCTGAAATCGCACACGCCTTTTCATAAAAATAAATCAGGTAACCAAGAGAATGAGCAGAAGCATCTTCCAACTCGAGAACAACCGAAGGAACACCACCGTCCATATGAGCCAAAGCAGTGGCCTGGAACGCCTTCATATTAACGTCCTGCATGGATTTTCCGGCAAGGAAATTCAGACCGTCAAGATTTTCGGGGTCGACACCAACAACCAACTCTTGCTTGGACTTGTTAACCCACAAAACCGTCTCGTACATCGTCCGCATTCCTTCTTGCAGATACTGACCGAGGGAGTGAAGATCCGTAGAGAAAATCATGCTGGTGGGGAAGAGGCCTTTGCCATCTTTCCCTTCGCTCTCGCCGTAAAGTTGTTTAATCCATTCTCCCAAGCACCAAAGATAAGGTTCGTATCCCACGGTAACTTCAATGGACCGACCCTTCCGGAGGAGAATATTACGAATGGAAGCAAATTCGTAACAAGGGTTCTTACTCAGATCCGAATCTGAGAAATCTTTCATTGCATCAGCAGCACCCTGCATCAAAGCATCAATATCGATCCCAGCAGCTGCAATGGGTAAAAGTCCAACGGGAGTCAGCACGGAGAACCGTCCGCCCACGTCGTCGGGAATCACAAAACATTCGTAGCCTTCCCGGTCAGCCAAGGACTTCAAAGTTCCCCGGGCTTTGTCCGTGGTGGCGTAAATGCGTTCTTTTGCGCCGTCTTTTCCGTATTTCTTTTCCAAATATTCTTTCAAAATCCGAAATGCCAATGCAGGCTCTGTGGTTGTTCCGGACTTGGAAATGATATTAACACTGACATCTTTTCCTTCGCAAATCGACAATACTTCTTGAAGATGTGTAGAAGAAATAGAGTTTCCGATAAAGTAGATTTCCGGAGTTCCATCACGCTTCAGATTGTTGTACATGGGAGATTTAACAAACTCAATGGCGGCACGGGCTCCCAAATAAGATCCGCCAATTCCGACAACTAAAAGAACATCGGAATTTTTCTTGATTTTTTCGGCAGCAATTTTAATACGAGCAAACTCTTCCTTGTTATAATTGACAGGAAGATCGACCCAGCCAAGAAAATCATTGCCTGCTCCGGTCTTTTCCATAAGCATTTTGTCAGCAGCGACAACGTAAGGTTTTAATCCTTCGTATTCGTTCTCTCCGATAAAACCGTTCAGGTACTGTTTGTTCACTTTTAATACCATATTTATATTCTCCAATCTGATGATTTACAAAAAAAATCAGTCGATAGAAAAATCTGAACTGTCGTATTCCGGCAACGCGGCAGGACGGCGGGGAATCCGCTTTAAAGAGCAGTACAGAAATTTTTTACAATCGACCTGAGGTTGGATCAATCCGTATTTTTTGCATAAAACGTTCCCGTCAGTGAGGACGTTCCCGTTTTTGCAATATTCACAATTGGGGTCAATATTCTTACGAAACATACGGACACTCCTTCCTTTTTTACAATTATAACATAGATTGGGAAAGATTTCAAGCGTGATATGTGTGCTAATTTTAAATAAAATTTTACTTTTATTAAAACTTTATTTACAAATCACTTATTTTGTATTATAATAAAGATAAAATAGATAATAGGAATGAGTGTCTGAATGTCAGAATCAAAGTATATTTCCCAGGAGGAAATTCAGCGTCAACGTGATTATATTGCATTAATCCGCAAGCTTATTGCAGAAAAACAAATTAAAACAGGGTCTCCGATCGTTGCCTATACAAAGACCTTCGGGTGTCAGCAGAACGAGAATGATACGGAACGAATCAACGGAATGTTATCCGAAATGGGGTTTGTTTTCACCAACGATCCGTCGGACGCTGATTTTATCCTTTTTAACACCTGTGCCGTGCGAGATCACGCAGAACAAAAGGTTTACGGAACGGTTGGTTCGCTTGCTTCGTTAAAGCGAGAAAAACCCGATACGATTATTGCTTTATGCGGTTGTATGATGCAACAATCAGCAGTCTCCGAAGAAATTCGTCGGAAATACCGTCACGTTAATTTATTGTTCGGCCCTCATGCGCTCTATCGTTTCCCGGAAAATCTTTATAAAATTTTGACCGGCTCGGATCGAATTTTTGATAACGAACCTTCCGATGGAAATATTGCGGAAGGGTTACCGGTGCGTCGAACAGACAAGACAAGAGCGTGGGTGTCCATCATGTCCGGCTGCAATAATTTCTGCACCTATTGCATCGTTCCTCACGTACGCGGACGGGAGCGAAGCCGTGCTCCGGAATCCGTACTGAAAGAAGTTCGCTCTCTGGTAGAACAAGGATACAAGGAAATCACCTTACTTGGCCAAAACGTAAATTCTTATTGCAACGATTTGAGCGTTGATTATGATTTTTCCGATCTTCTTCGGGAAATCGACTCTTTTGAGGGTGAATTTACGATTCGATTCATGACGTCACACCCCAAAGACGCCTCGGAAAAACTAATCAACACCATTGCGGAATGTCCTCATATTTCTCGACATATCCATCTTCCGTTTCAATCCGGAAGCAATCGGATTCTGAAACTGATGAATCGAAAATATACCCGTGAGGATTATCTCAATTTGATCTCTCTTGCAAAGAAAAAAATCCCAGACGTCGTATTTACGTCTGACGTTATCGTTGGATTTCCCACGGAGACGGAAGAAGATTTTCAGGATACCATGTCTTTGATCCGCGAAGTGGAATTCGATGGGCTTTTTACCTTTATTTACTCTCCCCGAAACGGAACTCCTGCAGCAGAAATGGACGATCAAATCCCGGACGCGATAAAAAGCGATCGTTATCGGCGTCTTTCTGCATTACAAAGTGAATTATCGTCTCATGCAAATCAAAAATTCGTCGGACAAGTCATCACGGTTTTGGTAACCGGACAAAATGAGAAGAATCCGACTCTTTGTGATGGAAGAACCGAAAGTAACAAACTGGTTCATTTCCCGGGGAATTTTCCGGCAGGAACAAAGGTCAACGTTCGTATTGATCGGGCGTTAAACTGGGGAATGTACGGAACCCTTGTCGATTAAAGCGTTTTTAATTCAAATTAAAATATAACAATTATGAAAGAGGAAAATTAAAATGACAGATCTTACAAAACTTGCTCATGAACTGGGCGAAGCAATTGAAGCCAGCGAAGAATTTAAGAAATATGCAGAAGCGAAAGCGCTTCAGGAAACCGATTCCGAACTGCAGATGTTTATCGGAGAATATAATCTTCGCCGTATGCAGTTAATGACAGAACTTCAAAAAGAAACCAAAGATCAGGACGAAGAAATGCTTAACAGTATGCGTGACACGATGAATTCCGCATATGATAAAGTCATCTCTCACCCGGTAATGAAACAATTCTCCGAATCTTCCGAAGCATTGCAGGAACTGGTAAACAGCGTTTATCAAATTATCAACTTCCACGTGACCGGCGAAGAACCCCATTCTTGCGGCGGAAATTGTTCCGGCTGCTCCGGTTGTCACTAAATTTTACAAGATAAGGACGTAAAAGCCAATGACGGATATTATCACAGCCCAGGGGGAAGTCATCCCTATCGATAAATTGTCCCCCATGATGCGACAGTATCTCGAACTGAAACAGCAATATAAAGATTGTATTCTCATGTATCGTCTCGGCGATTTTTATGAGATGTTCTTTGACGATGCTCGTACCGTCAGCCGTGAATTAGATCTGACGTTAACCGGGCGAGATTGCGGTCTGGAGGATCGGGCACCCATGTGTGGCGTGCCCTTTCACAGCGTGGATAATTATATTTCCCGCCTGGTTTCCAGAGGGTTCAGTGTTACAATCTGCGAACAAAACAAAGCGGAAAATTCCAACGAAGTTCTGGGGAGAGAAGTAACTCGCGTAATTACCCCCGGAACCGTTACGGAACCGACCATGCTCGACGAAAAGAAGAACAACTACATCGTAGGTATTTGTGCTGACGAAGGAAAAGTTGCTTTTTGTTATGCAGATATTACTACCGGAGATTTCTTCTTGACGGACGTATTCAAACTGTCCGATCCCGCCCTGTTGTCCCATTTGTGCCGCTATGCTCCCCGAGAGGCTTATCTTAATAAGACGGCACAGGAATCCACCTTGATCCGAGAATATTTTGCGAAATTAGGGCATTGCACCGTCAAAGAAGGAGATAGTGAAAGTTTCCGTCTGAAGGACTGTATGCGCCGCATTGAACAACAAACAGGGAAAGCCATTCGGGATTTGGATATTCCGGAAGGAGAACTCCTGTTAAAAGCTGCCGGCGGACTTTTGGATTACTTGCAAAAAACGCAACTTTGCGATCTGTCCCACATGAAAAATTTACGCTATTTGACCGATGGCGACTATATGGATTTAGATTTTTCCACCTGGAGAAACCTTGAAATCGTCGAAACATTACGAACAAAAGAACGACAAGGGTCTCTTCTTGGGGTTTTGGATAAAACCCGCACCGCCATGGGCGCCCGTCAGTTGCGCAAATTTTTGGAAAAACCATTGTTGGATATTCCTTCCATTTTGGCAAGACAGGACGCCGTTCGGAAACTCTACGACGCTCATTTGGAACGCACAGAATTGCGAGACCTTCTGAATAACGTTCGGGATGTCCAACGGTTAATGACGAAGATCGTCTATGACACCCTCAATCCCAGAGATATGAGAGCGTTGTGCGTAAGTTTTTCCACATTTCCGGACATCAAACGAATTTTAAAACCGATGGAGCCGTCTTTGTTAAAGCGAATCCATGACGATTTGGATCCGTTGGAAGATTTAACGTCCATGATTGAAGAAGCGATTGTCGAAGACCCGCCGATGCTGATTCGAGAAGGGAAGATGATTCGTCAGGGATACCATGAAAAACTGGACGAACTGCGAAATCTTCTTAAAAATGCAAAGCAAGTTCTTGCAAATATTGAAACTTCCGAAAAAGAAAAAACCGGAATTAAAAATTTAAAGATCGGTTACAACAAAATCATTGGTTATTATCTCGAAGTTACAAAATTGAACACCCACCTGGTTCCGGAGCATTATATCCGTAAAGGAACCCTCGTCAACGCGGAACGGTACATAACGCCGGAATTGAAAGAGATCGAATTACAACTTGCAACGGCAAACGAACAGATCGTTCAAATTGAATACGATCTTTATACCGCACTAAAGAAAAAATTGGCAGATGCTTTGGATCGAATCCGCCGTTCTGCCGACGCCATCGCATTACTCGATGCGTTACTTTCTTTAGCTCACGTTGCACTGAAAAACAGCTATACCTGTCCTTTTGTGAACGAAAGCGACGTAATTGAAATCAAAAACGGTCGCCACCCGGTAGTTGAATCTATGTTGCGGGACGATATGTTCGTTCCCAACGATACGTATCTTGACAGAAAGAATAATCGAACCGCCATTATTACCGGACCAAATATGGCAGGGAAATCCACTTATATGCGCCAAGTTGCCATCATCATTTTAATGGCTCAGATCGGCTCTTTCGTACCGGCCTCGGAGGCTACCATCGGAGTTTGCGATAAGATCTTTACGCGCGTTGGGGCCTCGGACGATTTAGCAATGGGACAATCAACCTTTATGGTGGAAATGACCGAAGTTGCCTATATCGTAAAGAACGCCACAAAGAAATCTTTGATGATTTTTGACGAAATCGGCCGTGGAACTTCAACCTTTGACGGAATGAGCATTGCCCGCGCGGTAGTAGAATACGCAACCCAAAAAATTGCCGGAAAATCATTGTTTGCCACTCATTATCACGAATTGATCGCATTGGAACAAGAGATTCCCGGAATCCGAAATTATAATATCGCCGCAAAGAAAAAGGGAAAAGATATTCTGTTCCTCCGAAAAATTGTTGAAGGAGGAACCGACGACAGTTACGGTGTCGAAGTTGCTCGTCTTGCCGGGGTTCCCGAAGAAATTATCCACCGTGCAGAATTCATTCTGTCGGAATTGGAGTCGGAATCTGTTGTACGCCCGACGAAGACCGTTCAAGAGGAAGACCTACAAATTCCAATGACCGCCGGCTACGTTGACGAAATCATCGAAACCTTAAAAAAAACGGACGTAACCTTACTTACCCCCATTGAGGCGATGAACGAACTGTATCGTCTTGTAAAACAAGCAAAAGATATTTGATTTATTCAGAAGAAAGGAAACGATCTTATGCCGGAAATCCGACTTCTCGATTCCTCGATCATCAATCTGATCGCCGCCGGAGAAGTGGTTGATCGTCCTGCTTCTGCAGTCAAAGAAATGGTCGAAAACGCCATTGACGCAGGAGCAAAACATATCGCAGTGGAGATTCGTCGAGGTGGTCTGGGAACGATCCGAATCACAGACGATGGTTGCGGAATGTCCCCGGAGAATGCCCGCAGAGCATTTTTGAAGCATGCCACAAGCAAAATTTCCACAGAGGACGATTTGAATCAAATCTCAACCTTGGGCTTCCGCGGAGAAGCATTAGCCGCTATTTCCGCAGTTTCAAAGGTAACTTTGACCACGAAAGAAGCTGGAAAGACGGTGGGAACGCGTTTTGAGGTATCGGAAGGGGAAATCATTTCCGAAGAAGAATGCGGTTGTCCGGACGGCTCCTGCTTTACGGTACAAGATCTGTTTTTCAACACCCCCGCACGCCTAAAATTCATGAAATCCGAACCTGCAGAAGCGGGTGCCGTTCAATCGGTCATGGAACGATTAGCGTTATCTCACCCCCAAATATCCTTCCGCTTTACAGCAAACGGTGTGGAACGAATTCACACCCCCGGGAACGGAGATTTGATACAAACCGTATTTTCCGTTTTCGGCAAAGAATTTGCTGAAATGTCACTCCCGGCGGATCTGACCACCGGAGACATTCACGTACACGGGCTTGTAGGAAAACCGGTATATTCCAAAGCAAACCGAAACCGACAGATTTTCTTCTTGAATGGTCGCTACGTCCGTTCCCCCATACTTATGTCCGGGTTGGAAAATGCATACCACAATAAAATGTTGATCGGACGCGTTCCGGTTTGCGTGTTATTCATTACCGTCCCCGCTTCCCAGGTAGACGTAAATGTTCACCCCAGCAAACTGGAAGTGAAATTTGCCGACGAAAACGCCGTCTCCTATGCAGTACGTAAAGCTGCGGAAAACGCCTTAAATTCCGACACCGGAATCGTAGAAATCAAAATGGCGGAACCAACACGTCCGGCAAGTCCAAATCCAACTTCATCTCTGATAAAACCCACCCCATACCAAAAAGCACCGGAACCGATTAAAATCGAACCAAAAAAAGAACTGAAAGCCAATCTAATTCCGGAGGCGAAGAAGGAAACAATAAAATCCACAACGGTTATTACCACAGAAAAATCGGGGTGGACCATCACGCCTCCTGTTTTGAAAGAACCGGTACAGCAGCCAGTTATGAGAGACGTTGCCCCTCATATAACCATTGCAAATCAAAAACAATCCACACCCGTTATCACTGTTACTCCGAAAACTGAAAAAACTGATATTTCAAAAGATATTCCGAAAGCAGAAACCATTTCTTCCATCACGTCTACGTCAAAAGAAGAGCCGGTATTATTTAAAACGGAACAAACATTCCGTATCATCGGAGAAAGTTTTGACTGCTACATTTTGGTAGAAAAAGACGAGGATATTCTGTTCATCGATAAACACGCATTACACGAACGCATGAATTTTGAACGTCTTCGGAAAAGTGATGTTCCTGCTCAAACCCTCTTGCACCCCATCGTTCTGAACATTGGAATTGACGAAAATCGGATTTTATCGGAAAATGCGGATTTTCTCTCCCGTTTTGGATTTATTTTAGAATCCTTTGGCGACGATCTTTTGATTCGGGAAATCCCTGCATTGATCAATCCAGAACAAGCAGAACCGCTGTTGCAACAATTTGCAGATTCGCTACAAATCGGGCGAGATGATTCCATGCTGGATCGCTTCTACTATGATTTAGCCTGTAAAGCGTCTATACGTTCCGGAAGCAAAACCACACGCCCGGAGTTGGAAGGACTGGTTGCGGAGTATTTCCGCAGAGAAAAGGAACTGCAATACTGTCCCCACGGACGTCCTATCGTCTTTTCTTTGACGAAAAAGTCCATTGAAAAACAATTTAAACGATTGAAATGAGTTGACTTATGAAACCCCTTGTTGTCGTTATTGTCGGACCTACCGCATCGGGAAAAACGAAACTTTCCATAGAACTTGCAAAAAAGTTTGACGGAGAAATCGTTTCGGCGGATTCAATGCAAATCTATCGCCATATGGATATTGGAACCGCAAAACCTACAGAAACAGAAAAATGCGGAATTCCCCATCATTTAATGGATTTTATAGAACCCACGGAAGAATACACCTTAAAGCAATATTTAGAAGATGCCAATCAGTGCGTTGAGGATATTATTTCCCGCAACAAACTACCGATTATCGTTGGAGGAACCGGACTTTACGTTTCTTCTTTCTTGCAAAATCTTACGCTTCCCGAAGAACCGGTGGACGAAGAGTACCGCACTGCCTTAGAATCCGATTATGAAAAGCTTGGGGGAGAAGAGATGCTTTCCCGTCTTGCAAAAATTGATCCAAAACTAGCCGCTCGTCTCTTTCCAAAAGATAAGAAACGAATTCTTCGGGGATTAGAAGTTTATCACAATACAGGGATAACTCAAACAGAACAAAATCGCCTAGCAATGGAAATGGAAAGCCCCTATGAATTTCTTTGTTTTGGGCTCACTGCTGAAGATCGCTCTTTTTTGTACAACAGAATTGATCATCGCGTAGAACAGATGATGAAATCCGGGCTGTTGGAAGAGGTAGATTCCCTACGAAAAATTAATTGTTCAAAAACGGCACGGCAAGCAATCGGCTACCGTCAATTTGAGGAGTATTTTGCAGGGGAGACCTCATTGGAGGATACCGTTGCACGAATCAAAAAGGAAAGCCGTAATTATGCAAAAAGACAGTTGACGTGGTTTCGGAGAGAATATAGGATTCAATGGTTCTGCGTTGACAGCCTGAATTTTGACAATATTTTGAACTCTTGTACAGAACGTATAGCCAAATACATAGAAGTGTGGTATAATAAATTATAAGAGAACTTATCGTCATATTTTTGAAAATTTTTCCTTAAAAACTTACTTACAACAACAAACATCATACATCGGCGAGGTAGCTACTTATGACGGAAGAACTGAAAACTTCAGAACGCATTAATCATACAAATATCCAAGAACAATTTCTGAATAATGCACGAAAAAATCGCTCTCCTATTATCGTGTATCTGATCAGTGGTTTTCAGATGCGCGGAATTGTAAAAAGCTTTGATAACTTCGTGATTTTGCTGGAATCGGACGGAAAAGAAAGCATGATTTATAAGCATGCAATTTCCACCATTTCTCCCATTTGATTATGAAAAGTAAAGTCAGTATCATTTTCTTTTGGATTATGGTTGCCGTTGTTTTTGTGTACCTTGCGGCAAGCATTGTTCCTTCGATTTTTTCCTCCGAAGAGATTACTGTAGCTCCGGCGCTATCCATCGTTTACGATGATGTACTAAACGTTACCGGGATAGCACTTCGAGATGAAGTTTTAATTTCCGTAAACAGAACGCCTGCCTCCATTGATTATAAAGTTTCCGATGGGGATCGGGTATCTATCGGAGATATGGTTGCAACTTACAGTGTATCCAAAACCGCAGCGACAGATCGTCTTGCGGTAGAAACCATTGATCGTCAAATTGCACTGTTGAAGGAATGCGTATCTTCAACAACCCAATATGATCTTAAGACCTTAGATGCAAAAACAAAAGATTCGATAGAACAGTACCATTCCGTGTCTCGAAGTCAAGATTTGTCAGACATTCTCCGTGCCTCTACACAGGTGTCTTCCTACTTCATAAAACGCGATATTAAAGTAACAGGGGACAAGTCTTATTATCAACAAATTCTATCAAATTGCGAATCCACTCGCTCCACTCTCTTGACTGGAAACACAGCACAACAAACTGTGGTTAATGCCTCTCAAGCGGGATATTTTTCCTCTCAATTTGATGGGTACGAATCGTTGAAATCCTCCAAATATTCAATATGTGATCCAAATACGGTTCATTCACTTCTGGCACAATCTCCGCAATCGAGACCTTCGGATTACATTGGGAAATTGCAGCATTTTTCTTATTGGACCTATCTCTGCACCGTTCCATCGGACCAAGCAGAACGATTTAAAAAAGATTCAACGTGGACGTTGCGATTCGATACCGTTGCATACGGAACACAAACCGTAACAATGACTGTCAACCATGTTTCCGATCAATCTGACGGTGAAGTCGCCGTTGTTTTTGAGTGTCCTTTTTTTAACGAGGCACTTTATTCCCTTCGGATTTGCAACGCACAAATTATTCTGCGTTCTTATACCGGCTACAAAGTCGATAAAGACGCTATACGCGTATTTGAAGGAGAGACCGGTGTTTATGTTCTTTCCGGCGCAAAATTGGTATTCAAACCGCTAACCGTGCTTTACCGAGATGAAAACCGTGATTTTGCGGTGGTAACTCCGAATACGAACTCCCCTTCAAGAACGCTGATTCTCAACGATTCCGTTGTAATTGGCGGAAAAGAAGTTTATGACGGAAAGGTAGTAAATATCAACTGATGATTCGGGATAATTACCTACGGATTCAAGAAGAAGTTTCTCGTATTGTTTCCGAGAATGGAATCGGACAATCTGTCACAATCGTTGCAGTTACCAAAAATCAACCTACAGACGTTATCCCGGAACTTGCAAGTCTTGGAGTTCGGGATTTTGCTGAAAACCGCGTTTCTGCTTTGATAGAACGTGCTCCCCTTATGTCAGGAACGCGCCATCTGATAGGTCATTTACAAACTAACAAAGTTAAAAAGGCGATTTCTTGTGCTGATTTAATTCATTCTGTAGATTCCCTACATTTAGCGGAAGAAATTAACCGTTGTTCCGGTCTCGCGGGCAAAGTAACTGATATTCTTATTCAGGTAAATATAGCGAAAGAACCACAAAAATTTGGCGTTCATGAGGAAAATTTGGATACACTTCTTCGAGACATTTCAGCATTACAAAATCTTCGTATCCGTGGATTGATGGCCATTATGCCAATCGAAACAAAAGATGAATATTATAGCAAAATGTACGATTTATATCGAAATTATTCGGAAAATAAGCCGTATAATATAACTATGGACATCTTGTCCATGGGAATGAGCAACGATTACGCAACCGCTGTCCGTTACGGCTCAAATATGATTCGAGTCGGAACCGCATTATACCTATAAAAACAGAGAAAGGATATATGTTATGGGACTGTTTGACCGTTTTGCTCCGAGAGAAGAAGAGGAAGAATTGGAATTGGAAGATGAAGTCGCTTTATCTGAAAAAAGAGAAACGCCTGCATCTGCCGTTCCCGGAAAGGCGAAAAAACAATTTGTACTGTTTCGCCCCAATGATCCGTCAAACGATCAGTTGTTGACCATTGCCGATCATCTGCTCAACCATGAGTCTGTGATTCTGAATTTGGAATTGATCGCAAAAGATGCTCGTCATTTTATTGATTTCCTCAGCGGAGTTGCTTATGCAATGCAAGGCAACACAAAAAAAATTGCAACAAACACATTTTTAATTACTCCCGGCGGAATTGAGGTTTCCGGTGACATCGCCGCAAGTCTTGATCCCGAACTTAAATTTTAAAAGAAAAATTGTTTTATATAAGGAGAAATTGATATGATTACACCAAAAGAAATCGAAACCAAAGAATTTACCACAACCAAAGGCGGCGGGTACAGGGGAGATGAAGTCGACCAATTTCTTGATGAGATTCTCGTTGATTATACTCGTCTTTTAGAAGAACGTAATGCTCTGAAAAATAAGGTCAATCTTTTAACCGAAAAATTGAACGAAGTGGCAAAAATCCCCGCTGCGGAAGAAGTTGCTCCCGAACCGGTCATCACTCCTGTCGTTACGCCCGAAGAACCTTCGGAAGCTATGATTGAAGCCCGCAAAAAAGCGCAGCGCTTGGTTGACGATGCGGAAGATTATGCAAAAAAACTTATCGAAACCGCACAGTATGAGGCAAATCGTCAAAACGCTATCACCCAGAAGATTACCGGCGAAATTGAAGCCTTCAAAAACTCCCTGCTGGATACCTATTCTGCTCATATCAAAATGATTGAAGAAATCCCCAACATGGAATTTGAAGACATTAAAATCGGTTCGGAAACTCTGGATATTTTGAATCAATCTTTTAATGACGGCGTTGCTCCTGTAGAAGAGACTGAAGTTGTCACTGCGGTTTCTTTTGATGAAGATGCAGAAAATACTGTAGATGAAGCCGATTATGATGAAGATCTTTTTGAAAAATCTTCCAAACGCACATCTGAAAAACGTACCGCTAAAGGATTGGAAGATCTCTTTGACGACGTTGATACAAAGAAAAAGAAAGAACCCAAAAAGAAGATGAAACTCTTTTTCCGCGATGAAGATGACGACGACGATGACGACTTCTTCGATGACGACGAAGACTAATTAAAATGAAACGTTCCGCCACTGCAGAGTGGTTCGGTTATTTGTTGATTTTCACGTCAATTGTAGGTCTGGATCAACTCGTAAAAGCTCTTGCTTATCGTGATCTGCGCCCCATTACAACCTTTGAATTGTTGCCCGGTGTTTTTCGCTTGCAATATTGCGAAAACACCGGTGCCGCTTTCAGTATCCTCGCAGGTCAGACGTGGTTTTTTATTCTTTTAACCGTATTGCTTTGCTCTCTGATTATAATCTTGCTTATTCGTGGCACAATCCGTTCTGCAACTGCCCGCATTTCCTTAGTCTGGGTTGTTTCAGGTGGAATCGGCAATCTGATCGACCGTATATTTCGTGGTTTTGTAATAGATATGTTTGATTTCTATCTCATCGATTTTGCAGTTTTTAATGTTGCAGACATTTTTGTCTGTTGCGGATGCATTTTATTTATCGTACTGTTTCTTTTTTCCAAAGGAGAAATTCTTGATTAATGACCGAACATATTCTATCCGTCCCTCCTGTTATTACTCCGGAACGGATTGACAAATATCTTTCCATCGAACTTAACAATACTGCCGAGCAGATTTTTTCTCGCTCGGCTGTTTCCGTTCTGCTGGAACAAGGAAATGTAGTTTTGAACGGAAAAATTGCGGAAAAAAGCGTAAAGGTTAAAGGGGGAGACGTGATCGTCGTTCAACTACCTGACCCGAAACCTTTGGATGCGTTTCCCCAAGATATTCCGTTAGAAATTATATATGAAGACAACGACCTTTTAGTTGTCAATAAACCCCAAGGAATGGTGGTGCACCCTGCCGCCGGAAATTCGGACGGAACGTTAGTCAATGCACTTCTGTTTCATTGTCAAGGAGAATTATCCGGAATCAACGGTGTTTTACGCCCCGGAATTGTTCATAGAATCGATAAAGATACTTCCGGGTTGTTAATTGTGGCTAAAACAAATGATGCACACTTAGGCCTTGCGGAACAAATCAAGGAACACTCTTTTTTAAGAGAATATGAAGCGATTGTAATCGGACGACTAAAAGAACCGTCCGGAGTAATTAACGCACCCGTTGGACGGGACCCCAAAGATCGAAAAAAGATGGCAATTACTCCTCTTAATTCAAAAAACGCCGTTACTCATTACCAAGTAATTGAAGAATTACAAGGATATTCTCACGTCCGATTTCGATTAGAAACAGGTCGAACCCATCAGATCAGGGTTCACATGTCTTCAAGAGGTCACGCGATTGTTGGCGATCCGGTATATGCTCCAAAAAATTCAGAACGTTTTGGCCTATCTGGTCAATGTTTGCACGCAAAAAAAATCGGTTTCATTCATCCGATTCATGGAGAATATCTGGAATTTGACTCTCAATTACCAGCGTATTTTTCAAAGCTATTAACAAAATTAAAGCAAAATTAAACTGCACTTCCTGTTTTGAAGTGACCCCCAAAGTTTAGACAAAATTATATCAAGTTAGATTGCTGTTGAATGAGTCCGGTACTGTACCGGACTCATTCCTTTTAGTCTCAAGGAAATCCGGTCGTGATTATAGTAATGAATGTATCTGTTCAGT
>JAZUMQ010000015.1:0-27577 GCA_045603745.1 Eubacteriales bacterium | reverse complement strand
CAGGTTCAAAGTCATATAGCGCAAGCGTGTGTACAAACACGTGGATAGAAGAATTACTTGAATTAAGAGAGTTTTTCAGTTTGTTTTCGATTTGCATAAAGTGAAGTAGTGTTATTCAATTTTGAAGGTGTAAGCCTTCTTGAAGAGAATAGTCGGTGTCTATGACGAAGAGGTTCCACCCGTTCCCATTCCGAACACGGTAGTTAAGCTCTTAGGTGCTGAAAATACTTGGCTGGAGACGGCCCGGGAAAATAGGGCGATGCCGACATTCTCTTTTTTTATACCTAAAATTAAGAGACGATCTTACGATCGTCTCTTGTTTTTATGCATTCTTTGTTTTTTTACGAAATTGAATCAATATTTAAACTGTATCCCAGAACTTCACCAATCGAAAAAACTTTCCCTTTGATTGTTACCTGATCCCCAACCGATTTTTCAATGATAAAGTTTTTTTGATCGTCGCTTTTGATGTAGCACATTATCGTATCAAAATTCCACTCACCGGCATTTGTTGGTTCAACTGTAATATAGGAACCGTCGCTATCAAAATTAGCAATTTTACCGGTAAATTCGATATATGCATTTTGATATTTTGATTCTGCGCGCAAGGCATTCTCCGTCAGTTCGTCCATAATTGTTTGAAGATCCACTTTTTGATATTCTTTCTTCGAGGATTCGTTGTTTTTATTTGCAGAGGAATCATTGTTGCTTGCTTCAATATTATTGTCCGGAGTCCCGGAGGAGGTCGGTTCGCTTGTTGCGGATCCTATAATCCCAATTACTACGACGGCAATAATTACCCAAAACCACCATCTCTTAAAAATACTTTTCTTCTTTTTCGTTTTTACTTCATTTTCCATGGCTAAAATTCCTTTCTATATTAGAATTTTGAAAAGGGAGACCTCACTTATAATGCGATAAATTTTTCTTTCTCCTTTCACTATTTTTGCAATAAAAAAGTGCGGCCTCAATGAGGTCGCACTAAAAGTGCATTTCCCTCATTGTTGCTGCACAATTACTTTTCCGTTTTTGGGATAGTAAAAAGAGAGAAAACACTTTTTAACAGTATTTTCCCAAAAACGGATATGGATATGTAATTGTACAGCGAATATATTATATCATGAAAAAAGCAATTTGTCAATATTTGTCGATGTATGTCGTTGGAATCAATATTTTCCCGCCGGAGAAATCCGGCGGATTTGCTTTTTCTTTTGGTTCTTTTCTTTTTCTTCGGAAAAAGAAAAGAATAATTTCCTACATTTCTATTCAAATGTAAACTTCGATACGGATTTTCAGAAGAGGAGATCCGGTTGAGCCGGGAAGTGTCCGATTATTTTGTCAACGAACCGTTGGTTCAGGGATTCTTCGCCGGGCATTGTCACATGACGACAGAAAGACCTTATCGCGGAAAGCCTTGTTATTTTACCGGGGCGTTGTTTCAGAAAGAACTTGCGGAAATTACGATTGATTAAAAAGGTAGACAGAGAATGGAACGGTTCTCTGTCTACTTTTTTTTTGATAAAAAAGATGTTTGGACAAATATTTGGGGGAACTATTTCGTATACTGATAGTATTGGAGGGATAGGAAATGAGAAAAGAAATCAAACGGTCGATTTGGGGCTTTTTATTTGTTGGAGCATTGGGTGTATTGTTTCACTTCGTCTACGATTGGTTGGGACAGACGGTCATCGCCGGGCTGTTCTTTCCGGTAAACGAGAGTATCTGGGAACATTTGAAGCTGTTATATTTTCCGGTGGCATTGTGGTGGATCGTAGAAGGGTTTTTAGGTGTAAGAAAACATCGATTTTTTGCGCCTCGGGTTTGGGCGCTGAGTTTTGCGATGTTGTTTATTCCGGTAGCTCATTACACCTATAGTGGAATAATCGGACAACGGTATTCCTGGGTAGATATTGGAATCTATTTTTCATCTGTAATTCTATATTTTTGGTTGTTAAAAGGCTTTTCCGGGGAGGAGAAACAGGAGAGTGAAGGAGAGAATATTCTCTCCGCGGTGGTGTTTTTGGTTTGGTTGTTTTCTTTTTTCACCTTTGCATTTTTTCCACCGAACCTTGGAATCTTTTGGGAACCGTGAGTGGGGCGCGGCCGCCGAATGCCGGACGGCATTCGGTGAGGCATCGGCGTTGCCGATGCCACCCTGCCTTCGGCAGGGTGCCGCGCCGGCGATGCACGATCGAAAAAAGGTGCTCCTCATTTTTTGAGAAGCACGTTTTCTTTCTTACTTTTTAACGTTAAGTTTTGTTCCGTTTGAGACAGAGAAGGCAAATCCATAATATCCGCTTTCATCTACGTAAACGCGATATTCGGGGGTAAATGCTTCGCCGTTGACGGTGATTTTGGGAAATTTGTAATGGTCAAAACCTTCGACTTTTAATATGACAACGTCTTCCATTCCGGCAGCAGTGATGGTTTTAACGTCTTTTTTTTCGGTTTGGATCAGACGGAGGTCTCCGCTGTTTTGCAACGTTTTCAACGCTTGTTCCGTGACGGTTTCCTCCCAACGAATGATCTGTGCCGTCAGAGTGTCTCCTTTGGAGAAATCCACTTCTGAGAGATCAAAGGAGAGATACAATTTGTTGGGTTTCTCTTCGTCAATTTCTTGATATTTTAAGCACAGATGGGGTGTGGTTGAGACTCCATCGGTTGTCATTTTTCCCTTTGGGATCAGCCAGCCGAAAGACGATCCGTTTGCGGATAATCCTACGTAAGGCATGGACCCCAAATAGGAAAGTTCTTCGTTTCCGGCAGGGACGGTTGTCGTTTGATTTTCTGCGTTGAGATAGAAATATTCGTCAAATGCGTCGGCTAATTCAAAGGAAAAAAGAGGGAAGGTTCCCCGCAGATCTTCTATTTGAGTTCGGGTCAGAAACCGATATTCCACGTCGTAGATCGTAGCTTTTCCACCCTTTAATCGGGTCGCTATCAACGTCACGGAATAACTGCCGTCAGTGGCGACGTATTCCGTAATATTTTGGGAGCAAAGACCATTTAAGAACGTAGTGGTTTCAGATTGTTTTACAAACTTGGAATCCGAAAAGAACGAGGGAATCTCCGGGTTTTCGGTGGCAGATTCGGAAATCAGTTGTATCGACAGATCTTTCCCGTCGATTCGGAGAGGAAAGACGGTATCGGTAACAAGGGGAAGTTGATCTCCTTTTTTATCACAGATCTTCCACGCGGTGTTTTCTGCCGGGGGAAGCGTGAAATAAAGAGTGCGGTCGCATTTTGCTACCGATAGGGTGATCTTTTCTTCGGTGCGATTCAGAAGATATGATCCGCTTTTTGCATCGTATTCCTTAAACTCAGCTCCGGTCAAGGTGAAATCTTCCGAAGTAAGAGGCGTGCGTTCTTCCAGTGCAATTTGCTCCAATTGTTCCGGGTTTTGCGTATAATTCAGATAAATGCGCAGAGCCACGGAAGGATTTTCTTTGGAGAGATCCCAATCGAGGATTAAGCGTATCACATCATCGCTTTTTTCTACCCGCAATTCTCCGCCGGAGAGCGGTCGAACAAACCCCAAAAGAGAACCGTCGATGAGTTTCAACCCTACGGCATTTTCGGTTTCTATAATTTCTCTGCATTTTGCGGAATTGATTGAGATTACGGTGGAAATTTTCGTGTAATGTTTTTGAGAAAGAATGGATTGCGAAAAATAAATTCGGTCGGAGTAGACCGTCCATTGAGTCTCTGCAACCCCTTCTTCCCGGGGATCGTTTGCGGAAAGTAGAGCGATGCGGGAAATTTCCAACGTCCCGGTTTCTCCTTCCGGAAAGCGGAACAATAACGTTTGTAATTTTCCGTTCCAAAGCTCGTTTTCAATTTCTGCGGTCAAGGTAATAAATTCATCTTTTGTGGCGTTTTTCAGATTCAACGTTCCTAACAACGTATCTTCTGTCAATGGAACTTCGTCGGTGGAAAAATAGCATTTCAGCCCCGAAATATTTTCCACTTTCAGAGTGATTGAAAGGTAATAATGATCGGCGGCTTCCAGATTGAGTTTCAAATCCCGTGCTCCGAATTGAGACCGATTTTTGCCCTTTGAAGTAACGGTCAGTCCGGTTTCGTTTTCCGTAATGGAAACCTCATGTTTCAATGCCGAAAAATCCGCTTGCGCGTCTTGGTCGGTCAGATCAAATTCTTTTAATACCGTGGCATCGTTCACGTCCGCAGAAAAGCGCAGGGCGGCATCGGTTCTGTGATGGCTGATGCTGTAATGGCCTTGCTCGATTGCATCTTTTCCGTCGAAAACTTGTCCTACCCGCCCGTCGGAAGAAGTTACTTGGGTGATAACGGTGTTCTGCAACAACGTTTCCCCGGTTTGCAGAGAGGTCAGCGCCTTTATTCCCTCGATCTCTTTTCCGAATTCCAGTTGAGTGGTTTGATTTTTTACTGTATGATTGCCGTCGGATTCCGTTATTTTTACGTCTCCCAAAGCTCCGTTGGCATAGGCAATCGTCTGAGAATATTCCGTTTTTTTTCCTTTCAAAGGCGTATCTTCCCGCAAGGGATTGCAGGCGCAAAGAGAGAGACAAAGGGCAATCAGTACTCCCGCTCCAATGAGACGTTGTTTCATATCGGATCCTTTCGGTCAAATGGTGTATGTTCTATATTATTATAATACAAAACTTCGTATCTGTCAATCTCCAAAGTAAGGCAATTTTGAGGTTTGTTTCGGGAACAATAAATGAACTTTTTGTAAACAATGGAAAAAATTAAAACTTTTACTTGCAATTCCTTATTTTTTATGGTATAATAACTGTTGCTTGATTCGGACGGTCCTCTGCTCTCAGCATGAACGTCTTACTTATCTTGACATTACATCAGGAGGTACTGAGAGATGAACAACGTTATTCTTGATAACTTCACTAAAGATCAGCTTCGGGAAGAACCTTTTCAGTTTGAAATCGGCTCTACCGTTCGCGTCCACGTGAAGATCAAAGAAGGCGCCAGAGAGCGTATCCAGGTTTTTGAAGGCACCGTAATTGCGAAGAAGCACGGTGGTGTTTCCGAAACCGTAACCGTTCGCCGGGTTTCCTATGGCGTCGGTGTGGAGAGAACTTTCCCCGTCAACTCCCCCAACCTTGCAAAGGTTGAAGTGGTTCGCCGCGGTAAAGTTCGTCGTGCGAAGCTTTACTATCTGCGCAACAGAACCGGTAAAGCAGCCAAGGTTAAGGAACTTCTGTAAGTTTCTTCCTTTTTCATCGAACAGGAGAGAAGCAGTTCGTAGGAAATCGATGTTTTCTATGAACTGTTTTTTCTTATCCGAGAATTGTTTTTAGAAAGGACGGCAGATCAATGACCGAGGAAAATAAGTTTCTTTCCCCCGATGCAGAGGAAGAAGTTTTCGGTTCGGTTCTCGAGATTGATTCGGAACAGGGTGCAACGTCCCCTTCCGAAGAAGCGGAAGACGAAGGACAGATTTCCCTTTGGGAAGATGAAATTCTCGCATCGGAAGATCAGATTCCTCTGTGGGAAAATGAAGATTCGGATTTGAATTCGGATTCGGACGTTCAGATTTCGTTGATGGAAGACGACCCTTCCTCAGATTTGTCTTCCGATTCTTTTGAAATTTTGCCCCAAGATGCCGCGGAAGATATTGAAAATTCCATTCCGGAAATTACGTTTACCGAATCAGAACTTTCCGAAGATCTTCCCCCGGTTGTTTTTCCGGAAGAACTGACTCTTGCCGAGGAAACTTATACGCCCATCGACCAAATTCCTCAACGACGCAGACGGATCGCGGAAGGAGAAGTTTTGCCGCAAGAGGTTTCGGTAAAAAAACCGGGAAAGAAGCCCGGAAGTGCTGTTTCCCCCTTGGTGGAGTTTGTAGAGATTATTGTTGGGGCTCTGGTAGCGGCGATCTTGGTTTTGACCCTCATCTGTCGAACCGGTGTTGTGGAAGGAACTTCCATGGTGCCCACCATGTACGGCGGAGACCGTTATATTATTTCGGATCTGTTTTATACTCCCGAGCAAGGAGATATTGTGGTTTTTCGTCCCGAAATTGACGAAGAAAATGAATTGTGGATCAAGCGAGTCATTGCCGTGGCAGGACAGAAAGTGTATATCAATCCGGAGACCTATCAGGTTTTCGTAGACGATAAATTATTGGACGAGCCTTATCTGGAAGGAATAGG
Organism: Eubacteriales bacterium; assembly: GCA_045603745.1. GTDB lineage: Bacteria > Bacillota > Clostridia > Oscillospirales > UBA644 > RGIG995. The sequence goes on along the minus strand of JAZUMQ010000015.1, from coordinate 21,422 downwards.
AACGTTGCCTCATACGACCAAAAATCCCATCGTCGTTCCGGAAGGTTGCGTTTACGTTATGGGAGATAACCGAGGCATTTCCCACGACAGTCGATATGACGATCTGGGGTGCGTGGAGATCGGACAACTGGCGGGCAGAGTAATTTTACGGTTCTGGCCTTTGGACAGTTTTGGATTTTGCGAATAAACGAGGTGTGATTTATGGACATTAACTGGTATCCCGGGCATATGGCGAAAACCCGCCGTATCATTCTTGATACCATGAAAAACGTGGACATCGTCATTGAATTGGTCGATGCCCGAATTCCCACTGCCTCAAAAAATCCCGATATTGCAGAACTGATCGGGAACAAAGCGAAAATTTTGATTTTAAATAAAAGCGATTTGGCTGACCCCACCGAGAACAAAAAATGGGCGGAATATTACCGCAAGATGGGGTATACCGTCCTTTTGGGGAACAGTCGCAGTAAAGACGACCGCAAGCCAGTGCTGAACGCCATTCGGGAAGCATACCGGGAAAAGGCAGAACGGGATAAAAAGCGGGGCATCGTTGCCCGCACCGCCCGGGTTATGATTTTGGGAATTCCCAACGTGGGAAAATCCACTTTTATCAATAATCTTTGCGGAGCGCGTCGTGCCGAAGCTCAGGATCGCCCCGGTGTTACGCAGAAAAAACAATGGGTTCCCTTGGCAGAAGGGATTGATCTTTTGGATACCCCAGGCATTTTGTGGCCGAAGTTGGAAAACCAGTCCGACGCGGCGTTGTTGGCAATTACCGGTGCCATCAAAGATACCATTCTCGATTTGGAAGGACTGTCTCTGATCTTGGTGGCGATGCTTGCCAAGTATTACCCCGAAGAATTGAAAGCTCGCTATAAATTGACGGAATTGGAATCGAAAGCCTACGATCTGTTTTTGCAGATCGGTCGCAAGCGGGGCTTTGTGGTCAGCGGCGGTGAGGTGGACGAAGAACGTACGGCAATTACGCTGTTGGACGAATTCCGGGGGGCAAAGATCGGTCGGATCACTCTGGAACGTCCGGAGCAAAAAACCGAGGAGACGGAAGAATGACCTGGGAATTTGAATTGCCCTATCGAGCGGAATATCCCGGACTTTGCGGGATCGACGAAGCGGGCAGAGGTCCTTTGTGCGGTCCGGTTGTTGCCGGAGCAGTAATCTTGCCCGACGGGTTTGACGTTTCCGGGTTGAACGATTCCAAAAAACTGTCGGAATCCAAGCGGGAAAAATTGTACGAAGAAATTACCGCTTCTTGTTGTTGGGGAATGGGAATCGCCACTCCCGAAGAAATCGACGCCTATAATATCCTCAACGCCACCTACCTTGCCATGTGTCGGGCAGTGGAATCTTTGCAAAAGAAACCTTCCTTTGCCTTGGTGGACGGGAACCGAATCCCCAAAGGGTTGACCGTGCCCGCTCTTCCGGTGGTGAAAGGCGATGCAAAATGCCCCTCCATTTCCGCTGCATCGGTCATCGCCAAGGTCTCTCGGGATCGTATGATGAAAGAATTGGCGTTGCAATATCCCCAATACGAATTGGAAAAACATAAGGGATACCCTACCAAAGAACACTATCGCAAAATTTTGGAGCATGGGATTTCCCCCATTTATCGAAGATCCTTTTTGAAGAATCTCGACCAACATCGGGAGGACTGACATGAAATCCTTCGGAGAACGTATTTTTGAAGCACGCATGGAAAAGGGTTGGTCCTTGCGGGAAGCGGCGGCGAATATCGGAATTTCTCACACCTATCTTTCCGCCATTGAAAAGGAATACGACCCCCGCACCGGAAATCCGGTTACCCCTTCTCCCGACAGTCTTTTGAAAATCTGTAATGCCTACGACATTCCCTACCGAGAAACGGAACAGGTTTTTAAATCCGTCAACGAGGGGGATTTGATGAAATTTATGATTCACCAGTTGCGTATTTTACGTAAGACCGACCGCAGGACGTACAAGACCATTCTTGCAGAAGCGGAGAGAGAGTAAGAAGAAACCGAAGAAAAAACAACGCCACCCGTTGGAAACATAAAAACAAGGTGCTTGTATTGATTTACAAGCACCTTATATTTTTATTTCCCGGCGGAAGTATTCCGCCGAACTTTGCTTTTCTTTCTTTTCTCACAAAAAGAAAGAAAAGTATCCCTACCCCTACAAACTTACTTAAAACAACGCGGTCGAAAGATACCGGTCGCCGGTGTCGGGGAGAAGAACCACGATGGTTTTTCCGGCGTTTTCCGGGCGCTTTGCTTGTTCGATGGCGGCGTGGAGTGCCGCTCCCGATGAGATGCCCGCAAGGACGCCTTCTTTTTGTCCCAACAGCCGGGCGGCAGTGTAGGCTTCATCGGTGGTAACAGGGAAAATTTCATCGTAAATTTCGGTGTCCAGAACCTCCGGAATAAATCCTGCTCCGATGCCTTGCAATCCATGAGCTCCCGGTTTTTGTCCGGATAACACGGCGGAATCTTTGGGTTCTACGGCGATGACGCGCAACGCCGGATTTTTTGCTTTCAGATATTCTCCGGTGCCGGTGATGGTGCCTCCGGTTCCTACGCCTGCGACGAAAAGGTCTACCGTTCCATCGGTGTCTTCCCAAATTTCAGGACCGGTGGTGAGGAGATGGGCTTTTGGGTTTGATGGATTGACAAACTGTCCCGCAATCCAAGCATCGGGGTTTTCTTTCGCCAATTCCTCCGCCTTGGCGATTGCACCGGACATTCCCAACTTGCCGTCGGTCAAAATCAAATCTGCGCCGTAAGCTTTCATCAATTTCCGTCGTTCTACCGACATGGTGTCGGGCATGACGATGATGCATCGGTACCCCCGGCTTGCCGCCACCGCCGCAAGTCCGATCCCGGTATTTCCCGATGTCGGTTCAATGATTACGGAATTCGGCTTGAGGATTTCCGAGGCTTCGGCGTCGTCAATCATTTGCTTTGCCACCCGGTCTTTTACCGACCCGGCAGGGTTGAAATATTCTAATTTTGCCAAAAGTTTTGCCTGTAATCCCAGAGCAATTTCAAGATTTTTCAGTTCCAGCAACGGCGTTTTTCCAATCAACTGGTCGACGGAAGTATAGATATTCATGGAGTTCCTTCTTTCGCTTTGATATTTTAAATGATAGCACATCGAACGGTTTTTGTCAAGGTGTTTTTAGTCATTATATTTTTTATGAAATTCTTTGTTTTCGATATTGCGCAGGCGAGCAGGAATACTGTTTTTTAAAATTTCGATTAAAGGTTCGTAGTGAGTTATACCCGCTGTCCAAGGCGCATTGCAAGATGGATTCGTCGGTGTTTTCCAAAAGATAGCAAGCTTTGTTCAGTCGATAAATATTAAGATAGCTGACGTAAGAGATTCCTGTGGATTTTTTAAATTGGCGGGATAGATAGGCATAATCATACCCCAATTCCGCGGAAAGTTGTTCTAAGGTGCAATCCCCGGCATAATGGTCTTCCACAAAGGTAAAAATTTTGGAAAGAAGCCCCTTTTGTCCGTTCTTCCGGGAGGTGTAGGTCGCCCTTTGATCAAAGGTAGAACAAAGAGAATAAAGAATCCCCTTTTTTGCAATATTGGAAGCCGTTGCGGAGATTTTGTCAAGGGCTTCGGTCAAATACGGGTCGGGGCGAAAATAATTGTTTTCCGGGCAGCAATGCTCGGTTTTTGAGAGGTACGCACGAACTAAATCGGGAGCAAAAATGCAGAGCATATGTTCGCTTTCTTTCGATTCCAAAGAATGGAGCTGGTTTGGGAAAATTAAAAGGGATTCTCCCGGGTGCAACAGATATTCCGTTCCGTCTACGGTTACGTTCATTTTTCCCTTTCGTATGGTGATGAATTCAAAACACAGGTGCATATGGGGTGGAAAATTGAAATTTTCCCCGTATTCTTTCACAAAATAATCACCCGCGCCCAAGTGTTGAAATTGGTAAAACATATTTTTACACCCCCCCCATTTTTCAAAAAAGACAAATTCTGTCTACTAATTGTACCATATTTTGCGAAAAATGTCAAGATATATGTTCTATAATGAAACTATAGAAGAATTCTAAAGGGAGGCTAAAATGAAACGGTATATTGGCGCCGATTTAGGCACGTCTTCCTTAAAGCTATTGTTGGTAAACGAAAACGGAACGATTGTAACACGGTCTGGACAAAGTTTCCACGCCTTCCTTTTGGGTATGGATTCCTTTGCTCTTGGTCTGATCAATGCGGCAAAACTCATTGAAGACGGCAGATTGGAAGAAAATCTCAAAAACCGTTACGCCTCTTTCTCTGAAGGAATCGGCAAGACCATTTTGGACGGTACGGCAGACCTTTGTTCCCTTGCCGACCACGCCGCCAAATGCCAAATTGGGCAACGTCTCCCACGTGGAAAGCGGAAATCAGGAAGCATTGCAGAGCGTTCTGAACCCCGTGCTTTTCGGTTGATTTAAAAAATTAACTTAAAAAATTGGTTCCGTAATCAATGTTGGGTTAAACCCACGATTTATTACGGAACCTTTTTTATGGAGTTTTTTTCAAGAATTGACTTGAATATCAGTTATCCCAGTTATGCCAAACGTCGGTGACGTCGTCGTTGTCGTCCAACATATCCAGAAGTTTCTGCATTTTTTCGCCGTCTTCGTCGGACAGTTCAGTGTAGTTGTTGGGAACGTAGGCTACTTCCGCAGACAGGACGGTATAGTTTTTGGACAATACCAGATCGTTGGTATCGGACATGGCTTCTGCATTGGTGTAAACGGTGAAGCCCCCTTCTTCTGCGACAATGTCAAGAATATCCGCTTCCAACAGATCTTCCATCAACTGATCTTCGTCCACGTCTTCGCCGTCGATGACGATGACGCCTTTTTTCTCAAACATCCAGTTGACCGAGCCGGTCTGTCCCAGATTTCCACCGCATTTATCGAAATAGTGACGCAAATCCCCGGCAGTGCGGTTTCGATTGTCGGTAACGCAACGCAGATAAACGGCAACCCCGCAAGGACCGTAACCTTCGTAGGTCAATACTTCGTAATTTGCTCCGTCGTTGCCTCCGGCAGCTTTTTTGATAACCCGTTCGATGTTATCGTTGGGTACGTTATTGGATTTTGCCTTGGCAATCAGATCTTTCAAGGCGGCGTTGGAAACGGGATCGGGGCCCCCTTCCCGGACGGCGAGCGAAATTTCTCTGCCGATTTTGGTGAAGATCTTCGCCCTTTGGGCGTCGGTCTTCTCTTTTTTGTGCATAATATTCTTCCATTTGGAATGTCCGGACATGATAATTTTCCTCCTTCGGAAATCTATAAAAAATTATTTTACTCTTTTTTGAATAACGACACTGCAAGCACCGGTAAGGCCCAGATCAGATTAAATGCAAAAATCCAAATCCAGGACATCTGCCCGGGGGCGATGAGAAGTGCCGCGGTGGTCAAAATCAATCCCAACAACACCGACAACTGCTGAATTGTAATGCAGAGATTGACGGTCTTGTGCAGTTGTTTTGCCCGGCGAATGGATTCCAAAATCCCCAAGGCATTTTGAGTGGAGATCATCACCGGGGGAGATTGGTCTTCCTCCAATTCTTCTCTCGTTTCCACCACCGATTCCGCTTCGTCGGGGTCTGGAACGGAAATTTTCGTATGAGATAGTTCGTATTTCCGCTGAATCATGGTTTCATTGATGTTGCAATCCTTGGTTTCTACCAACAGATTGAAATCTCCGCCCAACAGTTCCGCGGATTTTTTCAATTCCGGATCTTCTCCGTAACGGCAGATGATGGTTGCGGCGATTTGACCATTGATGGCAAGGTAGATCAGATGAACCCCGGCGGCGGTCAGCATGGCTTCTTTTTCCGCACTCCAAGGTTGAACGTTATGGGATAACAACAGATTGCGGTTTCCCAAAAGCACGTTGTCAATGTTGATGTTGGCGACAATCCCGTAATTCTTGATGACGCGCCAATGCAGTACCGGAGGCATGCGATCCGGGATTCCGGGGAATTTCCGGTGAAATGCTTCTTCCAGCGGGGATTCGGAAAGGTTGAGCAACACCGCAGTGTAAAGAACCACTTCTTTTGCCAAAGCTTTGTTTCGGATATTCAGATTCAAAATCTCGTTGTTTTCCGGAGGGAACAGGTCGGTGTCTTTGACCAATAACGTGTCGGTTTCCATCAGATGTTCAATGGAATAGTTTCCCATCAGGATACTTCCCAATTTCCGCAAACGCATCTGCATTGTAACGTAAGGCAAAACAAACGACATTTCCGCCGAGAAGCAGGCACAAATACACAAAAGGGCGGGAAGAGCCACCAAAAAAGAACCTTTGTGTATGAATCCGATGACGATGGAAACAACAATCACGCCGAGGGTAACAAAGGGGATAAACCGACGGTTTTTTTGCTCTGTGGGGTCGCTGTCGTAAGAGGTGCGCACCACGTTGGGGAAATCTTCCACCGGGTTGGCAGAGCAGACTTGTCGAATGTACTTTTTGGACAAGGAAAGGTCGGTGACTTGCAGGGCATAAGTTCTTTTATCCCGGATCAGATCCAGGTTTTTGATGATCTGCATTACGTACAGATATTTCATGCCGATGGAAATCGTTACCGAAAGATACAGAGCCGCACTGATAAAATGCGTATCTGACGGGGGATTTGCTGCCATCATATAAATGGCGTGTGCCACCGAACCGATCAGAGCCAAGGCGTTGAAACTGTCGTTGGAAGGGCATAATTTTAAAAAGGAGCGAACGCCGTTGGTCATTTCGGAATTGCAGACGATCCAAAGAAATGCGGTGAAAATCAACTCCAGAATCGCTAAGGCGATGCGGGGTAGATTCAATATCGTCAGAAGTCCGAAGAGTGCTGCAATGCCCAAGCAAATGCCGGTTCGCAAGAACAGTTTATCTTTGGTCGCGACGACGGTATTATATTGTTCTTCAAAAAACTCAATTTCTTCTTTATTCATTCTTTCGCCCCTTTCTGACGGAGAGATTCGTAGAGAATGATGGCACCTGCCACGGATACGTTCAGGGAATCCAGCGGTCCTTTCATGGGAATCTTGACTAAGAAATCACAATGTTCCCGAACCAAGCGGGAAATCCCCTTTCCCTCGTCTCCCAAGACAAAGGCGCAGGCTCCGGTAAGATCGGTGTGATAAATATCCGAAGGTGCGTTTCCGTCGGTTCCGTAGACCCAAATATTATGTTTTTTCAATTCTTCCACCGTATCGGTGATATTGGTCACCCGTGCAACTTTCATGTATTCCGTTGCCCCGGCGGCGGATTTGATCAGCGTGGGGGTCATGCCGCAGGAATTGTGCTTTGGCATGATGACGCCGTGGGCACCGCAGCAGCAGGCGGTACGCAAAATCGCACCGGCATTGTGGGGGTCTGTCACCCCGTCCAAGATCACGATGCAAGGGGGTTCCTCCCGCTCTTCCGCTACTGCGAGAATTTCTTCCACCGTGGAATATTCAAAGGGGGTGACAAAGGCGAGAACACCCTGATGTCCTGCCGTCCCGGATAATGCTTCGATGCGGGTTCTTTCGGCGTCCATGACAGGAATTCCTTTTTCCTTTGCCATGGCAACGATCTTCAGAATCGAACCTTCCCGCTCTCCTTTTGCGATAAGAATCTTATCGACGGTTCGCCCGGAGCGCAAAACTTCCATGACCGGATTTCTTCCGGTGACGACGTTTTCATTGACTTCTTCCGATTTAAAATCGGGTTTACGGCGTTTTTGATAATTCATATTGTTTCTCCGTTTTGGATTTTATTCTTCGGGGACAGGATAGGCGAAGGTGACAAGTCCCGGTTCTGGGTGATCGTGAGTTTTGATGAAAAGTAGGGTCAATGCGCAGGTTCCGTCGGTCATGATCTCTCCGTTGCGGTAATTAAGGATCTTTCCATTTGCCTCGTCGGAGGGGACGATGGATCGCGTCATGGTGGCGGCGGAAAGTTCGGAAAAGACGATCAGATAATCTCCCGCAGGCAAAGAGCGAAATTGCCACATCAGTTTTTCGGTCAGTTTCGAGAATTTTTCTTCCCGTACCGGCTTCCCGGAAAGGGTGGTGGAGTAATCCCGATCTGCTTTATAAATCGAAACGATGCCCGATGGATTTTCTCCGGTGATTGTGAAAGACATCTCCATTCCGCCCAAGGGTGCCTCCGTGGAGAGCGCCACGGCGACCACTTCTGCGGGAATGGGTGCGTCGGTGGAGGGGTTGCGACGGGCAAGGTCTAAAGGTGCCCAATCGGTTCCTCCGGAAGAACACCCGGAAAACAAAAGGCAAAGGATACAAAAGGAAAGGAATAGGGTTGTTTTCTTCATAGCTTGATCCTTTCTGAATAAAATCCGGGAAATAGGGTGAAAATGAGATTGAAAAACAATAGGGGGGCTTTTTATGAAACAAAATCAGATCTGGGGAAGCGGGCTTTCGCCCTTTTTTCAGCCCGAAGATTTCTTGCCATCTCACCCCGCGGTAAAAGAAGATCTTGAGACCGAAATTTTGGTCATCGGGGCGGGGTTAAGCGGGCTTTTATGCGCCTATGAATTATTGAAAGCACAACGCAGGGTCACGGTGGTCACCGCCAATACGGTGGGAGACGGTGCGTGTCGATTTTCTTCGGGAATCGTAAGTGGAGACGGCGGTCCGGATCTTCTTCGGTTAAGAGAGTTGATCGGAATCGAAAATGCCGTGAGTTGGTATCGTTTTTCCTGTGCAGCGGTGGAACAGATTGAAAAAATAATCGATGATACCGGGAGTAAATGCGATTTCAAACGCCGGGATCAATTTTATTATACTGCGTCTCCCCGGGAAGAATCGGTGTTGCGGGAAGAATATTATGCCCGCCATCATATGGGGTTGGATTGTAGCTGGCATAAAGAAGAAGAGTGCCGGGAATGGTTTTCCTTTCCCTGTGTGGGTGGAATGATGATGAAGGACGGCAGTGCGGAATTGAACGCTGTGAAATTCTGTCGGGATCTTTCCGATTGGATTACCCTTCACGGTGGGGTCATTTACGAAGGAAGTCGAATCGACGCCATCGAAGCCCGGGGGTCCGATCAATTTATCTGTCGGTGTGGATCGAAGAAAATTTTTGCCGAAAAAGTCATCGATGCCCGTGGAGGAGAAGTGTTGCAAAAGCGTCCTCAGTTGGGTCAACGAGTAACGGTTTTTTCGGTGGTGACTGAGCAAATTTCGGTGTTTCGGGGTTGGAAAGATCATTGTCTGATCAAAAATCACGACGAATTGTCCTATCTTCGTACTACTCCCGACGGGCGGATCCTATATTCCGGGCAAGCTACGTCGACGTTGACCCCCGAAGGGCGGTTCGGTCGGCTCGATGCTAATACGTTATGTCGGGTAAAGTATAAAAATCTTTCTTCCGAGTTGCGAGAAATGTTTATCGGGATTCCCCGAATCAAGCAGGAATATGGGTTTACTCAAGGATTGGTGCTTCCTCGAAAGGGCTTACCCTACGTAGGACAGGATCCGCAATGGAAAGGTTTGTATTACCTTTACTCCTTTGGGGAAAACGGAATTGCCGGCGCGGTGATGGGGTCTGCCTGGATCTATCGCATGATTTGTGACGGCGAGATTCACGTCCCCAAATACCTTTCCCTTTGACCTTAATCGGCAAGAACCAGATCGGTGATGATCTGCCGCAATTCTTCCACTCCCATGCCGTTGAGCGACGAGAAGGGAATAACGTTGATTCCGAATTTTGCAGAGAGAGTCTCGGTGTTTTTTGCGATTTCGGTCTTGTTGAGTTTATCGGATTTTGTAGCGACGACGGCAAACAGAGTTTCCGATTGCATGAGCCAATCAAACATGACCTCGTCGTCTTTGGACGGGGGGTGACGAAGATCGACCAACAGTAAGATCAAACGAATGTCTCGGTCGGCATTAAAGTATCCTTCGGTCAGTTTCCCCCAAGCGGCTTGCTCGGTTTTCGGACGTTTTGCAAAACCGTAGCCCGGTAGGTCGACCAAGTCAAACTTGCCGTCAATGTCATAATAATTTACGGAAATGGTCTTGCCCGGCGTGGAAGAGACGCGGGCGAGACTTTTTCGATTCAGAATTTTATTTATGAGCGATGATTTGCCCACGTTTGAGCGTCCCACTAAGACGATTTCCGGCTTTTTGGGGCGGTCGATTTTTTTTCCGTCAAAATAGCTGGTGACAAATTGGGCATTGCTGAAATTGATGGTCATAGTTATTATCTCTCAATCAAAGCGGTCTTCAATACCGTTTCTACCTGTTCGGCAGGAATGAATTCGATGTGTTCTTTCACTACGGGGTCAATTTCTTCTAGGTCGGGAAGATTCGCGGCGGGAAGAACCACCTTTTTGATGCCGGCTTTGTATGCCGCCATGGTTTTTTCTTTCAATCCGCCGATAGGCAAAACTCTGCCCCGCAGGGTGATCTCCCCGGTCATTGCCACGGTGTGATCTACCTTCTTCCCGGTCAATTCACTGACCAAAGCGGTAGTCATGGTAACCCCGGCAGAAGGTCCGTCTTTGGGAACGGCACCTTCGGGAACGTGAATGTGAATATCTTTATTTTTATAGAAATTTGCATCTACGCCCAGTTCCTTTGCCTTGGAGCGAATGTAACTGATGGCGGCGTTTGCCGATTCCTTCATAACGTCGCCCAAAGACCCGGTCAGTTGTACTTTTCCGGTTCCGTCCATAACGGTGGCTTCCACCGGCATCACCTCTCCGCCTACGGCAGTATAGGCAAGACCGGTGACGATACCCACCTGATCTTTTTGAGATAAAGGATCGTCCCGGTATTTTCGAGGTCCTAAAAAGGCCTCCAGATTGGCGGGCTTAAAGGTAACCTTGGTTTCTTCCGGGTGTTCTGCCAAATATTTCAGAGCTTTTCGGCAGAGCGAGGCAATGGTGCGTTCCAAAACGCGCACTCCGGCTTCTCTGGTATAACTGCGGATCAGATCGTTCAGACCCGCATCGGTAAATTTACATTCTTTTGCCAGCAATCCGTGTTTTTTCAATTGTTTGGGAATGAGGTGTTCCTTGGCAATATGAATTTTTTCTTCTTGCGTATAGGAAGAAAGTTCGATGACTTCCGTCCGATCCAAAAGGGGGCGGGGCATGGTGTCTTCCGTATTTGCGGTGAGGATAAATAACACGTTGGACAGGTCAAAGGGAAGATCCAAAAAGTGATCCTTGAAGGTTTTGTTTTGTTCGGGATCGAGGACTTCCAGCAGGGCAGAGGCGGGGTCGCCTTTGTAATCGCTGCCGATCTTGTCCACTTCGTCCAGTAAGATTACGGGGTTGATCGAACCGGCTTCCCGAATGGCTTCAATGATTTTTCCGGGCATGGAGGCGACGTAGGTTCTCCGGTGTCCCCGGATCTCTGCTTCGTCGTGAACTCCCCCCAGTGAAACCCGGGCAAATTTTCGTCCGGTGGCACGGGCAATGGATTGGGCAACGGAGGTCTTTCCGGTTCCCGGAGGCCCCACCAAACATAAAATCTGTCCATTGTATTGGGGCATCTTTTTCAGAACTACCAAGGTTTCCAAAATGCGTTCTTTAACCTTGGAAAGACCGTAATGATCTTCTTCCAAAATCCGGCGGGCTTCAGAAATTTCCACTTCTTCCTTGGTGAATTTCCCCCAAGGAAGGTCGAGACAGGTGTCCAGATAAATCCGAGAAACGCCCGCTTCCTGAGCGCCGATGGGCATTTTTGCCAATCGTTCTACTTCTTTGAGCAGTTTTTTCTTCACGTCGTCGGGGAGGTCGGATTTGTTGATCTTATCGGTGTAAACGGCGATTTCATCATCGGGATCGAGTTCTCCCAATTCTTCTTCCAGGGCATGAATTTGTTCCCGGATATAGAAATCCCGCTGATTTTTCGCAATGCGTTCTTTCGTGCGATCTGCGATCTGATTTTCCAGATCGGCGATTCCTACTTCCCGTTCCAAAATCTGCAACAGTTCGCTCATGCGCTTTTCCGGATCGAGAATCTCTAAGATCCGTTGCTTGTCCTGATATTTCAGGAATAGATTTTGGGTAATATAATCCGCCAAGAATCCCAGATCGTCAATGGAAAGCACCTCCATGATCTGTTGCTGGGAGATATTTTCCACGTATTGGGACAATTCTGCGTAAAGGCTTTGGGCTTCCCGTGCTAAGGCTTCCCGCTCCAAGGAAGATTGGATCGGGGCGGACAGTTCGGGGATCAAAGAAACGGTGACGTTGTAGTAGCCGTTGTCTTTATAGGGCATGGTGATAGCTTGGGCGCGGCAGAGCACGTCCAACATTACCCGCAGATCGCCGTTTTGGGTTTTCATCATCTGTTTTACTTTTGCCACCGTACCGTAACTGAAGATTCCCTCGGGGCGAGGATCTTCTTCGGTAATATCCATTTGGGCGGCAAGGAATATGTAGCGATCCGACGCCAATGCGGCACTGACGGCAGAGGCGGAAATTTTGCGGGCTACGTCCAGATGAATGGTCTGCTTGGGCAGAGATGCCAAGTTCCGCAAGGGGAGAAGGGGAAGGGTTCGGATCTTTTGTTCAAAGACCTTGGAAATATCGGGCATAATATCTGTTTTCCTTTGATTTTTCGTGGTTTTGTGTGTCTTTTTTCTTATGAGTGAAACGGCAACGGCTCGAACCGCATTTTTGCGATTCGAGTCGATGGGTTTATTGTTCGGTTTCTTTGTGGGTAATGATTGCGTCTCCTGTGCCGCGGATACAGTTTTCGTCCACGGTGACTGTGGCAATGGTTTTGTCCGAGGGGGTCTGATACATGATTTTTGTCATGATCTTTTCCGCAATGGCGCGAAGTCCTCGGGCACCGGTTTTGTGTTCTACCGCCTGTTCCGCAATGGCTTCGATGGCGCCGTCGGTGAATTCCAACTGAACGCCGTCCAAACGGAACAGTTCCCGGTATTGCTTCGTCAGACAGTTTTTTGGTTCGGTCATAATGCGGATCAGCGCTTCTTTGTTCAAAGGCTCCACGTTGACGATCACCGGCAGCCGTCCCACCAATTCGGGAATCAGACCAAATTTGACCAGATCGTGGGCTTCGCATTGCTTGAGTAATGCTCCCACGTCACTGTCGTTTTTGCTTACAACGTCGGAATTAAATCCGATGGCGGTGGTCTGGGTGCGTTTGCGGATCACGTCTTCCAGCCCGGCAAAAGCACCGCCACAGATGAACAGAATGTTCTTCGTGTCGATGGGAATAAATTGCTGGTTGGGGTGTTTGCGACCACCGTTGGGGGGAACGTTGGACACGGTTCCTTCCAGAATCTTCAACAACGCCTGTTGAACTCCCTCTCCGGATACGTCTCTGGTGATGGAGGGATTTTCGGAACGGCGGGAGATCTTGTCGATTTCGTCGATATAAATGATTCCGCGTTCGGCAGATTTTACGTCAAAATCAGCGGCTTGAATCAATCGGAGCAGAATATTTTCCACGTCTTCGCCCACGTATCCCGCTTCGGTGAGGGTGGTGGCGTCGGCGATAGCAAAGGGCACGTTCAGGGTCTTTGCCAAAACCTGCGCCAGCAAGGTCTTTCCCGAACCGGTGGGGCCCAGAAGAAGCACGTTGCTCTTCGCCAGTTCTACGTCGGCATTGTTATCTTGGTTCAAAATTCTCTTATAGTGGTTATAGACCGCCACGGAAAGGGCGATCTTCGCATCGTCCTGACCAATGACGTATTCGTCCAATGCGGCCTTGATTTCCGCCGGGGTTTTCATGGTCAGCCGGAGTTTTTCGTCCTTTTTTTTCTGTTTCTTTTCGGTCAACGCTTGGAGATATTCTACGCAGGCGTCCACACAATCGTTACAGATATAGGTGTTCGGCTCAATTCCGGCGATGAACATTTTTTCTCCGGTGCAGGGTTGCCCGCAAAACGAACAGGTGCGGGGATCGTTGTGTTGATTAGCCATGAGGGTTCCTTTCGGATAAAAAGTGTTACCGATTTTTAGCGATGGGCGATGACCTGATCGATCAGACCGTATTCTTTCGCCTGTTCCGCGGTCATGAAATTATCCCGTTCGGTATCGGCCTTGATGACGTCCAAAGACTTTCCGGTGTTTTCTGCAAGGATCTGATTCAATTTGTCCTTAATGTCCAAAATCCGCTGTGCGTGAATCTTGATGTCCGTTGCCTGCCCTTGGAAGCCCCCCAAAGGTTGATGGATCATGACTTCACTGTTGGGAAGGGCGTAGCGTTTGCCCTTGGCTCCGGCAGAAAGGAGGAATGCTCCCATGCTTGCCGCCATGCCCACGCAGATGGTGGAAACGTCGCATTTGATATAATTCATCGTGTCGTAAATCGCCATTCCCGCGGTAATCGAGCCTCCGGGACTGTTGATGTAAAGGCTGATGTCCTTATCGGGGTCTACCGACTCCAAGAACAACAACTGGGCAACCACCAGATTTGCGGTCACGTCGTTGACTTCGTCTGCCAAAAAGACGATACGGTCATTTAGCAGGCGGGAATAAATATCGTAAGCCCGTTCTCCCCGGGAGGTTTGTTCCACAACGGTGGGAACTAAAGCATTATTCGGCATCATAGCAATCTCTCCTTTGAAAAAATGAGTATGTACGTTCGGTGTTTTTTTTGATAATTCGGGGACCCTCCTCTTCGGGAGGAAGGTCCCCGGTCCGTTCTGTTTCAGTATCGCCGAAAATCCAGCGGATTATTCAGCGTCTTTTTTCGCCGCAGGTTTCTTTGCCGCAGGCTTCTTTGCAGCGGTAGAGTTGGTTGCGGTGGAAGCGGTCTTCTTCGCAGCGGGCTTCTTTTCCGCAGCCTTTTCTCCGTCTGCTTTTGCGGTGGTCTTCTTTGCCGTGGTAGACTTGGTTGCAGTGGTCTTAGCGGCAGTAGACTTTGTGGCGGTGGAAGTGGTCTTCTTCGCCGTGGTGGTCTTTTTCGCAGCGGGTTTCTTCTCGGGGGCAGATTCTTCAGCGGTTTCTGCCTTCTTGGCGGGAGCCTTCTTCGCAGGTTTCTTTGCACCTTCCGCAACCATTTCGGCGTGAGCCTTTACACATTCAAATGCCTTGGCGTTCGCCAATTCTTTGATGATGTTTTCGGTTACCGCATCACTCTTGATGCGTTCTACGGGAACCTGCATTTCCTTGGAGAATTTTTCGTATTCGGCGTTTACGTCTTCATCGGAGATGACAACGCCTTCCAATTCGGCGATCTTTTCCAGAGCCAGGCGAAGTTTTACGTCAACCTGAGCGCGGCCGGCGAACATATTGCGGAGATCTTCCATCTTTGCGCCGGTGATCTGCATGTACTGTTCCATGTTCATGCCCTGAGAAGCCATTCTCTGAGCAAAATCGTTAAGAGAAGCGTTGATTTCATTCTCAAACATACATTGAGGAATGTCTGCTTCTACCAAATCGGCAACGGCTTCTGCCAACTTGTCGGAAACGATGCGGTCGGCTTCTGCTTCTTTGCGTTCTGCAATCTTCTTGGAAAGATCTTCCTTGAAAGCGTCCAAGGTATCGAAATCGCTGATGTCTTTGACGAATTCATCGTCCACTTCGGGAAGTTCTTCTTTCTGAATCTTATGAATGCAGCATTTGAATTCTGCGGGCTGACCTTTCAGTTCGTCGGCATGATATTCTTCGGGGAAAGTAACGTTGACGGTGAATTCTTCGCCGATCTTCTTTCCGACCATCTGATCTTCAAAGCCGGGAATGAACTGACCGGAACCCAGTTTCAGGGTGTAGTCGGAAGCCTTTCCGCCTTCAAAGGGTTTGCCGTCGGTGAATCCTTCAAAGTCGAAGGTGACGGTGTCGTCCAGTTCTGCGGCACGGTCGTCTACGTCGATCATGCGGGAGTTACGACGCTGATAACCGGCGATTTCGTTGGTAATGTCGTCTTCGGTTACCTTGGTAGAGGGTTTTTCTACTTTCAAACCTTTGTATTCTTTTACGTTGACTTCGGGTTTCACGGTGACGGTTGCCTTGAAGGTGAAGCCTTTGTCAGCGGCGATTTCGGTGATTTCGATGTTTGCGCGATCCACGGGGTTGATGCCCGCTTCTTTCACGGCTGCTTCGTAAGCGTCGGGATAGAGCGCGTCAACGGCATCGTTCCAGAAGAAACCTTCGCCGTACATTTTTTCCACAATCTTGCGGGGGGCTTTGCCTCTGCGGAAACCGGGGACGTTTACCTTGCCCACGTTTTTGCGGTAGGAAGTTTGAACGGCAGCTTCAAACTCGTCTGCGGGGACGGAGATTTCGAGTTCGACTACGTTCTTTTCAACTTCGTTTTTGTTCACTAATTTCATAATCAGTTCTCCTTGATATTATTATGAATTATCTTTCGTAAGGGATATTATAACATATATTTCTCTACATTTCCATACTTTGACAGGAAAGTTTGAAATCTTTTCGCAGAAATGCCTTAAAATCGGCATAAAATCAGGTCATTCACGGATTTTTAAGGGAGAAAAGTCCAAATGATCGGCAGAGATGAGTCGGAATTGGATTCCGTCCACCGTTCCCTGTATCGCAAGCCCGGTGGCTCCCGGTCCGTGAAGATGACCGTAATAGCATTCTTTTACGTCGAATTCTTTCATCACGTCCAGAATAGGTTCGCACCGCAGATCTCCAAAAATCGGAGGATAATGCAAAAAGACAATCGGTTGCTTTTCCGCTTGTTTCAGGGAGGCTTTCAGTCGTCCAACTTCCCGATTCAGGACTTTTTCGTCTTCGTCGGAGGGTTCGAGGGTCCAGCCTCGAGTTCCGCAAATGCTGACGTCTCCAACCGTGTAAGAATTATTATGCAAAAAGGAAACGGAAGGGTAGTTTTCTACGAATTTATTTAGTTTTGACATGGTTTCCCACCAATAGTCGTGGTTCCCTTTGGAGAGGATCTTTTTCCCGGGTAATTCGTGGAGAAATGCCATATCAGCTTCCAGTTCTCGCAGGTCGATTGCCCAAGAAAAATCCCCCGGAAGCACGATGGTGTCATCTTCGGTTAAGGACCAGCGCTCGGCAATTTTTTCGGGGTGATCTTTCCAGCGGTCGCCGAAAACGTCCATTGGTTTTTCCGTGGAAAAAGACAGATGCAGATCTGCCATGGTGTAAAGTGCCATGGAAAGGCTCCTTTAAGTAGAATGATAAAAAAAGCGTTGTGCATTGTTGTAAAAAATGTTGTTCGCAGTGCAGGGCCCAAAGGTAGCACAAAAGCGATCATAAAGCAAGGGCAATGAGGAAAAATCCGTCATTGTTTCGGGCAATTTGTCGATCCCGTCCAAATCGCACCCAAGGGCAAGCCCCCGATCTCCTTCCAGAGAAAGGAAATGTTCCGCGTGGCGCAAAAGATCGTCGATTCCGGCGTTTTCTTTGCTGAGAAATTCCGGATAAAGATTTAACCCCACAAGTCCGCCCCGTGCAAAAATCTCTTTTGCAACTTCGTCAGATAGGTTGCGCAGATGGTCACAGACGGCTTTTGCGTTGGAGTGAGACGCCACGATAGGGGCGTCGGTAATTTCGAGAATTTCTTCCGTACCTGCGGCGGAAAGATGGGAAACGTCTACGGCGATTTTCCGTCGGATCAGTTCTAATACGGCTTCTTTTCCCAGCGAGGTCAGTTTTGCTCTGTCGTCGGTGGCGGCTCCGGTTGCCAGGGGATTTTTTCCGTTCCATACCAGCCCCGCCATACGGCAACCTGCCCGGTGGATTTTCTCAATCCAATCCGGATCCTTCGCAAGAACTCCCGCTCCTTCCACTGTCAGCAGAGGCGTAAGCCCGGGACGGTGCAGTTGCGGAAAAACGGTCTCAATCACGGCATAAAAAAAGTCCATTCCCTCCGGGAATTCTTTTTTGTCGTTAAAAAATACCGCAAAACATTGGGTCAGGTTATATCCGTTGATATTCGCAGCATTAATATGGGTCTGATTGTTGTCAAAAGAGAGATTTCTGCGGTACAATTCCGTTGCCGTGTCACAGTGAAGATCAAAAAAATTCATGAGCTGGCACCAAATAAGAAATATGATGATCGATACTACTGGGTGTACCATTTTCGTCAAAAAACAGGGCAACAACGTCAAAGCGGAGTTTTAGATCTTGGGTGTCGATGCCTGCAAGATGCAGTTTGTTCAGATAATCTATCGTTACCGATGCCAAGGAACGTCTTTTCTTTTCGTCGATGGCGTTGAGAGGAGAGAATACCGTATTCTCTCGCCGTGCCTTGACTTCAACGAATACCAGCGTCTCTTTGTCCTTTGCGACAATGTCGATCTCCCGTCGTTTTCTTCCTCGGAAATTGCGGTCTAAGATTTTATATCCTTGCTTTTTCAAAAAGAGACAGACGATTCCTTCGTAATACAGTCCTCGCTCGTAGGGTGGCAGTTGATTGACCTCTATTTTTCCTTTTTGGATCGCCCGAAAGGTTTTATTGCGCTTCCGGGTCTGTAATATGGATTTCCAGGACATAATTCAGATCTCCGTACCAATCTCGATCCGGGGTCAGATCCCAATGGGAAGTTAATTCATAGCAATAAATTCCCGGCTCGGTGGGGAAGTATAATTGTTCGGTTTTTACCCGATCTTGCGATAAGTACACCGTCGTATCTTTTCGGACGGTCAGCGACCACGCATCGGGCAATATCGGGGCTGAAATCTGCAAATTTTCTGCAGCTTCTTCCGTGGTCATCGTTATAACGATGGAGGTGTCTATCCCTTTTTTCTCAATCTTCCGGAACGTTCCCTTTGGCGTATACGCGTAGACCGTCATCGAAGTTGCAAAGAGCTGATCGAAGGTTCCCACCTTCAGCGGCGGCTGGAAAAAACGATTTTCTTCGATTCCTTCAAAGGCTTCGTTGCTGAGAAGTGCAGTAAAATCGTCAATTGAAATCTGACAATACTTTCCTGTGACCAAATCTTCCAAGAGGGCATTCCGATTTATCATACTAACTACGTGCAGAGAATATGCTCCGACAAAAATGCCTCCTGCGGTTTTTGTCTGCAGGAAAAAGGATTGGGTGGTTTGTGGAAACGTGGGTGTTTCTTTTAAAGGTGTGGAATTCTTTTGGGCTTGGGTCAAAAGCCGTGCCAAATCTTCATTGCCGATTTCTTCGTCCTGTGTTACCATCGGATCTTGGGGAGAAAGTACCGCCTGATCTGCCCGGGTCAAATATCCCATTACTGACAATATTGCCAGCCCTACGGCAATGAGTGCAATTACCGACAGGACGATGATATAATTCCTCAAAAGTTTCATGTCCGTTCCTTAATATACGAAATCAAATTCAAATCCGTAAATATCTACCGTATCGTTTTCTTTGACGCCGGCCTTGACTAATTCTTTGATAACGCCGGTGTTGTGGAGAATTTTCTGAAAATACTGTAACTGTTCGTATTCCCCAAAGTTGATTCCGCGCATAATCCGAAGCAGCCATTCTCCTTCCACCGACCAGTAATTTCCGTCCAAACGGGAAATTTGAACCGAACGGTCTTTGGGATCGAAGGCTTCCGCCTCGTCTACGTATTCCGTTTCATAAACCTTGATGGGAGGCAGTTCTTTGACTGCGTTCCAGATCGCCATCACAAGTTCCCGCGTGCCCATATGGGCGGCGGCGGAGATGGCGTAGAAGGGGTAACCCTTTTCTTTCACGTAATTTTTCAATTCTTCGATCTGTTCCTCGATGGAAGCATCAATCTTATTTGCAACTACGATCTGGGGACGCTTTGCCAATTCGGGGGAGAACTGTTCCAATTCTTTGTTGATGATTTCAAAATCCTCAATGGGGTCTCTTCCTTCTTCCCCGGAAACGTCCACCAAATGAACCAACAAACGGCAACGCTCGATGTGGCGCAAAAAATCATGCCCCAACCCTGCACCGTCGCTTGCTCCTTCAATGACTCCCGGAATATCCGCCATGACGAAGGATTGTTCTTCTCCGACAGGGACAACACCTAAGTTCGGGATCAGGGTAGTAAAATGGTAATTTGCGATTTTCGGACGTGCTGCAGACACCACCGACAATAGGGTGGATTTTCCTACGTTGGGAAAACCGATCAATCCCACGTCGGCGATCAACTTCAATTCCAAAATAACTTCTTTTTCTTCCCCGGGAATTCCGGGACGGGCAAAACGAGGGCATTGGCGGGTGGGGGTGGCAAAATGGCGGTTGCCCCAGCCTCCGCGTCCCCCTTTGCAGAGGATAAAGGGTTCGTCGTCGCTCAAATCTTTGATGACTTGACCTGATGCAGCGTCTTTGATCAGCGTTCCCACCGGGACTTTAATGACAAGATCGTCGGCGGACTTTCCGTACATCTTTTCGCCCTTGCCGTCTTCACCGTTACGGGCAGACATATGGTGGGTGTAGCGCAGATGTTCCAAGGTGTTCAGGTTCTTGTCCACTTGAAAAACCACGTCTCCGCCCTTGCCACCGTCCCCGCCGACAGGTCCTCCCGCCGCCACGTATTTTTCCCGATGGAAGGCAACGCAACCGTTTCCGCCGTTGCCGGCTTTCAGATAAAGTTTCGTACTGTCTATAAACATAATCAATCTCCATTTGATTGCATACTATTCTAATTTATATTATACCACAATTTTCGGCAAAAATCAAGGGGTGTGGAAATGCAAAATGCAGAATGTAAAATGGAAAATTGAGCGTTTCTTCATAGCGTAAAAAAGACGGAAGAAATCTTCTTCCGTCTTTTCGTGTTTTTATTTCAGCAACAGCTCTTTGTTGGTCTTTACGTGAATGAAATTGAGAATGATGAAAATCAAGGCGATATTGTTAAATAACGCACCCATGACGATGAGCCATATTCCACCGCACCGTTCCACCGCCGGGGCGGGATCGGTTTCCAGCTGGTTTAAGTACCCGGTAATCTTTTTTGACATGACAAGGTTAATGATGGCCATAGGCAAAAAGATAAGACCGTACAGAGAAAAGACTGGGAAAAATGCCGCAAGAACAGGTTCTTCCATGCCGATTCCCAATACCAAATACAAAAGACCGAAAGCAAAGAAAAAGATGCAAAAACCAAGCCATACACCTCCAAAAATACTCCAGCATTTTCGTTCGTGTCGCAGGTTTCTGCGGAAGGTATAAAG
This sequence comes from Eubacteriales bacterium, assembly GCA_045603745.1. Taxonomy (GTDB): domain Bacteria; phylum Bacillota; class Clostridia; order Oscillospirales; family UBA644; genus RGIG995. Next base: position 360 of record JAZUMQ010000015.1, on the reverse strand, counting down.
TGCCTTGGATTGGGCGGAATCTTCTACCGGCATCGTATCGGAACGCTGCCCGCAATAGGGACAAAAGGACGCGTTATCTTCGATTTGACTGTTACAATGAGTACATACTTTCATAAAAATTCTCCTTTCGCTTGCTTCTATTATAGTATAGCACAATTTTTTTGGAATTGCAAGAGGACGTTTTGATTTTTTTGCACCAAGCCGTTCTTTTTTTTTGCTATAAGTGATTTGTCAATAGAAGTGCAACACTTTTAACAAAATTTTTGCAACTCCAAGTTCCATGCTTCTGTTGCAGAGATGAAATTAAGAACTTTGCGGGGTCTGGCATTAATTAATGCCAGATTCCGCTTTAACGTTTTA
>JAZUMQ010000014.1:0-17788 GCA_045603745.1 Eubacteriales bacterium | reverse complement strand
GCGGATTTGAAATATAAGTATGGATCGAGGAATTTTTGGTGCCGCGGCTACTACGTGGACACGGTGGGCAAAAATAAAAGGGTCATAGCAGATTATATCCGAAATCAGTTGGAAGAGGATTATGCCGCGGATTCACGCAGCATAAAAGAGTACACTGACCCGTTTACGGGTAGCAAGAATAAGTAGGCAAAAAAAGACAGCCGCACGTGAGCGGCTGCCTGAGATGGTAATGCGGTGCCAAATTTCAGTACCCCTTTCAGGGGTTAGGCCAGTAGTTGCCCCTTCCAGGGGCTGTGCAAACCACCAGTTTACTGGTGGTTATGATTCTTTATTTTTGCTTTCGGAATACAATGGTTTTGCTTAATACGTAATTCAATATGATTACAATAATGCTAACGATGATTTTTGCCAGAAAACCCTTAATCCCAAACAAATCGTAATCCAGCCCGATGTAAAACAATACGGTGGGCAATACGATTTCCAAGATCCCCGAAAAAATCCGTGCTCCCAAAAATGTTCCCGCTTCTTTCAGAGTTTCCTTCGTTCGCCATTTTTTACTGTCAAATACGAATAATTTGTTTGTCACAAAGGCAAATATCACCGCTCCGAACCAGGCAATGGCATTGCTTGCCGTAATACCAAATAATGGAACAAACATGGCGTAAAGAACCACGTTTGCCAGAGAAGTAAATGCGCCGTATGCAAAGTATAAAATTACCTGTCGATGCTTTTGATAAAATGCTTTCATGTCGTTTCTTTCTTTCGTTCCCGAATCCGAATTTCTAAGGAATTAAGCCGTTCTTTGATCTTCAGTAACCGGAACAAATGATGTCGGATCAGATCAATGAGGGAGAATCCTAAATAGAGAACTACCGCCGTTGCCAAAACTTTTAAAATCATTAACCAAGGCGCGTCATTTGCAAAGTCTGCGAATTTCCCTGCAATGATTCGGTTCCATATCTGTGGGTGACTATGAACGATGTAAACGCCAAAGGCCGCCGGGGATAAAACACGAACGAGAAATTGTCCCGGTTTCTTCAGGTCAATTTTCACAAACGTCAGAAGTAGTACGATTGCTACCAATAAAATCGTAGGAGATTTATATCGAATCAATACTTCCGAATACGTAAACTGATTGAGCCAAGACAGATTGCAACATTCCAATAGATATTTCGTTCCCCAAGATAAGGTTATGCATACGAGGTATAGGAGCAGAAAGTATCGTTTTTTTGTCTTGTGGAACCATTTGAACCTTCCAATACAACCTCCCAAAAGGTACAGTGCTCCCAGCCATAATACGCTGTAACCATCTTTTACCTGAAAAATATCCTGCATTGCTATCGTCGGCAAAATCGATAGAATTCCAACGACGCTTCCGCAGAGGATTTTCAGATCTTTTTCCGGCATAGTTCTGATGACGTAATTTAATGCCGGCATAAAGAAAAATAGCGCGAAATAACAGGTAAAATACCAGCCGTAGTTGTCGATGACAGGGAAGAAGGATTTCAATATAGTGATTCCGCTTGCCGCCCCCGGATCGGTTAGCAAAAAAATGAGATGAATTCCTACGGAATATAGTGCTACTTGTAACCACAAAAAAACAATATTTGCATATTTGTGATTCGATTTCCAACCCACGTAACCGGAGATCAATCCATAGCAGTTGACGGCGCAATATGCTATCGTTTCCAATAGCCATGCTATCTCGTGATTTATGGATAGTTTTTCTGCAGCTCCCAAAACACCGCCGGCACCTAAAATATGTAAAATCATTACCATGAGCATGGACGCGATCCGTAATAAATCAATTCCGTAATTTCGTATGTTTGTCGTTTGTCCCATGAAGGTTTCTCCTTCCTCTGCAGTGGATTTTTAATGATCCAACAACCACATTATATCACAAGTGATGCGTTTTTTCAAGAGGGGAGAACTTATGTTTTCAAAAAGTTGTCAAACCTCTCCGTTTGTTGGTTATATTTGTCTGTTGTTTGAACTTTTTCGCACAATTCTATTTCACTATACAAAGTTCACAAAAAGAACATAATACCGTGATATAATTAATGCAATATGAGAAATTGTGCCGAAGTGTGTTGTAGTGTTCATTTACATTGAGCACTTGATACGGTGCATTCTTCAAGGATTTGCGGTTATAATGCCGGAAGAAGCTTAAGGAGAGAGCGAACTGATGGAAAAGTTTGAACGAAACGAAAAGGAATATTATTCGATCGACTTACTGCACATTGTAAGGTCTCTGTTACGGAGAATATGGTTGATCGTTGTCGTGGGATTGTTGGCTGGGGTAGTCGGATTCTTTTATTCCAACTATGGTATTGAGCCCACTTATTCGTCCCATATCAAGCTGTACGTAAACAACAGTTCTTTCTCTTTGGGAAATTCCAACTTCAGTATTAGTCCTTCCGATCTTACGGCTTCTCAAGGTTTGATAAAGACTTACGGTGAAATTTTGAACACCCGCACTACTTTGGAGCGTATTATTCAGAAATCCGGAGTCGACTATTCTTGGAAACAGTTATCCGGTATGATTGATTGCGCTCCATCCAACGGAACGGAAATCATGCTCGTAACCGTTACTTGCGGGGATCCCTACAAGGCGAGCAAAATCGCCAACACCATTGCGGAAGTCTTGCCGATTCGTATTTCCGAAATTATTGATGGTGCTACTATGGAAGTTGTGGATTCCGCTATCCCCGAATTGAACAAAGTCTCTCCCAGCATTACCAAATACACTGCAATCGGCATGATGGTCGGCGTTTTGTTGACGGTGATAGTACTGGTTGTTCTTGCACTTCTGGACGATACGATTCACGATGAAGATTATATCCTGCGGACTTATCGCTACCCGATCCTTGGTAAAGTTCCCGACCTCTTAGATGTCAATGAAAAAGCAAATTCTTATTACGCGCAAAAAAGCGCCGGCGCACAAGAGTGACGAAAGGATAGGTGATAGATATGGCATTGTTTGGCAGAAAACGCAGACGTAAGCAATTTTCTTTCTCTACAAGTGCAAATCGAAGAACTTTGCATAAAAATTTGGAATTCACCGCTACGGAACAATATAAACTAATTCGTGCGAATCTGGACTTCACTCTCCCTGCTGATGAAAAATGCCCCATTATCGGTATTACCAGTTCTATGCGAGGCGAAGGGAAAAGTACCACTGCCATCAATCTTTCCTACGTTTTGGCGGAAAGGGGCAGTAAAGTTCTTTTGATCGACGGTGACCTTCGTATTCCTTCTGTGGCACGAAATATGTATATCGAAAGTTCTCCCGGACTCACCGATCTTTTGATGGGAAAAGGTGCTTCGATCTCTGATTTTCAATCCAATTTGCTGAAGAATTGGTATATTCTTCCTTCTGGAAATATCCCCCCCAATCCTTCGGAACTGCTCGGTTCTCGCAGAATGGAGACCGTATTAAGCGAACTGAAAGAAGCTTTCGATTATATCATCATTGACCTCCCGCCTGTGAATATCGTTTCCGACGCGCTTTCGATTTCCAGCCTTATTACCGGAATCATTGTGGTAATCCGCGAAAATTATACGGAAAAGAAGGAGTTGGAGCGCTGCTATCGGCAATTAGAACTTTCTAATGTAAATATTCTCGGTTGCGTTATGAACGAAGCGAAATTTGATAATGCATCTTATGGCAAGTACCGGTATAAGAAGAACAAGAATTACCGTTACTATCAAAGCACGCCGAAAGGAACGTCAAAGTGATCGATTGGCACACTCACGTATTGCCCGGTGTCGATGACGGAAGTCAAAGTGTTGCAGAGAGCCTCGATTTGTTGAAAGCACTTCGCTTGCAAAATGTCGATACTGTTATTGCAACTCCTCACTATAATGCCAACCATGAATCCTTGGACCGTTTTTTGCAACGACGTAACGAGTCTATGAAACGTCTTTCTGAAGAACATCAGGGAAATTGCCCCAAGGTTTTGTTGGGTGCTGAGGTGCGGTATTATCCCGGGATCAGTCGACTGGAAGGTATCGAACATTTGAAAATCGACGGAAGTCGATTGCTGCTTCTCGAAATGCCACAGTCCAAATGGACAGAGTATACCCTTCGGGAGTTGATAGAACTTTCCGGTCGCAGTGACATCGTTCCCATGCTTGCACACATTGAACGCAGTCTTTCTTTTCAATCCGACGATGTTTTGTTTCGGCTATGTGAGAGCGGTGTTTTTATGCAGGTGAACGCAACCTTTTTTACAAATTTGTTTACCAAAAGGAAAGCGCTTCATATGCTGGAAAACGGAAGGATCCACTTTATCGGTTCAGATTGTCACAACTTGACAAATCGTCCCCCCAAGTTGGGTCAGGCGTTTGAATGTATTTCAAAAAAATTCGGCACAGATTTTATTTGTCAATTAAACGAGTTTGGAGCTTCCATGCTTGTCTAAAATATCGATTAATCTCTTTCATTTTAAGGAGGAACCCAAAATGAAAAAAGCATTGGCAATAATATTGATGGTGTTATTGACTTTTAACCTGAGCGTTATGACTTTCGGGAAAACCGGCGGATTTGTCTCAAGTCCTTCCGGAAATCGCGCTCCCACCGTGGAGTCGTTCAAGCCCACCAATCCCGATTGTGACGGCAAGTTAGTTGTCACTCCCTATGGAGAACGCGACAAACTTCCCGAGAATCTTCGTGTTTTGCTGGAAAATGCATATAAAGATATTTCTAACTCCACCGATTTGACGAAGTTGAACGTTGATCTTGCAAAACTTGCCGCAGATAAGAATATCAGTGCAGGAAAACTTGCCGTAAGCGATCTTTTTAATATCAGTGCTTCCGGTTGTGATACCCACGATGATCACTACGATTTTGAAATCGTCCTGTCTGCGGAAACTTTGAAAAAGTTTGTAGCTCTGTTGCAGTTGAACAGTGAAGGTAAATGGGAATTGGTCAGTGGAGCTACGGTTATTAACGGCGGAAAAAGTTTGAAGTTTACCATAAAATCCATGTCGCCTCTTGCCATCGTAGTCAATACGGACACCACCGTTCCCGATTCTCCCCCCACCAGCGATAACTGGACTATCTACGTCTACGGTGCCGTTGCCATCGTTTCTGCGGCAGCCTTGGTTGTAATCTGGTTCTTTTGGAGAAGATCCAAAAACAAGAATAACGGATAATTTTTAACTTAAAAAAAACAGGAGGGCACGATATGAAAAAAAGCCACCGCTATTTGAAATACATCAGCGTTGTTCTCTTTCTTTGCCTTTTGGCAGCCGTTGCCCTGTTGTTTCTGAAATTGTGGGAGCAGGGACAGGGAACGTTCCCTGACTCTGATCTTCCGGAGGACGTTTTCGTCTATAACGGAGTGGAATATCTCCCCAAAGAAAATATTGATACCTTTTTGATTTTGGGACTTGACAAATTTGAACAGGACGATTCGTTCTTAGATTCATACAATAACGATAAACAAGCTGACTTTTTGATGTTGTTTGTTTTTGATAACGATGCCAAAACTTTTTCTGCGATTCATATTAACCGTGATACGATGGCAAACGTCAATATTTTGGGTGTTGCCGGAAATCGAATCGATACGGTTACGAAGCAAATTGCTTTGGCACACACCTATGGAAATGGAAGAGACGTCAGTTGCCGGAATACGGCAGACGCGGTTTCTGACCTTTTGTTGGGCTCAAAGATTGAACATTATATGTCCCTTACCATGGACGCTGTCCCGGTATTTAACGATCTGGTCGGCGGTGTCGAAGTAACGGTTCTCGAGGATTTTACCGGAATTGACGATTCTTTGGTGAAGGGTGAGACGATTACCTTAATGGGAGAACAAGCCTTGAATTACGTACGTACTCGGTATGGTCTCGAGGATAGTACCAACAGTACCCGTATGGATCGCCAACAACAATATGTTAAAGCTTTATATAACAAGTTTTTACAACGTCTCGAAACGGACGAGGAATTTATGATCGACGCATCGGCCAAAAGGTCCGATTATATTGTTTCCGATCGTTCCGTTACACAAATGCAGGAGCTTATAAAGAAATTCAAAGAATATAAATTTACAGGGATTCGCGCTCTTGACGGCGAGTCCAAAATAGGAGAGGAATTTATCGAATTTTACCCAAAGGAAACAGCAATCAAAGATATAGTTTCTGAATTGTTTTATGAGCCGAAAAATTGATCTGATTAAAAATTGATGTATGTTTTGAGCCATTTATAGAGGGGAATAAGGAAATGGAAACAAAGGAACTCATTGAGAGTATGAAATCCGCAGAGGGACAATGCTCTCCCATTGAGAAGGAATCTGCGGTATACATAACAAATAAACCAATTTACAACGTATGTAAACGAATTTTTGATATAATTTGCTCTTTTTTAGGTCTGTTCGTGTTAGCTATTCCGTTTTTAATTATTGCGATTATTATTGCGATCGACAGCCCCGGTGCACCGCCAATTTACGTTCAGGATCGAATGGGAAAGAACGGACGTATTTTTAAATTTTATAAATTCCGTTCTATGGTTCCTCATGCAGAAGCAATGTTGGAATCTTTGTTAGATCAAAATGAAGTAGAAGGCCCTGCCTTTAAAATGAAAAATGATCCCCGCATTACTCGTTTTGGACGTTTTATCCGAAAATCCAGTATTGACGAACTTCCTCAGTTATGGAACGTTTTGATTGGGGATATGAGCCTTGTCGGACCTCGTCCTCCTTTGCCCCGAGAAGTTGCAATGTACGACGAGCATCAATTGCAACGACTGACCGTTACGCCCGGTTTGACTTGCTATTGGCAAATTCAACCGAAACGAAACAGTTTGTCCTTTGATGAATGGCTCTCTTTGGATTTGAAATATATTTCCGAACGGAGTTTCGGGACAGATATAAAGATCTTGTTCAAAACCTTCGGTGCCGTTTTGGGGCTGGAGGGAGAATGATGCCTTTGGTAAGCGAAAAAAAACTTCGTGTTGCAATGCTTGGACATAAGCGAGTTCCTTCCCGTGAGGGCGGAATTGAAATTGCCGTAGCAGAACTTTCAACGCGAATGGCTTCTATGGGGTATCAGATGACTTGCTTGAATCGAAGCGGACATCATGTCAGCGGTTCTGCTTTCGACGAAGCTCAAAAAAATGAATATAACGGTGTAAAACTTAAGAATGTCTGGACCCTTGACAAGCGAGGTCTTGCGGCGATGACTGCCTCTTTTTCCGCCGCCCTTTGTGCCGCCTTTGGGAGATATGACGTGGTACACTTTCATGCGGAAGGTCCTTGTGCCGCAATGTGGATACCGAAATTGTTTGGCAAAAAGTGTATTGCTACCATTCACGGGTTGGATCATCAGCGGGCTAAGTGGGGGAGATTTGCATCGTGGTACATACGCACGGGCGAAAAATGCGCTGTGCGTTTTGCTGATGACATCATTGTTTTAAGCGAAAATGTTCAACGCTATTTTCGAGATACGTATAACCGCGACACGGTGATGATCCCAAATGGCGTTAACCGCCCTCAATTGTTGAATGCGATGGAAATTACCGAGCGGTACGGATTGAAAAAGAATGACTATATCCTTTTCCTTGGACGGCTCGTTCCGGAAAAAGGTGTTCGATATTTAATTGAGGCATTTCGACAAGTCAAAACAGACAAAAAATTAGTAATTGCCGGCGGCTCTTCGGACTCTCAAGATTTTGAAGAGGAAATTCGTAATCTTGCCGCCGATGATTCAAGGGTTTTGTTTACCGGTTTTGTTCAAGGACAAGTTATCGAAGAATTGTATAGCAACTCTTATTTGTACGTTCTTCCTTCCGATTTGGAAGGAATGCCTCTCAGCTTGCTTGAAGCGATGAGTTATTCAAATTGCTGTCTTACTTCCGATATTCCCGAGTGCGCGGGTGTGATTGGAGAATATGGGTTGACGTTCCGAAAGGCAAACGTCGTTGATTTGACGAAAAAGTTACAACAATTGTGCGATCAACCGGATACCGTCGCCCTTTTCAAAGAAAATGCGGCGGATTTTGTTTGTGAAAAATATGATTGGAATGACGTAACGAAAAAGACGTTGCAACTATACGGAGTTAAGGAACTAGAGATTCCCACCTTTTCTACGGAGAAAAAAGAATATGAAAGTACTGTTCATCAATAAATTTCTATATCCGAACGGCGGCTCTGAAACGTACATATTTAAACTTGGAGAATTTTTGCAGTCTCAGGGGCATGAAGTTCAATTTTTCGGAATGGAACATGAAGGCCGCATCGTTGGAAACCATGCCAATTCTTATACTTCTGATATGGATTTTCATGGTGGTTCTAAATTGGTAAAACTGACTTATCCTATCAAGACGATCTATTCGTCCGAGGCAAGAAAAAAGATTCGCCTTGTTTTAGATGACTTTCAACCAGATGTGTGCCATTTAAATAACTTTAACTTCCAATTAACGCCTAGCATTATTTTGGAAATCGTAAAGTGGCGCAAAAAGAATCATAAAAAATGTAAGATTGTATATACTGCCCACGATTATCAGTTGGTATGCCCAAACCATATGTGCCATAACCCAAATACCCATGAAAATTGCGAGAAATGTCTCGGTGGACATTTTCTGAATTGCTTTAAGGGGAAGTGTATTCACGGATCATCTGCAAAATCTTTGGTTGGCACTGCTGAAGCTCTCTTTTGGAGAGCAAATGGCGTTTATAAGTATATAGATACGATTATTTGTTGTTCCAATTTTATGAAAACAAAATTGGATACAAATCCTATATTTGCTAAAAAAACGATTACAATGCACAATTTTGTGGATTCGGTTGCATGGAAGGAAACAGAAAAAAAGGATTACGTTCTCTATTTTGGACGGTATTCTCGGGAAAAGGGAATCGAAACTCTGATTCAAGTGGCGAAAGAATTGCCCCACATTCCCTTTGTTTTTGCCGGCTCCGGACCCTTAGAAGATGAGTTAAAAGATATTCCCAATATCAAAAACGTCGGATTCCAAACAGGAGAAGCTCTTGAAACGCTGATTCGCGAGGCCCGATTCACCGTATATCCTTCGGAATGGTATGAAAATTGTCCCTTTTCCGTCATGGAAAGCCAAATGTACGGAACCCCCGTCCTCGGCGCAAACATCGGCGGAATCCCCGAACTCATTCAACCCGGCAAAACCGGTGAGTTGTTCGAATCAGGCAATGTTAAGGATATTGCGACAAGGGTATCGAAATTGTGGGATAGCTCTGTAAATGAATATTCTAAGAATTGTAAGGTCCTAGAATTTAATAATATAGAAGCATATTTAACGAAATTGCTGCAAATTTATTCTATTTGATTTAAGGGGAGAACTTTGCGTGAAATGGCTTCGAAGATTACTTCGCAAATATGCAAATGAAACTGTCCGTAATATAATAATTTGGTTTTTGAAAACATTTAAGATGAACAATAAAATCATCTTATATTCCAAAAACAAAGCACAGCGCAATCGGGTTAATCTGAATTATTGGAGTGACGTGAAAAATTTAGGAGATGCGATTTCTCCTGTAGTTGTAAATTTCGTAGCTTCTGAAAAGAATATCGACGTGAATACAAAAGTTGACAAAACGAAGCATTTGTTTGCAATCGGTTCGATTATCACTGCCGGTAGTCAGGATTGCACTATTTGGGGCAGTGGGTTTTTGAATACTCGGATTTTATCTCGACTTAAAAATCGCAAATTGGATGTTCGCGCGGTTCGCGGTCCTTTGACTCGGATGATTTTGATGGATTATGGATACGATGTTCCAGAAGTTTACGGGGATCCCGCCATTCTTATGCCCTTGATTTATAATCCGGAGGTCTCGAAGGAATATAGAGTCAGCGTAATTACCCACATGAATGAAGGGAGCAAGACCGAGAATTTTCATTACATAAACATTTTGACGGATGATTACAAGACCTTTATCGAAGAAATCAAAAAATCTGAATTGGTTATTTCGTCTTCCTTGCACGGAATCATTTTAGCGGAAGTATATGGTGTCCCCGCGGTTTTATTAAAGCCCAAAATGGATTTATTCAAGTATTACGATTATTATTTTAGCACCAAGCGATATGAATTTCCGATGATTGAATCCTTGGAATCTGGAGATATTCCTATCCCCTTGCAAATTCCTGACTTCAAGGAATTTCAAACTGAATTGCTAAAAGCGTTTCCCAAAGATCTTTGGGAATAAATCACATAGAAAGAGAAGAGTTGATAAAGTATGGGGAATAAAAAATTAAACGGCACCGTAATCGTTACGTATCGTTGTAATGCGAAATGTACGATGTGCAATCGCTATAAAGTTCCTTCCAAGCCGGAAGAAGAAATTTCCATCGAAACCATTCGGAAACTTCCGGAAATGTATTTTACCAACATTACCGGGGGAGAACCCTTCATTCGGGAAGACCTCAAAGATATTGTTCGTGAACTTTACAAAAAGAGCGATCGGATTGTAATTTCCACCAATGGTTTCTTTACTGATCGGATCGTCGATCTCTGTAAAGAATTTCCGAATGTTGGAATCCGTATTTCCATTGAGGGGCTGGAACAAACCAACAATGAAATTCGAGGGCTTGATGACGGTTTTAATCGAGGATATACCACCCTTAAGACTCTTGTTGACATGGGAATGAAGGACGTCGGTTTCGGCATGACCGTTCAGGATAAAAATGCTCCCGACTTGGTTTCTCTCTATAATATTTCGGACGAGCTGGGAATGGAATTTGCTACCGCATCTTTGCACAACAGTTTTTATTTCGTCGAATCAAATAATATTATCCATGATCGGCTTATGGTTGCTCAAAATTTTGAAGATTTGATCAATCGTCTTCTTCAGTCCAACAGCCCAAAAAAATGGTTCCGGGCATATTTCAATCACGGATTGATTAACTATATCTTCAGCCAAAAACGTCTTTTGCCTTGTGATATGAGTTTTGATACCTTCTTTATTGATCCTTATGGTGACGTTATGCCTTGTAATGGAACGAAAAATAAAGAAGTTATGGGAAATTTGAATACTCAAACATGGGACGAGTTATGGAATAGTCCTGAAGCGGAAACTGTTCGTGCAAAAGTTCGTTGCTGTGACCGTAATTGTTGGATGATCGGCTCTGTTTCTCCCGCGATGCATAAGTATATTTGGAAGCCAACTCTTTGGGTTGTGAAGCACAAATTTTTGTTCTTTTTTAAGAAGAAAAAATATTCTATGTACGAAAATAAAATTGTTCGGGATTACCGAGATGGTAAAGTTAGCAAAGAAGAATTAGATCAAAGTTCTACTTGCGAAAGATGTTCTGTAAACTCTTCCGTAGATAACGATTCTTAAATTTGTGGGGATTGTTTAGAAGGCAGGAAAAAAGATGAAGGTATTATTGTCTGTATTTGAATGTAATCCTTTTCGCGGATCTGATTCCTATGTCGGATGGTCATACGTTGTAAATTTAGCGAAGAATAACGATGTATATGCCTTGACGAGAACAGAAAACAAAGAAGATATTGAAAACTTCTTTCAAAAAAATGAAGTTCCTCATCAGGAAAACATCCACTTTCTTTTTGTCGATCAACCCAAATTTTTTACGGATTATTTGGGTAAATTAAATCGCCGTTTGGGATTTTTTTCTTCTTATTTTGCATGGCAAAAATCCGCTTATAATGTTGCAAAAAAACTTTGTTCTCAACAAGATATTTCGGTTTGTCATCACGTTTCTATTGCAGATTTTCGATGTGCCGGTTATTTGTGGAAATGCGGAAAACCTTTCATTTTCGGACCGGTCGGCGGTGGACAGGAAACGCCGGAATGTTTGTCTTACTATACGCAGGGGCATGAATCCACGGAACGTGTCCGCAGTTTCTTGAATCGTTTTACAACAAGATTACCCAGCTACAAAAAGGCGTTGCAAAAAGCCTCTTTTATTTATAGTTCCAATGATGAAACGACCGCCTGCATGCTTTCCAGAATGGGGTCCGAAAATGCGGAAAAATTGCAGCAAATGACCGAATTGTGTATTGATGATCAATATTTAAATGAGCGAGAATTTCTTCAAAAAGAGCGATCTGACGAAGTAGTTCATATTATCGTTTCCGGAAGACTTATTTATCGGAAAGGCGTTGCTCTTTTGATTGATGCCCTTTCACATCTGCAAACCGAGGTTCCTTTTGTTTTGGATATTTTCGGAGAGGGAATTGAGAAAGACCGATTGATTGATCAAGTCCGAAATTACGGATTGGAACATTGTGTGGTGTTTCACGGCAGAGTCAGTTTTGAAGAGATGCAGCAGCGTTACAAAGATGCGGATATTTATGTTCTTCCATCTTTACGTGAAACTACGGGAACTGCGGTGTTTGAGGCTCTTGCCAATAAACTTCCGGTCGTTGCCTTGAATCAGAACGGCGTGAAACATATTGTAGAACAAGATTCTGGGATTTTGGTTGATATTGAGTCCCGGGAGCAGATTTTACATGATATGGCATCTGCTCTGAAGCAACTGATTGAAAACGAATCCTTAAGATTGCAATTAGGGCAGACGGGATATCGGAAACTGAAAGAGCATTATACTTGGTCAAAACGAGTGGAAATGCTGAATCAGATTTATCGTGAACTTTGCAATATTGACAAATAAGAATTATAACTAATACTTTATTTAAAAGGGGGGTTTTTTATGGTGCTGGTCTTTTTTATGGATGGCGTGAAGTATGATATGATGCTTGAAACTATGCCATTTCTTTCATCTTTGAACAATCGCCCTGTGATTAGTGAATTCGGCTATTCCTGTGCTTGCCATGCATCAATGTATACAAGTAAATATATTGACGAACATGGTACTTGGTTTATCTGGAAAAAAGGAAAAAATTCTCCTTATAAATGGATAGAAAAAATTCCGTTTTTAAAATACCTTAATATCTTACCATTGAAACTACTTATTGGTAAGGTGACAAATAAATTAAGCAATAATACTTCATATAGTGGAGTTCCTTGCCTTGTAAACCTTCCATTAAAATATTGGAGCTTGTTTGAACTTAGTGATACTGTTATGTGGAATGACTCTGAATGGAAGAAGAACATTCCGAATTTATTTACAATTCTTAATGATTCCCATATTTCTAATAGAGTAATTGCGCTTCACAAAAGAACGATGGCCGATGATGTGTTTGTTGAATCTCAAGGATTAGATTTTTCTGATTATAAGTTCATTTATTATTTTATAGGTTATACCGACAATATGATGCACTCCCACGGGGAAGGGAAACTGTCTCAAGAATATCTAACCAAGGTGGACACTTTTATTAAAGAAGAATATAATAGAGCTCTTGAAACGGAAAAGAATATTCAAGTAATTGCTTTTTCTGACCACGGACACATTGATGTTCAAGAACCGAAAATAGATATTAATGATTATTTTGTTAACAAGAAAAAAGTTAATGATTATATTCATTTGATTGAATCTAATTATGCAAGATTTTGGTTCAGGACGGAAAATGAAAAACAAGAAATAAGTGAAGTAATTGGGAGAATGATCAAAGATAAATTAGGATTTATTATTGACGATGAAGTTAAAAGGAATTATCATTTAAATTTGAACCCCAAGGAACAAGGTGAGCTGATCTTTTATTTAGCTCCACCAAGAGAATTCACCAATACAATTTGGGGGTTTGGCCATTCTGTTGTGTCCGGACATGGTTACGAACCTATTCACCCGAAACATTATGGTTTTTTTTGTACAAATGCTGAGATTAAAAATGAATGTGATTTTGTGTACCTGACTGATATTTTGCCGACGATTTTAAATTCTTTAAACATATCTTCTGAATACGAAATGAATGGTGTTGATCTAATAGAAAGAAGGTCCTCTAAGAATGTTTGATTTATTAGTTGAATCATATGTGAATCAATTGATTGAAAACATTATAAAAAAGATAGATGTATATCCTGAGAATAAATGTTTAGTTTCGGTGGTATTGTCTGGTAGTTTGGGACGAGAAGAAGGCACTTTTCATTTTGATTCTAAAACTTCAGGGGTGGTTTTGGATAGTGATGTGGAATTAGCCTTAATTTATAAATTTGGTGAAAAAAAACGAGCTGAAGTAATAAGAAGAAAGCTTATTCAGGATTTTAAAGAAGAAATGAACCCTATGACAATTAGTGTTTCAAGAGTCAAAAACGGTTATAATTTTAACTATTCTATCTTGCCTCCTGAATATAGTTCGATTTTTATGTACGATCTTTATAATGGAAGCAAAACCATCTGGGGGAAGGACCTTTTAAATAAAAAAGTAGTTCAATATGATCTATATGAAGCTAAACGGATCGTTGCAAATAGAATCGGAGAGTTAACATATACAGAAACAAATTCTTTAGAAAACGTGGAGTCTTTGGTAAGACAGTGGGAATGCAAGTTGTTACTTGCTTTAGGTTCTGCATATTGCATTTTAGGGAATGCATATTCATCGCAATACGGCGTTCAAAGAAGTTTTATTGTTAAAAACAAAAAGCAAGTTAATGATATGTTGGGAAGAGGTTTTGTAGAAGATTACGACAAAGCATATCTATTTTTGAGAAAGGGACATCCCTATTGTGAGGTTTCAAGGGATCAGTTGCGCCAGTATGTAAAGAACATAAAATATGTTTTTGAAGAAAAAAAGTTATTGATTCCAAAAATTAATTCAATCAGCAGAAAATTAAAATATGCGATTGTATGCATAAAAACCAAGAAAAAATTCAATCCATTTACATGTGAAAAAGATATTTTAGATGGGTTGCTTCAAAACTTTATTTTTGATGACGACGCAATTGTTTCTCTTGCTCGGGATTGGAAAGATATTTTATATTAAGATTTTAACTGTTTAGGAAACAGGGAAGGTTTAAGTGTCATATGGAACTTATTAGTGTAATCGTTCCCGTCTATAATGTAGAAGCTTTTTTGCTTCGTTGTGTTAATAGTATTCGGAATCAAACTTATCAAAATCTAGAAATTATTCTGGTAGATGATGGTTCGCCAGATAATTGTCCTAAGATGTGTGATCAGCTTGCATTGGAAGATCGTCGGATAAAAGTTATACATAAAGAAAATGAAGGGCTTGGAAATGCAAGAAACTCCGGCTTGGATGTTGTTACCGGGAAATATGTTACTTTTATCGATTCCGATGACTGGATTAGCGAAACGCATATTGAAAATTTATACCGGGCTATTTTAGAACATTCTGCCGATGCTGTAATCGGTGCCTTTACGAGAGCGTTTTCGGAAGGAACTTTCCATCCTTATCCTATTGATATCCCTGAAGGTTTGTATGTCGGGGAAGAAGTCCTTAATCATATTGTATTGCCTTTATTTGGTTCTGATATCAGTGATTCGAATGATTCTCAAATCGAGCCGAGTTGTTGGAAAAATCTTTATCGTATGGATCTTATCAAGGAACATAATTTAAGATTCATTAACGAAAAGCAGACAATTTCCGAAGATATCTTTTTTAATATTGATTACTTCTTCCGAGCCAAAAAGGCAGTTACAATCAATGAACTCGGATATTATTATTACCGGAATTCTTCCTCCATTTCCCGCAGTTACGACTCGAAACGGTTTGACCGTACGATCAGTTTTTTTTATAAGCTTTCTGAAAAATCCAATGAGTACAATTTGGATGATAAAATGTCTTATCGAATTTATCGAAGTTTCTTGGTAAAGATTCGAGTTTTAATTCGTGTGACATCTCGTTCCGGTCTTTCTTTTAGTGAGAAAATCAATGAAATTCGCAGGATTTTAAATTCCGAATTGGTTCAAAAGATTTTGCGAAATAATCCTTCTCAATGGTATAACTTTTTCATGCGGATTTTTATGTGGTTCATGCAAAAAAAATGTGCATACGGTGTGTATTTCATGATCAAATTTCGTGAAATGAGAAGATGATTTTAATAGTATTTTAGGAGAAACATTCCATGAGTTCATGGTTTCATAACGGAAATATATACATCAAAAAAAAGACTTTTCCGGAGGTCTTGGTTTTTGTTGTACTCATTTTCCCTTTTTTAGAAAGTTTTTTGACAGAATTTTTACCATTTCCTCGAGCAATGCGCTATATTCTTGATGTTATTATCGTTGTTCTTTTGGTTTCTTTGTTTTGGAAAGGAAGGCTTGATGTAAATGGGAATGCACTACCTTTACTCATACTTGTTGGACTTTTCTTTCTTTATGTGTTAGTTACCTATATTTTTAGTTACCAATCTCCGTTTTATTTTCTTTGGGGATTACGTAATTATTTTAGATTTTACATTGCCTTTTTCGCTTTCATTATGGCGGTAAAGGAAAATTACGCATATTATCTTCTGAAATTATTGGATTATTTGTTTTGGATCAATGCCGCAGTTTCTCTCGTCCAATTTTTTGTTATGAATGTGCGTCAGGACTATTTGGGTGGGCTTTTTGGTGTCTACGGAGCAAGTAACGGATATTCTTCGGTCTTTTTTTTCATCATTGTCGGAAAATCCCTTCTCAGTACCTTTAACGGGGATGAAAAGCCCATTTTATGTGTTTTGAAATGTGGAACTTCTCTCTTGATTGCGGCGATGGCAGAGATGAAATTTTACTTTTTTTGCTTTATATTGATTTTGTTTGTCACATCCTTTATTACCCGGTTTACAAAACGTAAATTTTTCATCGTTTTTGCTGCTATTTTATCAGTGATGATTTTTTCGGTATTGTTATCGAATATCTTTGCTGACGGAACCAGCTTTTTAACAATTGATAAGTTGTGGGAGTTGGCGACAAAAGACCACTATTCTTCCGAAGGGGATTTGAATCGTCTCTCTGCAATTCCCACCTTGATGCGAAATTATGTAACAGAGCCCATAGAACAAATCTTCGGCTTGGGTCTTGGGAATTGCGACTCGTCCAATATTTCCCTTTTCAACACGCCTTTTTATCAACAACATGCGTATTTGCACTATATTTGGTTCACTTCTGCTATTTTGTTTTTGGAAACGGGTTTTGTTGGACTCGTTTTCTATATATTGTTCTTTGTAATCTGCATGATACATTGTTTCCGGCAAATGAAACGAAATTCCGGAAATCGCTTATTCTGTCAGATGGGAATTATTATGTCCCTGCTTTCCGTGATTTTGATGTTTTATAACGCTTCCATGCGCGTTGAGGCTGCATATATGATTTATTTTATTTTATCATTGCCTTTTATTTCTGCAAATTCTTTGGCAGACAGTTCCGGTGTGGAGGTGTCCATTGAAAAACAATAAAAATTTAATTCTGACGGTTTTATTGACGGCGTTTGTTTTTGCTATTACCGTATTTATTTTCGCAAATTCAATGGCGGATGGAAAAACTTCCAACGATTTTAGCAGTAGTATCATTAATTTGCTTTTTCTTCGTAAATTATTGGGTAATGAAATCGTTCAATTGGTTGTGCGAAAAGCGGCTCACATGATCGAATTTGCCGCTTTGGGCGGTTTCGTTATGGGGTTGACCCTGCATTTACATAAAAGTTATCGGAGATCTTTCTATGGATATTCGTTCTTTTATGTACTGTCTGTTGCCGTAATCGACGAGCATATTCAAAAATTTTCCCATGGTAGGACCAGTTCCACGTCGGATATATTACTTGATTTTTTTGGAGCTTTCATTGGATTTGTTTTTGTTTTTCTAATATGTGTTATCGTTTCCGCACATCGTAAAAAAAGATATAAAAACATATTGCAGAAATGAAGTGACCCCCAAAGTTTAGACAAAATTATATCAAGTTAGATTGCTGTTGAATGAGTCCGGTACTGTACCGGACTCATTCCTTTTAGTCTCAAGG
>JAZUMQ010000013.1:0-9084 GCA_045603745.1 Eubacteriales bacterium | reverse complement strand
AACACGGCATGCGATACACGCAGTACAGAGGCCTGACCCAGGTAAGCAAGTGGGTGAGGCTGAAATTCGCTGCCATGAACCTAAAAAAGCTGGCAATCTGGAAGGCAAAGCCCCCGGTTTCCGGGCAATATACAACGTTTTTTATTCACGTTTTCCAATTCTTAACTAAAAACAACGAAGAACCTGCTGTTGCATATTCGTAAACAGCAGGTTCTTCGACAGTCTGCAAACCACCAGTTTACTGGTGGTTATGATTAGTTGTTTTAAGAAGGCTCAATTCTATAAATTTCTTTAGTTTGATTTAACTGATAATATAGTGCCTAGTCTCCAAAAACATTTGTCAAAACATTTGTCAAAGTGGATTTTTGATTTTGAATGTGTTGGAAATGCTGGGTTTTTTGACGTGGTTCATGCGGTCTCCAAATACTTGGCAGACGCTCGGGACGGTCGAACGAGTGCCTGCCGGGAAGAAAAATTGGAATAATTGGGGCAATGTTTTCTGATAAATTGATCGGGAGGGATAGTTTTTTGCGAAAAGGGAGTTTTATTGGACATAAAGTGCTGTATAATGAAATCGGGTAGGGGTAAATTGTCAAAGTGAAGCTATGGTTTAAGGTAAAAAATGGAAAATATCCTGCGTCAGGAGGTGTTTTTAATGAAAAAGACGATCGTTATTCTGATCGGCATTCAGGGAAGTGGAAAAAGTACGTTTTTTCATCAATTTTTATCAGATGATTTTGTTCGCGTTAATCTCGACACTTTGAAAACACGCAACAAAGAACGGCTATTGATGGAGGAATGTTTTGAGAATGGAAAGAGTTTTGCCGTTGATAACACAAATCCAACCATAGAAGACCGAAAGCGATATATTGTTCCGGCGAAAGAAAACGGGTATAAAATCGTTGGGTATTTTATGGAATCCAAATTAAAAGAATGTATTGCGAGAAATGCTGCAAGAGAAGGAAAAGCAAAAATTCCCAATATGGCGATTGCGGCGACCTCAAACAAACTGCAAATACCTTCATACGAAGAAGGGTTCGACGAACTGTATTTTGTAAAAAACGATGGTAAAAAAATGACCGTCTCAAAATGGAGGGAACATTATGAATTTTGATGAATTGGATAAAAAAATGAGAGTGTACGAACAATCCATAGACCAATCGATCTTGTCCGATATGTTTTTAGTTGCAAGATTGGACGGGCGCAGTTTTTCAAGGCTAACAAAGGAAATCTGCGATTTTGAAGCACCCTTTGACGACCGGTTTCGCGATATGATGATAGAAACGGTCAAGGCGTTGATGAATTGCGGTTTTCGGGTGGTTTACGGCTTTACGGAAAGCGATGAAATTTCTTTGCTTTTTCATAGAGAAGAAAACACCTTTGGAAGAAAAGTGCGAAAGTATAATTCGATCCTTGCCGGAATTGCCAGTGCAACGTTTTCAATGAATTTGGGACAAGTTGCCGCACTTGATTGCAGATTGGTTCCGTTGCCGACTATGGAACGCGTCCAAGATTACTTTTTGTGGCGTCAAGAAGATGCGCATCGGAACGCCTTAAATGCACACTGCTATTGGTTGCTTCGCAAGGAAGGATTGAATGCACGGCAAGCAACCGACCGGTTGGAAGGAAAAAGCGTTTCCTATAAGAATGAGTTGCTTTTCTCGAAAGGCATTAACTTTGACAAGCTTCCTTCTTGGCAAAAGCGGGGAATTGGTATTTATTGGTCGGATATCGAAAAAATTGGATTTAATCCGATTAAAAAAACCGAAGAAAAAACAATGCGGAAAGAACTGGTGGTCGATCTTGAATTGCCTTTAGGAGACTGCTATGGAAAGATGATTGCCTCATTTTTAGAATAATCAGATACAATAAAACTGCAACGGAAAGGAGTGTTGTCCCATGTCCTCGTACAGTGAGTTGATCAAAAACTTTGAAAAAATTCGGGCGTATATGCGGGATTTTTACGTATATGGATTCAAGAGCAGAGATGATTATCGGACCAAAAGTTTGCGTTCCTATGACGACGAGCGGCGGCGGATCGAGAGTTGGCTTGGCGATCACATGAGATTCGTCCGTACTCCCGAGGGCAAAAACGTGTTTATCTCCATCGACAGCCGCACCATTCGGCATAATCCTTTCTATCACGCTTGGAAAGCGAAAAGTTTTACCGATGGGGACGTGACGTTGCATTTTATCCTATTCGATATTCTTCACGAGCCGTCTATCAAGAAAACGATTGCTGAATTACTGCAGGAGATTGATGCGAAATATCTGTCGGAATTTGAAAACCCCATGTTGTTCGACGAATCCACCCTTCGCAAAAAGCTCAAAGAATATTGTAAGGAAGGGATTATTGCCGCGGAAAAAGAAGGACGGAAGATTTACTACCGAAGAACCGATGATACGGATCTTTCCGATCTTAACGACGTTTTGCATTATTTTTCAGAGGTGTCTCCTTGCGGCGTCATCGGTTCCTTCCTTTTGGATAAATCCGAGACGGATACAGACACCTTTACCTTCAAGCATCATTATATCACCGGAGCCATGGACAGCGGCGTCTTGGCGGCATTGTTTGATGCCATGAGAGAAAAACGGATCGTCACCGTGTCGAATCTCAACCGCCGAAGCGATCTTCCCAAGCAATACCGAATCATTCCCCTTCGCGTATTGATCAGTGTTCAAAGCGGAAGGCAGCATTTGATCGCATATCTTCCCGAATATAATTGTTTTCAATCCTATCGGGTCGATTATCTTTCCGACGTTACGCCGGAGGAACCTACCCCTCGTTTTGATGAACTTCGCATGGAATTGGATCGAATGCAAGGAAAGACGTGGGGTGTCAACGTAAAACGAAATCCTTGGAGTGGGGAAGAACCGGAGCACGTAGAGTTTACGGTAAAAGTCGCGGATGACGAAGAATTTATTGTCCGACGCTTGGAACGGGAAAAGCGTGTGGGCGTGGTTGAAAAGTTGGACGAGAATACCTACCGTTTTTCCGCAGACGTTTATGATACCAGCGAAATGATTCCTTGGATTCGAACCTTTATCTGCCGTATCGTGCAAATGGAGTTTTCCAATAAAACACAAGAGAACATATTTAAAAAAGACCTTGATACGATGTATCGCATGTACGGAATCGGAGAGGAGATGGAAATATGATATTTAACGAGATCTATTCGGCATATTACAACACCATTGCCGCCATTCTTTCCCGTATCATGGAAGGAGAATCGTCCGAAAAAGAATTTCAAAAGATCGTTACCGAACGCGCCTTTGGGGAAAGTATACTTACCATTCTTCCCTCGCTGAAAAGTGGAAAGTGGCAACTGGCTCATTCCGACCTGACCACCCCTTTGAAGCATAAACCAACCATGCCTTTGACCACACTTCAAAAGCGGTGGCTAAAGGCAATCTCCTTGGATCCTCGCATTAAGTTGTTTGGCGTCAAATTCCCGAATCTTGATGACGTAGAACCGCTTTTTACCGCCGAGGATTATTACGTTTACGATAAATACGGCGACGGAGACCCCTTTGAAGACGAGGAATATATCCGGCAGTTCCGGGTCATTCTTGAGGCGATCCATCAAGGGACGCAGATTAAATTTGAAATGACCAACCGAAAAGGAAACACCATGTTTGTCCGGTGCCGCCCGTTGCGATTGGAATATTCCGAAAAGGACGATAAATTCCGTGTGATTACTATGGGGTGGCGTTCGGTCACCACGGTTAACCTGGCGCGGATCCGAGACTGTACCCATTATACCGGAGAGAAACCGCCGGAAGGGGACGAGCGTAAAACAGAACACGATACCATTACCGTAAAACTCGTCGACGAGCGAAATGCTCTGGAACGGTTCATGCTCCACTTTGCCCACTTTGAAAAACAGGCGGAAAAGTTGGACGAAACAAATTATCTCGTGAAGATCAAATATGCTCACGACGATGAACCGGAAATGGTCATCCGAATCCTGTCTTTCGGACCGATGGCCGAAGTTTTGGGTTCGGAATCCTTCAAGAACTTACTGATTGAAAAACTGAAAAAACAAAAAAACTGCGGACTCAAATAAGAGTTCGCAGCTTTTTTTCCGTGAAAAGGGCGGAAAAAAGTGGTAAAATGGTCTCACGAAAGGCACGGAAGGTGTTCTGCCGGTGACAAGGCCACGGGGCAAAGACCCCACACCGGCTATTCGTTTAGCTGAAGGCCTGCTCCGGTGCAGACTTCTAATCTGCAGAATCGGAGACACCGGATACCTCGGCAGGTTGAATGCTTATGGTCTCCGGAGAGCGGTTCTCACCCCATAATCCGGCGCGATGAGTGCGTCGCGTTCACTGGGAGAGGCATGGGTTTCCTTCTGCGTAACGGGAATTGTACCCTATTAACGTACAGACGGAATCTCGCCGAAAAGGATTGCTCTGATGTCGCAGCGACTATCTCGCCGTGCGGACGCCGCGGTCCCCCCTACCGGTACAGGTTGCCGATTCGGCTTGGAACCGCTCCGACCTTTCGACCCCCATCGGGAAGATCAAAAGATGTCAACAGCAATCATTCGGAGATTGTTTGTCCCATAGGGACAGCTGCTCTCGTAAGCAGAAGACGAGCGGGGTGCAAGGCCCGGCACAAAGGGAACGGCATCTTGTTTTTTCCCGATAAAAAGGCACGGGCAGATTTTCAAAGCAGTGGGCGTAAATCCGCGAAACGAGAAAATCCTCCGAAGAAGAACCATAATCCGGCGCGATTAGTGCGTCGCCTTCACCGATTCGGAAGCGGAGCCTGTGCCTTATAAAAGACTCGTACAGCAATGAAAACGGATAAGAAATGCAAATTCTTCGACAGAAACCAACGAGTCTTGATAAAAGATGCCGACAGCAATCCCAAAAGTTCGCTCTCATCTCCCAGGGAGCAGCTGCACTTGTAAGCAGCCACGAGCAGAGTGTAACTCTGCGAGGGAAAAAAGGCATCTTGTTCCCCTCGAAAAAAGGCACGGACAGCAATGATTGTCAATCTTACAGTAATTAGAACTGATCACGATGAAAAACGTGCCTTGAAACCAAAGATCTCTGCGGGCTTCAAACCCGCGACGGAGATCTTTGGAAAGACGCGTACAGCAACACCAAGCAAGAATGCCGATGCTATGGCATAGGTCATACTCGGAGGTATGCCAACCGCGTCTTGATGCAAAGAAAGGCGCATACAGCAATCGATTTCGCAACGAGGACCTGCTCGTATCCCCGGAAAGTTCGCCGTGCGATGGTGATATGCGCCTTGTAATATGCGGTAGGTAGTTCAGAAGGTAGAATAAGAGACTAAGAATCTCAGTGTCGTGGGTTCGATTCCCACCCGCCGCAACAAAAGGTATCAACCGCAATTCAGAAGCTACATGTCGAAGCAGAGGACTGAAAATCCTCGTATTAACGGTACCTTGTATGAAAAAAATTACGAAAAGGAGTGAGTTTCATGTTAGAATATTTGAAACAGGAAACCAATTGCACCTACACGGAAAACGGTGCGGCAACAAACGTCACAACCCAATCCGATTGTCTGGATCTGTTTGCAACCATCGGGGCGTTGCGTCGGGAGAGTGACACGGAAATCGAAACACGGTTTCTTCGCGCCTTTACGGAAAACAGAGATATTGCAATGAAACTCCTGTTTTTCGCAAGAGATATTCGGGGAGGCCTTGGGGAACGCCGTGTGTTTAAGGTGATTCTGCATTGGCTCGCCGAAAACGAACCCAAGACCGTGTGCAAAAATCTTACATACGTCGCCGAGTACGGACGTTACGACGACCTTCTCGCCCTGATGGATACTCCCTGCGAAAAGGAGATGCTCGACGTTCTGAAACAACAATTTGAAGCGGACGTAAAAGCCCTTGCCGACGGTGGGGAAGTATCTTTGCTTGCCAAGTGGCTTCCTTCGGTCAACGCGTCGAATAAAGAGACCGTTTTATATGCCAAAAAGATCGCGCGGCACTTTGGAATGAACGATGCACGCTACCGCAAGGCACTCGTTGCCCTTCGGGCGCACATTCGCATTATCGAGAATAATCTCCGGGAAAAAGACTATTCCTTCGATTATTCCAAACAACCTTCCAAGGCGATGTTTAAATACCGCAAGGCATTCTTGCGAAACGATGCCGACCGGTACAATGATTTTATCAATAAAGTCTCTTCCGGGGAAGTGAAGTTAAATGCTTCGACCATGATGCCCTACGAAATCATTGCTCCTTTCTTCCGGAAGGTCGTCAGCGACGAAGAACGCAGAGCAATCAATGCAACTTGGATCTCTCAAGAAGATTTTGGGGATAGCGAAAATGCCCTTGCCGTTATTGACGGTTCCGGTTCGATGTACGGCGGTTCTGATCCCATTCCTGCAACGGTCGCCCTCTCTTTGGGTATTTACTTTGCAGAACGGAATCAAGGTGCGTTCAAAAATCACTTTATCACCTTTTCGGAAAACCCTCAACTCGTTGAAATCAAAGGGGAAGACATTCTTGATAAAGTGCGCTATTGCCATGGTTTTAATGAGATTGCAAACACGAATATCCAAAAGGTGTTTGAGTTGATTCTCGATGTAGCAAAGAAAAATTCCGTTCCTCAAAATGAGCTTCCCAAAAAGCTTTATATTATTTCGGATATGGAATTTGATTGTTGCACGAAGGACAGTTCTCTGACAAATTTTGAGTATGCAAAAAAACTATTTGCGGAAGCCGGATATACCCTTCCCGAAATCGTTTTCTGGAACGTGGCAAGCCGCAATCGGCAGCAACCCGTAACCAAAAACGAACAGGGCGTGGCGCTCGTGTCCGGTTGTACTCCCCGTCTTTTCTCTATGGTGGCGAGCGGGTCGCTGAATCCTTACACTTTTATGCTTGAAGTCATCGAGAGCGAACGGTATGAAAAAATCGTTGCATAACAAATCAGGGGAGCATTTCGACTCCCCTAACAATTTAGAAAGGAACTTATTATGATAGAAATCGTTGGGAGGTTTAATACTGCCAAGTGTTTTGCGTCTTCCATCGGCGAGAACGCGGAAATGCAGATTAAGACGGTTTGTGATACCGAAGCATTCGCCTCCTCAAAGATCCGGATCATGCCCGACGTTCATGCGGGCAAGGGCTGTACCATCGGAACGACCATGACCATAACCGACAAGATTGTTCCTTCTATGGTAGGCGTGGATATTGGTTGTGGAATGTACACCGTCTATCTTGGGCACATTGATATTGATTTTGAAACAATAGATCAGGCGGCACATTCGATTCCCCACGGAAGAAATCTTTGGGAAAAAAAGCAGGAGGGATTCGATTTTAAGCGACTTCGTTGTTATGGAAATCTCAAACATTCGGGAAGGCTGAAGCGAAGCCTCGGAACTTTGGGAGGGGGCAACCACTTTATCGAAATCGACGTAGACGAAAGCGGTGGCAAATACCTTGTGATACACTCCGGGAGCCGAAATCTTGGAACGCAGGTTGCGGAATTTTATCAGCAGATGGCAGTTGACCTGAACCTGGGCAAGGAAGAATACCTCAAACAACGAAGCGAGATAATTCGTACTTATAAAGAACAAGGGCGGCAATCGGAGATTCAATCCACCCTCAAAGCCATGAAAAAGGAATTTGAGGCGAAAGAGCCGTCACTTCCCCGTGACCTATGTTTTCTCTATGGTTCTTGTATGGAGGATTATCTCCATGACGTGGATCTTTGTCAGAAGTTTGCAGCGCAAAACCGTGAAAAAATGGCGCAGATCCTTCTTGAAAATTGCGAATGGAAGGCAATCGAAACGTTCCATACCATTCACAACTATATTGATGTCCATGAAAAAATCCTTCGCAAAGGTGCCGTATCTGCTAAAGCCGGAGAAAAGCTCTTGATTCCCATCAATATGCGTGACGGTGCGTTGATTTGTATCGGAAAGGGAAATGAGGATTGGAACTGCTCCGCCCCTCACGGAGCCGGGCGGATCATGTCCCGCTCCGCCGCCTTTGAACGCCTTACAATGGAGGAGTACAAGGCGGAAATGGCAGGGATCTATTCCACCTGCGTCGTTCCCGATACCCTCGACGAATCGCCCATGGCTTATAAAACCATGGACGAAATCGTTGAAAATATCACCCCCACCGCAGACATCGTCTGCCAGATCAAGCCAATCTATAACTTCAAAGCCGCAGAATAAACAAGAGGCAAGGACTGAAATCCTTGCCTCTTTTCTTGTTTGAATTACATATCGAATAGCAGCAACTCAATTTCTTTTTCAAAGGAAGACGCATCTGCACGCATCCAGCCCCGAGGGTGCTCCCAAATTCGCACCGTTTCTCTTGCATCCAATACTCCAAGAGCATACGCTTTAATAAATAAAAGTTCCTCAATATCAATTGAGTCTCCAAGGTCATGACCGCTATTTGATTTCAAATATCCCTTGAAACCGTATTTTTTTAGAGCTTCCGTACAGGCTTTTGCGACTGCATAGCAGAGGTCACGACCATCGACGGTGTAAGATTTACTTCTTCTTCTGCAAATAGAAATGTGTACAGGATCAGGCGTGTTTGCGTCTGGCGGATTCAGAGAGGGACTCTCTCTCCACAATAACAATGTCGCATAACCGTACATTTCTCCGTCCCAATGAATTTCTGCTCTTGTGGAGCAATTCCCATCTTTACGGCGATCAGAATATTCGCGCTTGAGTTGCGGATTGCGTCTGCGAAAGTACCAATGGGCAAAGTCATCTTCTTCGTATAGACAGTAAACTGCCGTCAATAAAGAAGAAAACTGACTTCCCATAATGCCGCTCAAAAAGAAATCGTTGTGTATGCCATCGATTTTCATTTGGACTTTTGTAAAGTCTTCGCCGCAGGGAGTCAGTCTGATTCGAGTCTCACAGTTTCTTTTATTCAGTTTCAAAAAATCACCTGTGCCCTAAAAGGCACGCACCGATCATAGGTGCTGATAAATTGATTGCGTCGCAATCCATAAATATTATATCGGGAATTATGGTAATGTCAATGTAAAAATGACATTGGACAGATTGTTAATCGCCCCTGTTTGGCGGAGACAACACTGCTTGGTACAATGCAACGCTGCTTTGTC
>JAZUMQ010000012.1:0-83502 GCA_045603745.1 Eubacteriales bacterium | reverse complement strand
CGGTTGGTATTATTCAGGATCCCGCTGTCGACTGCCTTTTGAACCACCTTTTTGGCGTTGCCGTTGTATCTCGACAGATCCGCCTCAAAGGCTTTCCCCTTGCGGTATTTCTCCCGATAACTTTCCGAAAGCCGATCCCCCGCCACAGTTTCGCTGACCTCATATTCCAACTGCTCTTTCAACCGATTCCGCTGGGAGTCGGTTTTTTGTTTTTCAAGAAGATCTTTCAACTCGGCATAACGGGTCTGATCTGCAAGGGTGTAGGATTCTTTCTTTCCAAGTTCCTCATACTCTTTGGTGAGAGCGTCTTCCGAGTCCACCGTCTCCCGATATTTCGTATAGGTATCTCCACCCAAAACCTCTTCGATCTTATCCGTGGAAATATACCCTTTTTCCATTTGGGATTCGATCTCGTTGTAAATCTTCATTTTGTCCGATGCGGTAACTTTACCGTCGGTTTTCTTCTTCTCTGCGATCGCATCGGCATAGAGTTTATCAAAAACCTTCTGCTCGTTTGCCGTCATGCCGGTGGTGTAGTCTTTTCCGGAAGTGACAGACCCGGCACCTTTTACCACACCGAAGCCGGCACCCATCGCAGCACCGCTCACGAAGGATTCCACGTAGGAATTGAACGCTTCCTCGGACGCCATCATTTCCTTCCATGATTTCTCGTCCATATAGGTAAGTTTTTTTCCGATCCGGGAAGCGACCTCGGTAAGAACTTCTTCGTTTCCTTCCGTGGCGATGTCAACCCCGAATTTTGTCAAGGTTCGAGCCACCTTGTTGGAGATCTTCGTGGAGATCTGCCGGGAAACCCAATCATCCACGGGAGTGTTTTTGAAAACCTTAATTCCGCCGATCTGCTCAAAGATCAATTCCGCACCGGCAGAAATAAGACCACTGACCCGAGCCTCGGCAGGGGTGGCCCCTTCCCTGTATGCCTCTTCGATCTCGCTGCTGTAAGCGTTGACCCCCATTGCCAGAGGACTCAGTACCGCACCGGCGCCGGGGATTGCTTTCAACGCTTGCGCTCCCGCCATATGGGTGACGGATTGAACCATACCGTCAGACTTATCTCCCAAAACGGAGGCATCTTCGGTATTGTTTTTTACAATGCCGTTTTTCAAAGCCAAATTCGTGGCAATTCCAATGGGATTCGTCCAGTTGATCACGTTGCCCACGACCTCGCCCACCTTTTGGGATTGCAGGAGATCTTTTGCAACAAACTCGCTGGTCTTCTTTTCAAAATCCTTATTGAAAAGCCCACCGAACATCCCGACCAGGTCCGCACCGGTGTCGATCAATCCCTCGGTAGCCTCGGCAACGGCGGTAATGGCATTCTCCTGCAGATCTGCCGCCGTCCCAAGAACCGTCTTGGAAACGTCTCCAAATTGGTACCCATCGGAGAATGCCCCTTCGTCGAACCAGTTGTCATACCACTTCCCGGAAGACTTGTCCTTTTGCGCAACGTCTCTTGTAATTCCGGCGTGCGAAGCAGAAACTTGATTCCTCTTCCACGGAATACTATCTTCCGTGAAAGAAGTATTGGTTTTTGGATTCTCTGTATTTTTCAGCAGGTGATTCAGGAGCTCTGAATCACGCTTTTTTTTCTGTTGTTCAAAATAGCCCATAAACACACCTCATTTTTATAACATTATGAGCTGCGCCGATACCCGGAATGATACGGGAGATATTTGTTCTGCCGCCCATCCCAGTACCAAAGCGACCCGTCCTCTGCCTTCCATACGTTTTGAGTAACGTATTTATACTCTCCGGATAGAGTTCTGGTATTAAATGTGTAGGTCTGCCCCGATTTCGTCAGTTTCCCGTGACCGCTGATTCCCTTGGGCTGATAACCGTTGGCAAATGTTCCAAAAATACGCCCATCAGAATTGAGGGGACCTTTATAATAATCCGTATCTACAGTCTTGGCGTTCTTTGCTCCTTCCGAAATAACCTTATTGACAGATCCCGGACTCAACAAAGGGTTAACGGCGTTTGTGTAGGTTCCGTTTTTTTCTGCATCCTTTTCCTTCATTCGTTCAGCAATTGGAATATCATCCCTTACACCAGAACCGGCGCCTCCTGTCGGTAGTGTCGCAAATGCGGAAGCACCGGGAAACCCATTCCCAATCCCCTGTGCCAAAAACCCTGGGAGTAGAGATTCTGTGCTCGTCACTCCGGAATCGGCAGAATCCTCCACGCCCTCTTCCGGTTCTGCAAGGTCTCCGGTAAGCAAGGAAGATTCGGTTCCTTTCTCTGCGGCTTTTCGTTCTGCAATCGATTCAAGAATGTATTGGATCCGAGCCTCGTAATCCGCATTGATCGAATCAATGGCATCTGCCTTTTCCATCAAAAGCTCGTTTGCCGCCGAAAATCCTTGCATTTGTAGGTACAGTTTTTCTGTCAAGGTTTTATAATGAATTTCAGCCAATGCGGCACTGTTCTTCAATTCAGCATCTTTGATTGCAAGGTCAAATTCTGCTTCCGTTCGCTTGAACGCTTCACGGTTTACTGCAAGTCGGTTTTGATATGCGTTATATTTTCGCGTTTCTGAGGATTCTGCATACCCGGAACCTATCAGGCCAACAGAAGCAAGCTGTTCTGCTTCGACGCCGTATTTAGAAGTTGATTCCTTAAAATCCACGTAAGCGGCAGATTGTTCTCTCCGATAATCGGACTCAGTGTCTTCCTTTGCTTTTTCGAGACCTTCAATGGTAAGATCCGTTTGCGCCTGTTGAATCTTTTCCTGTTCTTTTCCCCAGGCTTCGATTCCTGCGGACTGATCGGAATAAAACTTCTTCGTCTCTTCGATTGCGGTATCGTAAAAGTTTTCCTTTTCTTCTACCTTTGCTTTTTGTTCGTCTTCCAATTCCGCAATATCGTTTTGATCGTATTCGGAATATGCTTTTACCATATCGGTTCACCTCATCTTCCTTTAATGTAGCCACCCAAGAAACATTCCAGCGTAACCGATTCCAAACTGAATCTTGTGTTTGAGTGGAATTTTAGTTGAATATCCTTAAATTTCTTTTTCTTAATCCGATTTACAAAGCAGTCCTGCACACCCTTGTGTTCCCCCACAAGTTCATACTCTGAATCTTCCGTCTTCACAGAAAGAGAAACATCTCCCTTTGCCTCTGCGACACTCCCTCGTTTGTTGGTTGTCTTTGTCCGGTTGGGATACCTAAATCGATCCTTAGGAGTCACCCAATAGCTCTCCAAAGAACCTTCATGGTCAGTTAATTCATAGACGCCATCGGCGGTTCCAACGTAAAGCACACCGTTGTATACCTTCGCACAGACAACGTCGCGATCCAATTCCCAATAAAACCACTCGTATTCCCTGTGGTTTTCGTAGGAAAATGCAGTGCGGGAATCAGCAAGATAGACCTTATTTCCGATCAGAACGAGAAGATACCCTTCCCATTCTTCCAGAATCATATCTTTATATCCATTCTCCGCGATCAATCTACCATCTACAAGAGAGGAACGGTGAGAGATCACCTGCTCCGTCATAATGTCCCCGCTGACACCCTCCATTCCCCGGTCGCTAAAAAACACAATATCGTCTCCGAAATTGATCGCGCGCCCCACGCAGCCGGTGGTAATACTGGAATGATAGGACGGATAAACCTTACCGTAGTTATCGTCTCGTGATGGAGTGTAATAAAATACATTGGTGTTTGCGTCGGAAGGTTCACGGAATACCCACAGCGCGTTGTTCCCTGCGACCAACCCCCGCACTTCAGCAGGATCCGTTCCGGCAGGATACCAAGCATAGTCGCTGCAGTAAGAAGGATCATTCAGAGCGCAATGATAGATAATGTTCGGATAATCTGGATTCCCGCTAAAAAACACGCGGTTATCAAAAATCTGCAACAACGTGCATTTGCAAATAATATCCCGCTTCTTCGGGTCCGTCTTGCAGAACTCGATTGAGATATTATCTTTTCCTTCCGTCAATGGAGTAGGAGGGGCAACTGTAAAAGTAATTGTGCCGTCCTTGTAATTCACACAATAGTCCTCAGGAGAAGATTTCAGCTCACCGTTGATTCTGACAATCGGTGGAAATGACTCGTCAATTTCCTGACAGTCAAACCAAAATTCCGTCCCAATATCGTTCCCTAAAAACGTATTGATCCGTCGACCCGTCAAGAAATTCAATCCTTCATGATCTGTGCCGCCGCTTCGCTCCGTTCTGCCAATGCTTGTTGTTGGAACGTAACCCTCCACTTCCTTCAGAACATACTCATCTCTCTCCTCGTCCCAACCGTATTGAAGATAATATTTTCCGTCCTTAAAATACCACACGTTATCGTAAATAAAGGCATTACTCCGAGCCTGATTCAACCCGGAAAACAATTCCTCAATTTGGTCCTCTTCAACCTTGTACAGCCGATCTCCACTATGGATCAACCTCATATCTTTATAAAAAAAGATTCCGTAAACCGGATCGGGGAACTCCCACTTTAACTGCAGTTTAGGACGAGTGCGGATACTGTCGGTTTTCCGGTAGTCTTTCCACATATTCAAACTGTCCGGACTTCTCGACAAATCCACCTCATCTCCACGGAAGTCAACGCCGCGGAAGCTGCCATACCTACGAGACACAATGCTCGCCATCAAATATTCACCCCGCCTTCATATGAAATTCCATAGAGCTGGTATCGGGGGTCGATTCTCCGCAGCATCGTTTCATAGCGATCAGCGTAAATTTTCCCAAAATTTGCAGACTCATCACTTTTAAGAAGATCTGCCGCAACACCGTAAACCATAACCTCGAGAATCTCTGCAGGCAGCTCCAACTCAAAACTTTTCGCCTTCGTCTTTTCCGTAATCCGCTCCGGATACACGTACACTTCAATCTCTGCCGTTCCGTCCTCCAAAAACTTCAGAACAGTACCGTCTGCCTTAGAATCGTACTTCACGCCGTGCACAGCACACAGCTGAAACACCTCGTAGCCGCAATGCCCGCCAAGATTTTCAAAGGTGAGGAGTTCCCCATTGGAAACTTCCACTTCGATATATTTTGGCAATTTTTTAATCCGAATGACCTCAAACATGATTTGGTTGATAACTTCATATATCTTTGCTCTAATGTCAACGTCGTCGGTAAGGTATTGACTTTCTGGATTTAGTTCTTCGATCAGCGCAAGGCATTTTTTTTCAAATATTTCGAGTTTCATTCTAAAACCTCCTCCCAACCGTAAACGCCAGGCTCCCAAACGTTGCCGTCTACGACGGACGTCCACTTTTTATCACTGTGAGACACCTTATCTCCTATTCCATAAGAGTCACGTGCGCCGATGGGTTGCGACCATGCGGGATATTCTTCGTTAGGATCTGCTACCCTCGTCCAAAGTGCGGCGGTGGCATCGGGAGTCCAATCGTCTTGGGAAGTGTGGGCTTGTACGCAACGATATAAAGAACCGTTATATTCCCGCAATGCGTTCACGGAATACGCAACGTTGCTCGCCCATGGGGAAAACAAGTCAACGTGCTCCGAAGCTGTGACGTCGTCGATATTTCCGTTTTCTGCCATTGTAACAAACGCAATAGAAGTTACGACCTCAGCATTTTTTTGGCGAGCGGAAACGGATTTCAAGTCTCTTTTTGCTCGAAGAATTTGTTCTTTCTCGGTTATAAACTTAAACATTCTCTACACCTCCTTAATAAATGCAACACGCCGGTGCTATTCCGTCAGTATTACGTGCACCATGTTGACGAGCCGAACCTCCCGTGTTCGATACATATCGAATGTTGTACAGACCGTCACCTTGCTTGATAGAGCGAAGAGCCCAACCTGATGCGTAACCTCGCAGGTATTTGATACGATTAGAATCATCTCCGTCGCCCGGCATGGCAAGATCTGAATTTAAAGCGTAATAAGGATATGCCTTTCCTTCGGCGATACCGTAATTCAATCCGCCATAAATTTCAGTCTTCGACAACAAAAAGAAGGTGTCATCTGTAAACGACAAGTCCCTTGATTCAAAGTCGTTTAAAAGGGTGCACTTCGATACCGCCCCAACAACTGAAAGGAAATCTTCATCCAACCCCTTCATAAATCCGTCGTGGGTCGTAGCGTAATCTGGGGCTACATCAGTTCCTGTTTGAGATACCCACCAATTTCCGGCGGCACTATCCGAGTTCAACCATTGACGCAGTGCAGAATCTCTCCAAGTATTGCTACCATAGGTTCGATAGTGTGAAATTGCGCTAATCGGCTCTCGTTCATCGAACATAAATGGTTCGGAAAGACAGTCGTGTAATTGCAACGTGATACTATGTTCATATTGGCTATCCGCAGGGGTATCGTGGTCAATTCCGATTACGTCCCACAAAAGGGTTCCGAATACGTCGTGCTGACACTCGATCTGATCTCCGATGGAGAACACCTCTGCGGCTTTGCCGGCGCGGACAACTTCCTGCACCGCCTTCCAGGAAGTAATGGTAATATCGCGTGGAAGGGAGGACAAGACGTCGTTGATCATTTCCTGTTTTTCTTCCGGAGTGAAATAATCCACGTTCTTTTTCGGCGTGAAATCCCCGTTTTCCAGCTTTTGCTCAACCTCGGCAACGAGAAGCGAACATTCCTGCGTCGCCTCCTGCGCATCGGACGTGGCGCTGGAGGCCCTGTCTGCTGCATTATCTGCCGAAGTCGCCGCGTTATTTGCATTGTCCGCGGCGGTGGTTGCTTGTTGCACTGCATTATTTATATTGTCCGCGGCTTTGTTCGCATTGTACGCGGCTTTATTCGCATTGTCCGCGGCTTCATTTGCATCTTTGGCGGCGGAATTTGCGACTGCGGCAGCTTCCGCGGTTTGTTTTGCAGATTCTGCTGCCGATTCAGCTGCGGCACAAATAGAATCTATCCTTGAAAGAATCTGTGTGTAGAGATCTGGGGTAGGGTCACTTGGTTTGTGCCCGGATTCAATGGCACCTTTAACAATTTTGTACTTGATTTCATTGGTACTTCTTCTTATCCCCTCCGAATTTACCCCAAACGCTCCAATGTGAATTGTCGCGGCTCGTTCACAAACTTCATGGGGAATAATACAACTGTCATCTTCGCCTATAGGGGCGTAACAAACGTTTTTCTCCGTTACATAAAAAACACCGTACTTTTCAAAACCACTCCAAAGAGGACAGAATTCAAAAACAACCTTGTTTTCGTTAAAACCGCCGGAGGAAACAACGGGATCTTCAATGATCTCCAATTCTTGGTCAGTACATTTAACCTTAATAATCGTTTGTCCCATGAAGTTCTCCTTTTTAACAAGTAATTTCTTCAGGCAATTTCACGTGTTCAAGAGCGGCAAGATCTTCCGCCCCTTGCTGGGGAGAGCAAAATGCGGATGCCGGCAAATAGAATCCCCGCTTTTCCTCAAACAACAAAATATCCCCTTCGTTGAGTCGGATCCGAATTTTGTTCTCGGATTCATAGGAATTCAAACCACTGGTTCCAGACTCTTTCGCCTCTATATTCAAAACCAAATCCTTTACCGTCTGCTTGGCATTTTCGGATTCGTATGTGATTTCGGTTTCTTTTCTTACGCGGATTCCTCGGTGCAACTCAACACTGGGCTGTCTCACAAAAATTTCGTATTCCATTTTTGCATAAACCTCCGTATTTTATCAATTCTCTTAATTGGGAAAAAGGGAGAGAACATCTTGCCCTCTCCCTTTATGTCTTATTCCTGAGGGACTTTCCTCGGGATTTTACTTGTTTTTCACTGCCTTTGCTTCTTCGGTATCTTCCGGGGCAGTTTCAGGTTCTTCTTCAACCGTACCGATCACGGTCACGAAATCGGGGTTGACACTTCTTACTTCCGTGATTCTGTCGTCAGACATTTTCAGTGTTTTGCCCGCCTTGTGGATTTTTCCCGTATGGCGGTCACGGAAATCAGTATTTACCAATACAATTCGAATCATCGTTATCCTTCCTTTCTTACGCGGTTGCGATCAAGGGGATCTTAACGACCACCAGTTGATCCTGATCGATGATCTCTGCTCCGAATACGTTCAACCCTTTTACGTAATCGCCGAATTTCTTTTCAAAAGAGCCGGCTTTGACTTTGTCGATCTGTCCGGCAAACGCAATACACCGCTTGGAACGAACGATGGCATAGGAATATTGTTCATCCCGGTAAACGTTGTTGGTTTCTTTGGTCTCGTACTTGTAGTAAGTACCCACAACCCCTCTCCGCAAAAGATCGTCGTTGCTGGTCTTCAGCTCAATCAGATCATCCCGGAACAAGGCGTAATCCGCGGGAGCCACTTCAATGACACCGCCGTCCATAAAGTTGTTTTCTTTCAACTGCACAATGGCAGCGTCGAAGGCGGCGCGGATCGCAGCGCGGGTCTTGTTGGTGGCAACAATCACGTTTTCCGCACCGGTTTTATAGATGGCATTCCCCTCTTTTTTATCTACGGAAGATTGTGCCTTACCGGCAACCAAAGCACCGACAAACTTGTCGCGCTCCAATGCGATTCTATTGGCAGCGCGGGTAGTGAATTCTTCAAAAAGCTGGGGGTTTGACTGGACTGCATCCACGTCGTCAATCTCCACAGCGAAGTATTTGGACACGTCGATGTTGAGAATATGTTCAGGCGCAGTCATCTTTTCGAAGTCGATTTCTTGACCGACATAATCTCCGATCGTGACGTCGCCGACACCGAGGATCTTGACGCTGTGAGCGTACTGAACTTCCCCTTCATACTGACGGTTACAGTCCTGTACCAGCGCACCCCTTTCCTCGGATTTGTCATAAATACTTTTCGACCAAATGGTCGGCATATAGTTTTCTACGGACATAGTATAATTTCCTCTCTTTCGTTACGAGGGATCCTCACCATTTCCGCATACTCTCAAGAACCTTTTGATACACATCGGGATTCTTGTCGAGATATTCCCGTGAAAACTTCTTAACTTCTGTTTGCGAATAAAAGTCTTTCACGTTGTTGGCGGGGGTCGTACTGGCGACGGATCCCATAGGTTTGATGTTTTCTTTCGGTCTGATTTTTTCGTAGTTTTCGTACACTTTTTCCATCGGAACGTCAGAATGGAACATGGAAGCGAACGAAGTAAACTCTTCACTTTCATAGATCTCTTTCGGAATCCCAAGGTCGGCAAGTTCCTGCATCTTTTTCGCATTCTTTTGATGCTGTGCAAGATGGCTG
Organism: Eubacteriales bacterium; assembly: GCA_045603745.1. Classification (GTDB taxonomy): domain Bacteria; phylum Bacillota; class Clostridia; order Oscillospirales; family UBA644; genus RGIG995. The sequence goes on along the minus strand of JAZUMQ010000012.1, from coordinate 74,316 downwards.
AACATCGCCCTTTCCCGGTCCGACATACGATCTACGCCAAGATCCGTGAGCCGCTTCAATTCGTCCAAAACTTCCTCCGTACCGGCGGAAATGATTTCATCCGCATCACTTCGGGCCAAGATTTCAACGTCCTTTTCGGAGTATTGCTTTGCCACAGGCATATCAACACCCTTATCCTTGTAAAAATTCTGGACGTATTCGAGCACCTCGGGAACCGTATTCTTTCCGGTGCCGAGTTTCATAGCTTCCGCCAAGTCTTCCAAGGGCTTGTATTCCTTTCGGATCTTGGCTTCTCTCCGCCCAATCTTTTTCCGATACCCTTCATCGAGCTTTGCGTTCAGCTCATCCTCGGTGTAGAGTTTTTGCGGGGTTTTTTCTACGGTTTGCTCCGTGTTTTCAGTACCTTCTACAGGTACAGGGATTTCATTGTTTTCCATGAAATTCTCCTTCCTATTTTTTCGTTTGGGTTTGCTTCCCAGGTCCATGTGCTTTTAACGTCTTCAATGCTCGGACGTGGTTTGACTAAAAAATAAAGCTAAATATTACTTCCGTTAAGTCTTCATCGCGACACCCTCCTTAATTATCATCCGGATTATTCATCAGCATTTCCTCCTCCGAAGCCGGAGAAGAAAGAGCCGGTGCCGACTGTCCCATAACCTTACGAGCCTCGGAAACCTGCCGAGCTTGTCCTTCCAGGTCGGAGGAAAAGAAATTCCGAACCTTTTGCATCAGCACCTGTGCCTTGGCTTTGGTTTGCGCAATCTTCTGTTGTTCTTCCCGAATTTTTTGGACTGCTTTTTCCAACTTTCTTTTGGGAGAAAGAGAACCGTCATCCAAAAGGCTTACAAATATTTCTAATTCCCCGACGCGATCCGATCTGAAATAGCCTTGCGCAAAGAAATTTTCCAACGTTTCTTCTTGGGCATATTTATCAAAGGATCCCTTGGGCGTAACTTCAATTTTTACGGAAGCCTTCAACTGACGCAGAACGTCCTGTCGGACGTTTACGATGCTGATCGTCTCTTTGCCGGTTTGCTCATTCACATGGACCATTTCCATATCGATTCCGTCTTGAGAATAAGCAATAATGAAATCCTGAAGGATCAAACCGATGTCTTCCACAAAATCTTTGAATCGCTCGGTTTTCGGTGCAATCGGGGCTTCCGACGCACGTTTTACCACCAACATCGCCCGTCCGGACGTCTGCTCCGGATTGATCTGCCCTGTGGCAATATCGCCCGCACCGGCAAGTTCTCTCGAAGTTCCGATGATTTCTGCCTGCAGCTCCCTTGCATCGGGAGACATCTGCGCCGGAGGAATCGTTCCAACTGCTTTTCGAATGTCTTCCACCGTATTACCTTTCGTCCGCAACGTTCCGCCGACAGAATTCAAAACTTCAGGATTTTCAATCTTGCTGACGTCAACGACCTTGTAAGGGTGCGCCTGGCTTTTGGCGGTAAGTACCCGGCGCATCAGCATCCGGTTCACTTCGATCTGGTTCGGAATCAACCTCCGAACCTCCCCTTCTCCTCGGCTACTTCCTTTCTTGGTTTCCCAAGTAAAATGTCCCAAGGGGTAACGGGTAAGCCCGGTATTTACGTCGGTTTCTAACTCACAGCATCGAGACGAAAGACTGTAAAAAACTCGACCGTCTTTTTTGTAGAGCTTGTAAATCAGCGTAACTTTACCGTCCACTTCTTTCTTTGCGGAATCCCCGGCTTGGTCGAAATTGTCACTGTCCGGGAGAATCAAAGAAATTTTCTCTTGGGAAACTCCCAAAGAAAACGCCAGATCCACCGCATTAACTAACGGAATTCTTTGGCGAATCAGGATATAAGGTTGACTCTGAATATCTTCCGTGTTTTCGTTTGCGTAGAAAACGTCGCCTTTTTCCACGACCTCGGCGACGGGAATCTTGTTGTTAACGTCGTAGGTTAAGTACAGAATGCCCTCACTGTTCACTGCCGCATCCAAGGTAACAAGACGGCATTTTTGGTCCATCTTGTTCCATTCCCAAAACTTGGAAGCGTAGCGGTTCAGCATATCACAATAACTGGATACCGGTAATTGAAAAAGCCTATCTTCGCCGTTTTGAACTTCAAACTGGATTGCAAACAAATTGTCGTGAATAACCGAAAACTTATAGTCAACGATGGGTTTAATGAAATTCTCTTGAAGGGGTTCCATTCCGCCCAATTTTGCGCCGCCCCATTGGTCGTCGTTGTAAAAACGCCAATTTCGGTCCGTATCGCTATAAGTACCGATCATATCATGAAAGCGTTTCCCCTTTTCGTACAACGCCCAAATCGGAGTTTCTTTAATCTCCTGAAGATCTTCTCTTTCCATTTACCCACCCCCTTATACTTCTACTTGTCCGAAGTCGGTGCCGTCGTAATTCTCGATGTTTGCCAAGATCCGACGTTTCCGGTCTTCTTCTATTTGAACTTCTTTTTCCTGCTCTTTCCGAAAATGATCTTGTCTTTTTTCCACCAAAAGGTCAACAAGAGTCTTTTTGTCCTTTGCAGGAGCGTCATCTCGTTTTTCTTCTGTTTTCTCGCATCGGCTTCCGACACGAACGCCGATAAGAAAACAAACAATGTTCAAGATTCCAACCGCACAAACAAGCAATACCTGCATATTTTCCACCTTTCCCAAACGTCTGTGAATTTAGATAATTTCTATTTTTTCTTCGTAATCTTTCCACCCGGAAGATTCCCATTCCGTACCAAAGAAATCCTGCTGAAGAAGCGGGATTTTGTGTTCATCAAAATAAACCTGGGTTCGAACTTCATGTGCAATCGCAAGCCCCATCATGTCGTCATCGTGTTTTCCCGAAGGTGCCTCCGGTCTCCCCGTCTTCGATTTCACAATAGTCTGCAATTCTTCCAACGTCGCCAGATCATTGATGGTATCCACGTGATCCCGAACGATGCCGATCAGTCGAGAGATTATCGTCGGTCTCGTCAACTCGTCCGTCCGGAATCCGAACTTTTTCGCCTTTTTCCCGGTATTGGAGTCCACGGATTCTCGGATGTACTGATTCGGGTACCCCAGTCGTTGAAGTTCCTTGATCGGGTGCACATCGAAGTTTGCTTCGATCCCGACGAGGGCCCATTTATAATACCACCCAAGGCAATACACCTGTCGGGCATATAAATCCGAATCGAATTCGTGTTTCATGTGAGCAACCTGCGCCCCGGTCTTCGCATCTAACACGTGTGCGGTAAAGAAGTCCGAACCTTCTCCGGCGGTATCTCCACCTATGGCATACTTGGTCACTTGGGGAGAGTTTGGCAGATAATACAACTGAACCATGCCGTTTCGATCATTAACCCAATGAATATTGGAGATCTTCAACCCGTCGTAATCATACTCAAAATATCCGACCTTCAAAGGCTTTTGCAGGCTTGCAAGTCTGCCATGAATCGCAACCGTATCGAACACAGGCTTCCCGGACAAAAGAAACGCTTCCTGAGGAAAACAGGGATATTCCTGTTTGATCAGGTTTTTGTCGAGATACTTCTTGTATTTGTTCCAGTACCAGTACAACTGTTCCTCGTCCAAGTTTTTCTCGTCTCTCAACCACCGTAACCGATCGTGGATCCAGTCGGATCCCTTTTCGATTTGTTCCAAAAACTCTTTTCGGACCTCCGCATTTTTCAATGTGTCGCGGTATTCCGGCGTTTTCCACCATTCGTAAAAACAGTTTACAAACACCCCGCTGTTCCACATCTTTTCATAGTCGTTATAGCCGTTTGCGGTACTCTCATAAATCCCAATGCAATCCTTGGTAAGGGCTTCCCCCAAGGCCGCTTGAATCGAGGCAATTCCGTCTCTCCAAAAGGCACATTCCGATCCATGAAAAAAATTGATCGTCCGGGAACGTCCGACCTGCTTTGTGGCAGTATCAACTTCCCACCCACTGTTGATCAACTCAAAAAGAAACTGCCGACGGTTGTTAAATTTTTCAGTAGGTTTTAATACGTCAGGCAGTTGAGAATACACAAATTTCGCCTTGTTTTGAAAGATGGTTTCCGTATTGGAACTTTCATCTGCAAGGGTAAATCCCTGAAAATTTCGGTTTAGAATACAACAAGCCAACTGATATGCGGTAATGAATGTTGTAAACCCCTGTTGACGCCCTTTCAATACCAACAGCGTGATCGACGAAATCAACCCGGCACGGTAATCCGCAATCGCTTGGTTCAACTGCCCGACAAATTCATGCTGAACCGCATTCAAAAAGAAGGGCATTGTCTTTTGCCGTTTATCCACAACGACAAAAACCAACTCGACCAACTTTTCCGGGTTCGCCTGAACCTCGGCAAGCAGTTCCCGATCTTCGGTCAACCGTTTCGCAACGGCGCTCCGAAATTTCTTGTCAAACTCAATATCGTAAGATTCTTCCCACTTCTCTTTCCGCCGGGAAACAAGATAATCTGCAGTATATTTCAAATCAATTCTTCCAACTTCGTCTCTTTGATTGTGTTTTCAACTTTTTCCGCCCAACCGTCAAAATTGTTGGAAAGATTAAACTTCGCCCCATTACAAGTCTCTTTGGAGTATAGAGCTTCTTCGTTGTATTGTTCAATACGCGAGCGCGCACGCGTTACCGTGTCAAGAAACTCTTTTTTCGCCCGATAATTCAGTAAAGCCTGACGACCGGAGAATCCGAGATACAGAGCAAGCCCTGTAACCGTTGGAGGACGGGGCTTTTCAAGATAAACAATGCCCTTTTTGTTGATGATCGGTTTCCCATCTTTGCCCAGAAGCATTTCACCTTCGCATTTTTTGAAATATTCGTCTATTTTCGCTTGCATTTCGCTCGGTTTTTTATATTTTGGCGGTCTTCCGTACTTTTTCGCGTACTCTTCCGCTTGTTTCGTTTTTTCGCTCTTTTCTTTTGCCATATCCCCCGGAACACTCCTTTCCCACAAATTCGGCAACAAAAAAGCCGCCGGCATTTCTGCCCACGGCTAACTATTCTGTTCATCTCCGTCGAGAACTTCCCCACCTACGGATTCAACCCCGACGTTCCTCGCCCGCCAAAATACGACGCACCCACGGAGATATGAAAAAACAGCGTACCGGATCCGGTCGCTGTTCTTCACGATACCATTATACCACACTTACAGGGTGACATACAATGACATCTTTTCACGGTACCATTATACCACACCTACAGGGTGACATACAATGACATCTTTTTATTTCGTCGGTTTGATGTGTGTAATCGCCCGCGCGTGAATCCGTTTTATATGACGGGCGGAATAGTGCATCTTCTGTGCGGTCTGCTCCGAGGTCAGCCGATGGCAATACCGATACAGGATCACGTCCCTCTCTTTGGGATCCTTCAGCCCCTCGGCGGCGGCTCGGATATTTGCGCAGAGCAATTCCCGATCCTCAATGGCAGCCGCAAGACGGGCGCAGATCCTGTCCATTTCCTTTTCCGTCCGGGCGATAATATCCACGTAGCGAGCGTTCCCCGAGGAATTCCCCGGGGATCTCACGTCATTGGGAGCGAGAGAAGGCAGAGAACACCGCAGCTCCTCTACCCTCTTTTTTTCCGACTTCAGCCAATTTATGTACCGCTCCAAATCGTACATTTGCCGCAGCCACGTTCTCGCGTCCATAGATTTACCTCAACACTTCTTGCTCATAATCCGGTTCCGGAGTCTTTCGGGTTCTGTATTCCTCCTGCCCCGCAAAATCGTCCACACCGGAAAGAAGGGTTTCCAACATCGTAACGAATTTCTCGTCGGGAAGGACGGGGTCGATCTCCGCAATTTCCGAAAGCCCCGCCCGGAACACCAAGGTCGGTTTCTGAAAGGAATCTCTTTTCAGAACACAAGAAACTTCCCGATCCTTCGCAAAGGGAGAGCAGTATCTTTGATTTACCAAATAGACCGTTCCGTCCTTTGCCTTAAAGGGAACGTAGGTCGAAGACGTTTCCAACCGCATGGGCAACTCGATCAAGGGTTCATCTCCCTTCACTTCGACCTTCCCCAAGATCTCCTCCACGGAAAACCCTTCCTCCGGGTTCAGATCATACAAAGCACAAAGACCGTTTACCGTTACCGGGGGAACTCCCACCAAAGCATATCTTGCCCCGGCGGCGGCGATCCATTGAGGACCGTCGTCGGGAGTATGTAAGATCAGACCGCCCTCTTTTTTACAGACGTCTATGATTTTCTTGATTTTCATACCTTCAACCTTCTTTCTTCGATATTTCGCAAAGCCTGTCCGTATTGACACTGGCTCCGAGCCATCTCGTCCAACACCTCCGCCCAGGCTTGTCCCCGGGCAGAACGTCGCGCCTCTCCCCTCGGGAGTTTCTTCCATCGATCCTCGGGTCCAACCTCGGCGGGCGGTTTCAGTTTTGGCATCGTCAATTCCTTCTTTCCAGGATTACAGCAAGAATAATCCAAAACACAAAAACCAAAACTGCAATAATCAAATCGATCCAAAGGGGAGCAAGAACCCACCACCAGGACCAAGAAATTACCTTCGTCAGTTTAAGGACTACAAAGATAAGAGTTAGCACGGTGGCAAGTCCCAAACCGCCCGACACAACGTTTCCACTGTTATTATTTTTCATCTTTCATTCTCCTTTGTTTGAAAATCAATCACTAAATCCGGCAAATCACAGACGTGGATTACCCCCCCCTCTGCACGGTCAATCAGGAAGTGGACAAATTCCTTTAAGATTTCTCCGGTAAAGAGTTTCCGGTTTTCGTTCAATCCCTCCTGAAACACCTCGGCGGCGTTTTTGGAAAGGATTTTGTTTTCTTCTTTTAGTTTTATATTTTCGCCTCGATACGCGCGCAAAAGAAGGTTTTCCTCAAGAGCCGATTCAAGCATCTTGCTTTTGCGTTTTATATCCTCCATTTGACGGTCGATAAGATCAAGAATTTCCCCAACGTAAACTTCATTCTCTACTTCTTCGACCTTGCCAATTTCTTTGACGACAAGCATCTTCACCGTGGCAAGCTTTAAGCCCCTACAATACTCCAACGCACTGATAATCTCATTCCCGGTCAAGATTTTCTTTCGGGTCATTCCCACTCACCCCTTTCAAGCACATCGGAAATGCGGTTAAGCCTATTTCTCAACATCTCGTTTTCTTCTTTAAGTTCTGCTATGCGTTCGTCTTGATTCTTACAAGAAGCATCTGCTTCAACAACCGCAAAAAGAGTATCGTCCGGAAGTTCGTCTGTATAAAAAGCCTTTAATCCACAAATCATGGAGATTTCCCTGCCCTCATGGTAAATCCGGGAAAAATACTGCCGATCATTAATAAGAACAGCATTCGCAAGGATATCTCGTCTTAACGCTTCCTTTTTCGCCTGCATAATTCCTTCAATGAACGATTCCATCACCCCACCCCGCCTTCCAACCGCTTCAACGCCGTTTCATATTCCTCTTTTGTGACAGTCTTCCAAAGGGTGTTCACAGAACCGTCAGACCAAGTTCGTTCATAGAGAACTCTGTACACTGCATCGTGATGAACCGTTTTAAGCCCAGAAGGTAAATACTTAAATTCACCATTAAGCCAGTCGTATTTGTACGAATAATCCATCTCCTCAGAATCGTAAGCAGCGGTATATTCAACGTCTATGGGACACTCGGAAACAACCTCCGCACACCCGACCAAAGCGGTTATCATCAAAATTACACAGAGAACAAACGCAATCTTTTTCATGTCATCATACTCCTTCCAACCCCGTCAAATAATCCCGCAGGATCTTCGCAACGGCATTCCGGTATTTTTCTGCCGAAGGATCCTCGGCAAGGTTTTTCAAGCACTCTTTGATGGAATTCAATTCCCGCCGAACCAAATCGAAATGCACCGCCAGTTTTTGTGCATCAACAGAAGCGGCGGCTTTTGCCTTCCGAAGGGCTGCTTCTTCCCGCTCGGTTGCGGCGGAAAGTTTTCGTTCCACTTCCTTCAACTGCTCTGTCAAGAGCTTGGATTGATCGGCGGCGGTTTTCTTGGCATTCCGCTCCACCTCGGCTTTTTCCTTCGTCAGACGGTCGATCTCCTTACGATGTTGTTCTTCACTCTCTCCCAGTTTGGATTGATATTCCGCTTCCACTTTTTTGCGGATCGCGGCAAGATCTTCCGGAGACGGTTCGGGAGAAGAAATGTGAAGCGTCTGGGATTTTGCAAGTTGATCCTGCAGATCTGCCATTTTCCGTCGAAGCTCCGTAGCCTCGGCCTTCGCAGAAGCCACTTCCTTCCTTGCGGCTTCAAAACGACTCTCTGATTCCTTCACGCCACGTTCCGCATCTTCTGCGCGCTTCAAAGCGTCTTTCAGTTCCCGGACGGACATCTGCTCCACGTCGTTCTCTTTCACAAACTCCACCCGTCGATCCATCGGGAGCGACACGAGGGCCAATGCTTGGGAAGGGGAAAGATTTCCAAACAGCTCCAACCGTTCTTCTGCAAAGAAATCCAACTGACCGCCGTTTCCGTATTCGTTATAGATCCGCATCAGATTATTGGCGTTGGATTGGGAATAGTCCACGTTGTCAGACAGCCACTGCCCCCATTCTCCGTGGGGCACCGTCGCTTTGGCTTCGGTCAGCAGTCTGCCGATCTCCACCGATGCATACAACAGATTCTGTGCCGTCTGCCGTTTGATCTGATTGATCTCCGCGGCGATCACGTCGCCGGTTCTTACGCTTAATTCTTTCACGTTCTTGTTCCTCCAATTTCTTTTTTACGATTTTTTTGTAGTCTTCAAACCACTCCCGGGTCTGCTTGTCAGGATCTTTGTTACTGAAAGCTCTGAATTGAAAACACCTTCCGTCTTTCTTAAACTCCGCCGTGGCGAGAGATTTTTCCGGAGCCGTCGCTTTTCGCACGAAAACGATAATACTGGACTTGTCCGCAACCCGTGCCGCATATCCACCCACGCAATGATGTAAAGCGCGCCCCTCGGCGCGAAGGTCTTTTGCCTTTCGGGGAAGCAGGGCAATGTAATCTCCTTTTTGAAGCTCAAAGATTTTTGAAAACTCTTTTGCTGCCTTCAAGATCCCTTCGTTCACACCTTTATCCTTGATTTCCGCAACCTCATCTGCAGTCTTTAAGTGCATTTCAGAAAAGTTTTTTGGAAACAGATACTCTTTTCCGGTCAGCTTCAAAAAATCCAAGTCCCGAAGGTAGTCGTTATAGTCCGACGCAAAATCCTTGGGATTCAATTTTTCTTTCCGGCACGTTCTGACTGCCCATGGGAGCCATTTTCCCATATTTGCGTTTTCACAAACCGTCGCAAAACGAAAATTCGTACAGAACAAAGACGCCATGCGCAACTCCCCGGCATCGGGACAGCGCCCCTTGCTTTCTTCCATTTGGCAGTATTTTAATAACCGCCAACCCCCGTCTACTTCCCGCAATGCCCGGGCGGACGATTTTTTCACCCGCAAGGCCTTAGATACTTCCGTGCGGTATAGATCCAACAGTTCTCTCGTTTCGGAGTGTTCGCATAAGTAATCCCGCAGGATCCGGTGGTGCCCCGCCTTTGCCAACGCTTCCAAAACGGGAGTTTTGATCCACGCGACAAAGATGCTGCCCACCGTATCGTTCAGCGTGTCTTGGTTTGTGTATTTCGCGGCGCAGTGTTCCCATCGTCCCGTAAGACTTCGGGAGAGAGATTTTTTGTACACCCATCCTTCCCGAAAAGAACAACCGCTTTCCGCCCACCCCTTCCGGATCCTTCCGGCAACGGTTGTATATTCCCGGAAATAGTACGTGGTTCTTCCGTATCGGTCAATAATGCACCGTCCGTTTAACTCAACGCTGTGATACGGTTCGTTTCCCAAATCTCTCGGATCTCCCCGATGAAATTTCCAGAACACCCGATATTGGGACAGGATCAGACTGTCCGGCTCTTTCCCCTGATCCAACACATAGACCCATTCCGTATAGTTGTGTGCGGCAGTGTTTCCGATAGGGGTAAAGGTCACAGCAGAGTGGCAGTTCGGGCATCGTCCCCGGGTGTCCCGAAGGTTCCCGGTCTTACAGTCCCCATACACTGTTATTCCACAATGAGTACAGACCCCGGTATAATGGGTCCGGTCTGTTTTTTTGTAATACATGTACCGGTATTTTTTCATGGGGTTGTTGGCAATCCACCGCTCAAAGTCTTTCGGAAGGGGCTTGCAGGTTTCAAAGAGACGTTCGATCTTCTCCTGCCCTCTTTTGTACCGCAATTCTGCTCCTTCTGCCCGTTGGGCTTTCTGCCATTGGTAGATTCTCCGAAGCAGATCTTTATCTCCCGGAAAGACATCCTTCCAAAGGTCTTTTGCTTCATCGGATTGGTAACGAAAATTCCTTTTGTAGTAACAGGCAAATTCTCCCACAAGTCCGTAGCAGTCCTGGTATTTATCCACCATGCAGGTCAGCCACTTCCGATTTTGAACGTCCCACGTAATCCAATCTCCATGGTGTTGGTCCAGAAACGTAGTATAGAGTAATTCTCCACAGTTCGTTTGATACACGTTTAAGATGAAGTAATATTCCCACTCCTGCGCAGAAACGGTAAACGAGTGTTCCGTTGCCGCAAGATCTGCGGGGATCCGGTTCTTCGGTACGTAGTTGGTTAGTTCGGCTTTTTGCATCGTATCACCTCTTACACTAAATCAAAGAGGGAAACAAGCTCTTCTTCTCTCTTCGCAGACGTTTGGGATTCTTGGGGTTTTACCGGATCTGATTTCTTTGCAAGTCCGTAATACTCGTCCACAATCTTCAGACTCTCCGTGGCCGCCATACAATAACTTCCACTTTTGGCTTTCTTCCTTGCCACCTTGTTCATCGCCGTATAAACACCGCCCAGCGTTTTTCCTTCCTGTAGAACCGCCTCGGCAATAGAAGGATCTTCTTTCATCCGTTCCTTCAGGTATTCCACCAAAACCGACAGGTCATGAAAAGATTTTTCTTTTTTCAGCTCGTCAGTCAGTTTTTTTGTCGCTTTCTCAATCATTACGCTTCTCCTTTACGTATTTAATCTCCCCACACCGCACGGCGGCGTTGGATATGTCTTTGTCAATAGTGGCTCCACAGAAATCAACAAAGGGGCACGCCCCGCAGGAATCGCTCTCAAAGAGCCCCTTGCACTGAATTGCCACCTCGGCGTATTCGTTCATATTGTCATACACAATATACATCACAAATCTTCCTTTCGTTTTTCGTCTTCCGGCGCCGGCACGTATTTTACCAAGACGTCGGTGTCAAGATACCGGGTTGGGTGAAAGTGTTTTGTAAACTCAAAATGTTCTACGGAATAGAACACCTTCGGATAACTGTTTCCGTTATCCACGATCTTTCCGTGTCGGTATAAAAGAAAGATCGGGTCTCCCGGATCCGGGCGTTTGAAAACATGCATAATTCACACAAGCCCTCCTATACCCTCGGCGATCAACTTCGCACGGCACACCATAGTGCACTCAAAGCATTTTATCACCGTGCCGTCCGGCGCCGTTACCAAATCTGCTCGGAAACCGGCACACCATTTGCCTTTTCCGATACTTTCGTTGCGGATCGCTCCGCAGTTTCCACAGGTAAATCCGTCCGATACGTCACGGGCCGGATTTGTGTAAGTCTTTATTTTCATGTCTGTCATATCCTTCCGGTTCAAATACGTCTCCCACAAAGGGAATGATCTCGTCAGCGTCGGCCTTGTACATTACCACCGTCATGTACCAATAACCGTTGTATTCGTCGTATCTCGGATACGTTCGGAGCAATCGGTAGCCGGGGGCTTTCCCTTGCCAATACCGACCGTCGTCCATACGTTGCGTCGCCATCTTTTCCACTGTAGCCGGAGAGACCTTTCCGTCTTTTTGCGAGACGTCTGGTTTTTTCATGTTTTTGGTGCAAGTGAATTTCCTTTTTCCCTTGGGACTTTTGAACATATACCGCCCGGCGGCTTCCGGTCCAAAACGTTCCGGCTGATAATAATCACATTTTACCTGAACGCCTTTCTTCCAGATCCGTGCCATCGTCCGCGGTCCCAAGCCCCCGGTAATGAATAAGTGAGAGTGCCAGTTCGCCCGACCTCGGTAGGGTCCCCGCTGATAGGTCACCTGCTCCAAGGTGTACGCCGCCTTCATCGGGCGCCGCAGTTTTCGTCGCTTCGCCATCAACTCCCGCCGAAGATCATTCAGAGATCCGTCAAGCGGTAATTCCCGGATCTGTTTCTCCACCTTCTTCAGCTCGGAAGCGCGCTTGGTTCTTACCCTCCGGAGATAATTGGAAAAATCCCTCCGGGTCTCTTCTTCCGTTTGGGGAGCAGCCTCGGCGGCGTAAGTAATTGCCATGAAGTAATCTTTCGTGTCGAAATTGGCATTGATCAACCGAACAAGACGTTTTGCCGATTCCCGAAGATTATATACTGCCTTTTTTTCGGGGGGCGGTTTTTTTCGGGGTACCGCACGACCCGAAGACGAAAACACGGGGTAGTAATCAATTTCGAGAAGCGGTCCGGACTTGGTTCGCTTCTCTCGAATGGTCTGCATCGGTGCCTCCTTTCATCGGGAATGTCGCTGGGATCGTCGGGGGAGCAGGGCTCTTTCTTCGCCCCTTCCCTACTCCCCCGACGCCCCCTCTTCCCTTGGAGGCGATAGAGAAATAAGAAAAAGGGCAGTTTGCAATACTTTGTACCCTTAATCTCGTCGATTTGTTGGGATACATTTCGAGCCCCTCTAAGGGGTGGTCAATCCCTTGTTTTTTAACGACCTTGACAAAGCACCGATATTATGTTATAATAGGTATGGTTAGTTGGGTGCTTTGCATCCGTGGGAGTTCGCTTTTTGCGAGCTCCTTTTTTTATACCTTTGAAAGATCGATCTTGTCCGGATCAAACGTCGAATACCTCGGCACGCCCAAATAACACTCTTCCTTGATCCGCAGAACGCAGTCTCCGTATTTGGCAAAGCACCAATATAACTGCTCGTCCGTGGGATACTGTTCAAAGACTTCTTCCCCCAAGAACTTCGCCCCTTCCTGGGAAGGTCTCTTACTCCAGATCTCCACCGGATAACAACGGTAGATCTCCGCATCTTCCATTTCTTCAGGGAACTTTACCACGTCGTTTTCCGGGTAGTCGTCATAGAAGGTTCCGTCTCTTCGGATAAACATTCCGCATCTCTCCTTTCCTTAATTTTTTGTTCCAACTTCTCAATAAACGGGGCAACGAGGTTCGCCAATCCGTATAAAACAAAGAACCCGCCCATCAGCAACGTCATATAAACGAAAAACATCACGCTTTTCTCCTTCCGTTATACTTTTTGCATACTCTCCAGTGAGGAAGGTATGCCACGCCGTCTGCAGGCACCATTCCATTGTAGATCGTTCCCCGGATACGGTCTCCCGTGTTCAGGATAAATTCGATAGGTCCGTTTGGGACGTAACAATACTTTACCGGCTCCGGCTCACACCTCACCTCTTCGCCCCAAGACATGATAAACAGCAACGGAGCACCGCACCACCGGCACCGCATGGATTTACTCATGATTCATCTCACCTCCTTTCCCGAAGGTCCAGCCGGAGAAGATTTTCCACAAGATCGATCTTGTCTTCCTTCGTCCACCGCAACCCTTCGCAAATACCGTTTAATTCCTTGACCGTCAGATCCTCCGGGTGCCGGAACCGGTCATACAATTTTGTCTGCCCCATGCCGCCCATCTTACTGATCTCCGGCACACCCTTGCCCCGTAGATCTGCATACTTGCCCACCAAGGCTTTGAATAATGTACCTTTTTGCATCTGCTTACATCCTTTCCAAAATCTTGTAGCAAGCATCAGTAATCTGCCGTGCCTTGGGAGTCTGTAAGTGACCGTTTACGATCAACGACATCCGAGGGATGTCGACAGTATACCCTTCCTTGACCAGCAAATCAACCATAAGCGTGAGTGAAACCCGCTTTTCCTTCAATCGTTCCTTCAACAGAGACACCTCTCCACACTCCTTTCGTTCTTCGAATCACCATTTTGATTGGGTTTTTCTCAAAACCTCTTGACAAAATCACGAACATCTGTTATAATAAGGCTGCTAACAATATTAGATAACACGTCCGCTTTCTGTCGGGCGATCCATTTTTATCCCGTTTTTCGGAAACAATTTTTGTTTCTGTGTGTATTATATCACGAAAATTCTTGATTGTCAAGGATAAAATAAATATTTCTCATGATTTTGTATGATTGCACAATAATAAATCAAGAAAATTATTTATTTTGCACAAAGAGAGGAGAATCATTATGTTTCTTGAACGATTAGAAGACATTCTTAAGCAAAAGGGCATTTCAAAAAAGAACTTTTTGGCAGATCTGAACTTAAATATCAACTCAATTTCGCAGTGGAGATCCCGCGGAACGGTTCCTGCCGGAAAAACATTGGATCGGATTGCGGAATACCTCGGCGTGTCCGTAGATTACCTTCTTGGGAAATCCAACACCCCCGAACCGGGAAAGGTTATCAACATTTTCGATATTCCCGGGATCGAAGCCATGCCGAACACAAAAAAAATTCCCCTACTCGGAGACATCGCCTGTGGCGATCCCATCCTTGCAGAGGAAAATTTAGAAGGTTATATTAAATTAGATGAAGGTATTAACGCAGACTTTGCTCTCCGTTGCCGGGGCGACAGTATGATCAATGCCCGGATCCTCGATGGCGACATTGTTTATATCCGTCAGCAGCCGATGGTCGAAAACGGACAGATCGCCGCCGTCCTCATTGGAACCGAAGCAACCCTCAAGCGGGTATATATTAAGGAAGACGCAATCATCCTTCAACCCGAAAACCCCGCCTACGAACCTATGGTCTTCACCAAAGACACCGCCGCCGACATTCGTATCCTCGGCAAAGCCGTCGCATTTACTTCCACAATTCGATAAAACAGGAGTGTTTCCAATGATTATTTTAAACAAGACAAAACACTTTGAAAAAATATATTATAAAGCATTTGAAGTTTTCATTCCAGCAGTCTCCGAGATGAGAAAACTCCTGACAAAGTATGAAGCAGAATCGATAATCAAAAAAGACGAAAGACAATTTATTGTCTCAACCTACCTGTTTTATACTTTTATCCTCGACATGTCTTTAGCGAAGAAATACTACCCTAAGTACAAAGACGGAATCCGAATGACAATAGATGCAGTGTTGTATGAGCTTTCAGTAAAGTACGACATTGACTTTCAAGGCTTTGTACAAGTTTATCTCGACGTTAGAAGTAAACTTGGAGATGGGATTTCAGAATCTAATATCCCCGATGTGGTCAGTCCTTTTTATTACGCAGCAATGGCATACGAAAGTTTTACATTTCATAATGACTACATTCCAGAAAATATGGGCTTACCCATTGGACTCGTAGAGAGTGAAATTGCACAGCTTTTTCAGAAAGTAATGGACGACCTCAACGAATCCGTTTAACAAAGAATACGTCAATAGTCATCGGAAAGAGAGAGTGTTTTATATGGAAAAAGAACGTCTCCAACAAATCGAATTGGATGTAATCGAAAAGAATCTCGAAAAAGAAAAAACCAAGCGAAACATAATCATGTGCATACTTCATTCCGTCGTAGTGTGCATACTTCTCTTAATCCTCGATGAGCCGAAGGAAGCCCTGGGAGTCTTCGGTTGTATTGCCGTTTCCTTATTCGCCGGTTGCTTTTCATATTTTATCTCTTTCGGAGCCTTTTCTTTTGTTACCACAATGATCTCCGAAGCAGATCTTACCGAAAAAGAAAAAGGCAAACGAAATATTATCATGTGTATCATATATTCCATTGTTGCCGGCATCATCCTGGCGATGATCGGATCTCAACAGAGTTCGGAAGATCTTCTCGGCTATATCGTAGCCGCCCCCTTCCTGGGAATCTTTTGCTATTTCATAAATCTTTTATCCTTCGTATTTGTTACACAAACCTTTACAGGAATTGACTATTGGGAAAAACTGAAAATCCAAGTAAAGAAAGCCCCCATCAACATCGATCCATACAAGGCAGATTTCGACGACGAAGACTAAAAACAGATTAAATACTCATCGCCTCCTCCTCGACGATAAAACAAAAGTATCAAGTAAGTTTTCATCTGAAAACTAAACACAGAAATAGACAACCAATGTAAAACTACACTTTTTGTCCGGCTAACCTGCATTTTCATAAAAACTATGCACGTTAGAGGCAAGTTAAATACACCAAAAAAATGTAGTATCATACATCAAAAAAATGTAGTATCACACATCAAAAAAATGTAAGGAGCCGACTATGGCATACAAAATCGAAACACTCCCCTCCGGCTCCAAGCGGATCCGGATCTACTACACCGACGAAAACGGAAATTACAAAACCAAATCCGTCACTGGAAAAACCGAAAAGGAAGCCTTGAAAAAGGTGCTGGAATTCGAAGAGCTGAAAAAGCACACCGAATCCGCCGACGGTATTACCGTGGAAGAAGCGGTCAAGGAATACATCGACCTGAACCGCCCCGTCCTTTCCCCCAAAACCACCTCCGAATACGAAAGTATGCTCCGCAACCGTTTCGCCCAAATCGGATCAAGCCCGGTGGAACGGCTTACCGACCGATCCGTTCAGATATGGATCAACGGTATGATAAAATCCGGACTGTCTCCAAAGACCATCCGAAACACCTACGGACTATTTCTGCCGGCAATCCAGCCGCACACACAATTCAAGCCGAACGTATCGCTACCACAAAGGGTGGAATACCTCCACAAATACCCGGAAGACACAGAAGCAGACCTGATTGTCGACGGAGCAAAGGGAACCCCCATTGAGTTGCCGATCCTTCTCGCAGCCCTCGGTGGTATGCGTATGTCTGAAATCCGTGGACTAAAATGGGAAGACGTCACAGACGATTATATCATCGTCCGCCGGGCAAAGGTCTATGTAGACGGCTACGACGAGATCAAGACGACCAAATCCCAAGCAGGCACCCGGTATCTGCCGATCTTCGATCCCATCCGGGAAGCCCTCGGCCGCACGGAGAGAAAAGGGGAATATATCGTCCCTCAAACCGCCGCATCCATAAAGCGCCGATACAACACTCTGCTCAAGCACCTCGGACTCCCTCAATACCGATTCCACGACCTGCGCCACCACGCCGCCTCCGTCGGACAAAAGCTCGGAATCCCCGACGACTATATGCGCCAATATATCGGTCACTCCACCGTCAATATGCTCAAGCGCTACCAGCACCAAATGCAAACCGCAACGTCCAAATTCGCAGGACAATTAAACCAATATTACACCACCCGCCCTACCAATTCCGCCACGAATTCCGACACAACCCCCAAAAAACCCTGACAAATCAACCATTGATACCGGGTTCGACTCCCGTAATCTCCACCAACACAATATTACACAAAACCCTATTTCTATGTTGGCGGCTTTGCCGTTACCATTTGGCTTGTGTAATAAAACAGAAGAAGCAGAGTATTTTTGATAATGCTCTGCTTTTTCTTTTGTTTTGCTCATTTTCGTTAAATATGCACAAATATATCTAATCATACAGCCGTTTGTACGCTTTAATTTGCGTATAAACGGCTATTTTTTTGTTTAACTTGCACAAGACACAATACTCAACAAACAGACTTTTCGCCTCAAAACTCCGAAAATTCAATCGTTACTTATTTACAGAGGGACAAACTCTGCCCATTTTTCGAGGAGGTGAAGGCAAATATGGATTTTTACGAATATAAGATAGGCAAGAAGCAAGCTGAAGAATTTGCAAAAGCCATATTTGCAAGCATTGAGGGCTATGTCAATGAACACCTTGAAGAATTTGAAGAGTTTTGCAAAAAAGAAGAAAGCGAGGCGAAAGAAAATGACGTAAAGAAAAAGGTCGGTTAGTTATCACATTTAGAAAATTGGAAAGGAGGTTCGCAGAATGAAACGAAAGAAGTATGTTCCTTTTGAAAAGGCATACAACGGGTTGCAAAGACCGACAATCGCTAAATTGCTTTCAGTAGGTCGAATTGCAGAAGTTAAATATTCGTTTGCTTCTCGAAAGGTAGAATATACCGACGAATTGGCAGAAGAAATCAAGATTAAGTACGCACCCAAGACTGACAAGTAAATACTACTGTGTGCTTTAAGGGGGGTGATACCAATGTAAAAATCACTGCATTTTTATAACTTGTGTTTTCGTAGAACTTTAGAAAGGGGTTGAGCAAAATTAACGAAAAATCGTGTGCTACTTCTGATATGGCACTTGCTTGGGAAGATATAGATTTCCGCAAGGCAGAGAGCCATATCATAAAGCTACAAAAACGCATAGCCTTAGCATACTCCAAAAGATGCTTTGATAAAGTTGCCGTGTTGCAACATACATTGATACATTCTTTCTATGCTAAAGCCCTTGCTGTTAAGATTGTTACTTCTAATAGAGGTAAATTGACACCGGGTGTAGATGATGTTATTTGTATGACAAATGATGAAAAGTATCATTTGATTTGTATGTTGACACGCAGAGGTTATAAAGCGTTGCATTTGAAGCGGATATATATACCGAAGTCAAGCGGTGCGCTACGCCCTTTGAGTATTCCTACGATGAAAGACCGAGCAATGCAGACTTTGTATAAGTTTGCTCTTGAGCCAATTGCTGAATTGACAGCAGATGACTGCTCTTTTGGCTTTCGTCCCGAAAGGAGTGCCAGAGGTGCGATTGCCCGATGTGTTGATATACTGACAGACAACTCAAATATGAGGTGGATACTAAAAGCCGATATTAGATCGTGCTTTGATAACATCAGCCATAAATGGATATTGGACAATATCCCCGTGGATAGAAAGATGTTGAACAACTTTCTGAAATGCGGATACATAGATAACGGTGTGTTTTATGAAACAGCCAAAGGTATTCCGCAGGGCGGTTGCTTATCAGCGGTCATTTGCAATATGACACTTGACGGATTGGAAAAGTTACTTGCCAATGAGGTAGGTACATCTGTCCGTATGGTGCGTTATGCTGATGATATAGTCATCTTTGGAGAGAGCAAGGCATTTTTGGTGCAATCCGTTGTACCGTTGGTTAATCGGTTTTTAGCCGAGCGTGGACTTGAATTGTCTATAGAAAAGACTTCACTTTTTCATATAGATACGGGGTTTACTTTTCTCGGCTATAAGATAATCCGAGAGGGTAAAAACATTATTGTGCTCCCGACACAAAAAAGCATTGCTTCCCTGCTGAACCGTATTGACGGAATATTGGAAGGAGATTTCGTTTTCTCTTTTGAGAACATTTGCAGAGAACTGAATCAAACGCTACGGGGGTGGTTTAATTATTATCGTGGTGTTGCCACAGACCAATCCTTATATGGTGTCGAGTACGATATAATGACACTCTTGTATAACTTTAATGGCGACAAACGGATTGCAGAGTACATTAACAAATTATTTTATATATTATGGAGGTAACTATTATGTCAAAAAATAATACTGTAACATTATACAATACTATTGACCCCAAAACTCAGCTTGAAATATTGCGAGAACTCGCAATGGCAAAGGACTGTATAACCAATGCACAACATTATCTTTTTGTTAGCGATAACAAAAGAGATGCATTTTACAATGATTTTTGGCAAGATTTGAACTTTGCATATACAGCAGTAAACGAAGCGGAATTTTCACTATATGATACAGCGAGTGAAAAGGAGTCAGAGGAATGATTGATGTATCGCCCCTTGTTGCATTTATGTACGCACAAGACAATATCTCGGATGCTGAACAGAAACTATCTGACCTGCCTGATGAGATATTAACTAAACTCAATCAAATACATATGTTATTGTTTGAGATACAGGAGTATCTAATTGACAATAGTAACATTTGTGTTTGATATATAAAAAGCCATTGGAACTGCAACAGCGGTTTCAATGGCTTTTCCCTTTATATGAAGCGAGTTATAAGGGGGCTAATCTTAGGTGACAACATTATAAGTCATATCGCCAATGGTATAATCGCAAGTACCGTCTGCTTTCTCAATAGCGGAAATGGGCAGTCCTTGCAATTCAAGGATAGTCATTAACAGGACAAGTACATCTGCATTACTGTATCTTGCCTCGGTTGACAGCTCGGCTGGCTTTTGCGTCCCCGTCCCTGTGTCTGTTGTAATCGTTCTTCGTACTCTTTTCATAGTGATGTCCTCTTTTCGTAATTTTGACACGAAAGAGTGATACATCTCGGTTAGATGTTCCGAATGTTTGAAACTCTGCGACAGTTTCAGCCGAATTACCAACAGACAGAAAACAGTATCTTTTGTGCCTTCAATAATATTAAAGGTTTTTCGGGTCGCTCTCACGATCGCAAAGGCGATACAAAGTAAAAGGTAAATCCCCCGATAATTTATACTGTTATAATTAAAATGGCAGACAGGCGGTTTTATGCCTTATTCTGCGGTGTCCTCGTCTATGCCTAAAAGAATATCCACAGCCTGCTGTAAATCTTCTTTTGTGCGGTATGCTTTGATAACTTTCTTTTCGTGTGCGTTCAGCTCGTCATCAGTCAAATGAACATCAAGCAAATCACTCGGAGATACATTTAATGCTCGGCAGATATTACCGATAATATCCGCATCGGGTCTGTTTATGCCCTGCTCCCAATTCGATACACGGCTCTTGGTTACGTTTATTTTCTCTGCCAACTGTTCTTGTGTCAGACCACTTTCCTTTCTGTACTTGCGTATTCTATTTCCAATCTCGTATTTCAAGAAAATCACCTCACTTATAGATATTATACACGAAAATAAAGAAAAAGCAATGTTTTTATCAAGATTTTCTGTACTTTTGTATTGACTTCACAGCATTACTGTGGTATGATGTATAAAAGTACAGAATTTCTGTATTATAGGAGGCTTGAATATGGAAGTTTACAAAAAAGTAAGGGCTTATATCGAGGATAACGGCTATAAACAATTAGCCGTAGCACAGAAAGCAGGTATATCAAAAGTTACATTCAATGCAATGATGAACGGCAAACGGACTATGTATGCAGATGATTTAAGAGCCATTTGTTTGGCGTTGAATGTCAGCCCCGAGGTATTTATAGAAGTACCGAAAAACTGCTGAACTATAAAGAGGGGTGATTTTCTTGAAAAACATTGATAAAGTTGCAAACGCTGTCTTGCTTATGGATAAACAGTTACGTGAAGAACTGCTGATTAAAGACGGAACAGTACAAGCCAAAAAACTATGGGAAAATACATATATCAAAAAACAGATTGACAAACGAGAGAACGGCGGTACATTTACGATCCAAGACCATATTCGTGCTATGGTCTATTCAATGCTGACCTCGGGGGCTTCTTGGAATAGAGTTGAGCCGAGCATAGATATTGAAACAGGTCGGGTACTACTGATTGATGAAATCTTTTATCAGTATGATGTTGATACCTTGCTGAACACAGATCCGATGGACTTGGTCGCAAGGGTCGAGCAACATAAACTCGGTACACAGTATATAAAAAATCAAATGGTTGCCCTTATCGGTACTAATATCGGCAAGTTGCAATCACTTGAAATGGAATACGGCAGTATTGATGACTTTTATCAAAAGTTTATTGATACTGACCCCACTTTGAAAACGCTGATTAAGGAATTATCTACCGAGGGAAAACCACATAAATTTGTTCAACTCGGGGAAGCACTCAATGCCGAATATTTGCGAAATGTCGGCTATGATATAGCCAAGCCCGACAGACATATATGCCGTATTTTAGGTAGTGAGCATCTTGGGTGCCACAATAATGCCGAAGTCCCTAAATATGAAGCATTTGATATTGTTGCAGAAATTGCTACCCACTTGCACAAACATACAGCAGAGGTTGACTACATTCTATGGTCTTACTGTGCAGACGGTTACGGGAGCATTTGCACAAAAGACAAAGCAAATCACAGTAAATGTGTTGCTAATGATATTTGCAACTATAAAATAACAGGAGTTGACGGCAAATGAAAAGAATAGTATCAGCATTACTTTTATTGTCAATACTGTTGTCTATGTTCTGTGGCTGTCAAAGCAATTCACAGGACAGCGACACAGACAAAGAAACAACAGGCACAACTGATACAAGCACTGAAGAAAGTGCCCTCGGAACATCAGCCGACAGCACCGAGCCATTTGAAGAATACGCTATTAACATTACCGCCGATTTATTGTATCTTTACAAAGAGCCGAATTATGAAGCGGAAACGGTAGGAATACTTGAAAAGGGTGCATATATTGTTGTTGATGAAACCTCACATAGTTTTGGCGGTGTTCCGCTTCGTTGGGCTAAGTTGAAAGGCTATGACGGTTGGATTATCTTGAATTATATAAATGACGAATATATTGGCGAGGATTGGAACGATTATCCGACAACAACAGATCCAAGCACAACAGTTCCCGAAACATCGGGAAACACGCAAATACCCGAAACGGATACCCCTTTCAAGTCATATAAAATCAAAGTACAAAATAACTGCCTTTCGGTTTATAGTCAGCCTAAAATGAGTTCAACTTATTGGCTCTATGACATCACAGACCACAGAACGATAACCGTAGTAGAAGAACGAGAGGTTTTATACTATGTGAATTATCATACTTGGGCAAGATTGGAGTCGGGCGGTTGGGTTCGTTTAGATGCTATTACCGATACCGCTAATAACACAGAAGATACGACAACTACAAAGCCCGATACCTCTGAACCCGATACCACTAAGCCAGATGATAGCGGAACTACATCAAAGCCTACTGAAACAGAAAAGCCCAAACTTAATGGTATACTAATTTCGGGGAATATTTACGGCTGTGGAACTAAACATTCAAAGACAGTTAACGGACTAACTTTCTGTTGGTATGACCGATATGAAAAACACGATTATTCAAACACAGTAGTTGAGGGTACATTTGAATTCCTTTCGTTTTCTTTGAAATCCGAACCCGATGAAGAAGGGCGTACACATTACGATGCTTGGGTTATAACAGCCGAAACAAAAGTGTCAGACGGAGATGGTGCACATATAGAAGCGGAAGGCTACGATAAAAATGATTACTACCTCGGCAATACAACTGCTTATGTAACAATCGTTAGTGGTGGATACGGCGATAACGATACATATTTGAAGAAAAAGCAAAATATAAACATCAAATTTAGGCGGGATTGGATGAATGAAAATATACACGAAATAATCATATATCCAAATATCATTGCATAAGGAAAGACAAATAGTGTTTTCCCCTATAAAAGCAAACATCTCTTTCCGTTTATAATTTTATACCGTATAAGAACAGCCGTAGTCAGCATTGATTACGGCTGTTTTCTATAAATGATACTTAATACACCGTTTCGTTTATAGCCACACCCCAAAATGTTACGAAACTATTAACGAATTTGGATTTTCTCATTTTTTGTCTTATAATATGTGTGTAAGGATAGTTATATATAGTAGGCAGGAGAAATCTGCAAAAAAGAAAGGAAAAGGTGCGGATATGATTTACGGATATGCAAGGTGTTCCACCAATGAGAAATTGCAGGACATTAACAGACAGATACGGGAACTGAAACAGCAAGGTGCAACCGACACAACGATTTATCTCGAATATGAAAGCGGTGCAAAGGAAGACCGAGCCGAGCTGAACAAGTTACTAAGTGCAGTACAGCCACAGGACACGATTATAGCAACTGAGGTCAGCAGAATTACCCGAAGCACAAAGCAACTTTGTGAGATAATCGAACTTGCCAAAGAAAGACACCTAAAATTGATACTCGGTAACTTTGTTGTAGATTGCAGTAAAGCACTTGACCCTATGACAGAGGGAATGCTCAAAATGATGGGAGTATTCAGCGAGATAGAAAGGAATATCACAAGTCAGCGTGTCAAAAGCGGTATGGAAAATGCAAAGGCGAAGGGCAAAAAGATAGGCAGACCTACCGTTACCGCCGATGATATACCGAGTGTCTTTTATAAGCATTACCCGAAATATCAGCAAGGGCAAATATCAAAGAAAGACCTATCCCGACTTTGTGAGTTGTCCTATCCTACGGTTTACAAATATTTAAGTATCATAGAGGAGCAGTAAGAAAATGAAAGTACAGATTTATTCCCGAAAAGCCATTGAAGAACTGTTACAGGGTGCTTTCCCAAAAAACACAGCCGTTATCAGTTTTTACGACCCGCCCTCGAAAAGAACAGGCGAAGTTTTCAAGCCCGTTGATTATAAGGGCAAAGCAGAAAGAGTATTTACTATCCCGATTTATGATATTGATATAGAAATACTCGAAGATTACGGCTTGACCTTTGATACATATTTCCCCGAGGTCAACAGCCTTGCTGAGTATATCAAACAAGTACACAAAGACGGCTTGGATATTATCTGCCAATGCGAATACGGACAGAGCCGTAGTGCCGCCTGTGCCGCCGCAATATTACAGTATTACTATAATGACGGTATATCGGTATTTGCCGATTACAGATACTATCCCAATCAGTTGGTTTTTAACAAAGTAAGAAAAGCGCTTGAAGAAACAACAAAAAGGAGTAAAAAATGAACGCAGTTATATATGCAAGATATAGTTCAACAGCACAACGAGATGTCAGTATAGATATTCAATTACAGGACTGTCGTAAATACTGCGAACAGAACGGACTTACCATTGTTAAAGAATATGTTGATAGAGCATTGACAGGTACAGATGATAACAGACCTAATTTTCAAAGAATGATTGAGGATAGTTCAACAGGATTATATGAACGCATTGTTGTCTATCAATTCAGTAGATTTTTTAGAAACAAAGAAAAAAGTGTAATTTATAAAGGAATGCTTAAACAGAGGGGCATCCGAGTATTATCTGTTAACCAATATGTAGAGGACGGTCCTTCGGGTGTTATTGTTGAAAGTATATTTGAAGCAATAGATGAATTCTATTCCTTAGAGTTGAGCCAAAAGATCAAAAAAGGAATGGACAAGAACGGTGAGCAATGTCTATGCACAGGCGGTAACATTGCACTTGGCTTCAAAGTCAATCAGTTTAGGCAATTTGAGGTTGACCCCAATACTGCCCCTATTGTAGAAACTGTCTTTGAAATGTATGCCAATGGTAAAACCGTAACAGAGATAACAAGGCATTTGAACTCTTTGGGATATAAGACTTCAAGGGGTGTTGCCTTTAATAAGAACTCGCTTCACACAATGTTGAAGAACAAAAGATATATCGGTGTATATACATACAAAGGCAAGGAAATTCCCGGTGGTATGCCACGCATTATTTCCGATGAACTGTTTAACAAGGTTGCTGAAATAATGGCAAAGAACAAGAAAGCCCCTGCCAGAGCAAGAGCAAAGGTCGAGTATCTTTTGACAACAAAGTTATTCTGCGGTCGCTGTAAAGAGATGATGACAGGATTTTCTGCCACAGGAAAGCAAGGCACAGTATATAACTATTACATTTGTAACGGCAGAAAAGCCAAGCGATGTGAAAAAGATATGGTCAAGAAAAACTATATAGAAAATCTCGTTTTGGCTCAATGCAGAAAGTTGTTGTCTGCCCCTAACATTGAAAAAATATCGAAAGAGGTCTCAGCAATTTGCCAAGCGGAGAGAGATACATCTAATTTGAGATACTTGCAGAAACGGTTGGCAGAAAGTGAGCGTAAAAGAGATAATGCACTTAATGCCGTGTTGGAAACCGATATGCCAAGATTGAGAGAAAATATTTACGAAAGAATTGCACAGTTAGAAGCCGAACAAGAGAACATTAGAGAAGAAATTTCAAAAGAAACAATGCCGTTCCCCTCGCTTACTGAACCGAAAATTAAGTTCTTCCTAATGGCTCTCAAAAAGGGCAGTATGACCGATGAAAAGTATAAGAAAATGCTAATTAAGATTTTTGTCAACAAGATTTATTTATACGATGATAGGATAACAATTGCTTTTCATTCGGGAGACGATACAGTAGAGATAAACGACAGATTACTAAGTGAGCTGGAGGAAAAGGACGGTGAAATAAAAAATTTGTTTTTGGCTGGTGATGGTCCACCAATAAGAATAAGACCTGTCCTTTTGGACAGGTCTTATTCTTATCTGATCGAAGAGATGGAGGGAGTCGAAGGGTTCGGGGTTGAATGACAGTCCGGAGCACGATCACCGAAGCGCCGCCGGGGGCGGTTAAAGCAAGGGGATCGTGACGTAGCGGTCAAAAAAATCAAGCACCAACGGATGCGCCGATTTTTTGGGGAACCGCAAGCGTATCTCTCAGATCCGAACCCCGCCCGAGCCGCAGCGAGGGAGACGACCGTAATCTCCTACTCACATAGATGGGTATCCTTGTTTTTTCTTCCTTTATAAAAAGTTTTCGGTTTTGCCCTTGCATTTCTTGGGGAAATATGGTATGATATAGAATAAAGGTACATTTTGCATAAAGGAGTACTTATGGCAACAATTGATCCGATTTTCACATCTCACATGGTCTTTGCCGCCCACAAGCCCATCCGTATTTACGGTTCTGGTCGGGGAGAAATTGAGCTTTCCTTTTCCGGGAACGTCTGTACCGTTCATAGCGAAACCGACCGTTGGGAAATCGAATTTCCTCCAATGGAATACGGCGGCCCTTACACCCTTTCCGTCCGGCTTGACGGAGAAGAAATTCTTTTTGACGATATTTTTGTGGGAGAAGTGTTTCTCATGTCGGGGCAATCAAATATGCAGTTTAAACTTCGGGACTCGGATTATCCCGCCGAACAGATTTGCGGAAATGACAAAATACGACTCTTCGTTGCTCCTTGCGTGATTGAGGGAGAACCATTCACCCCAAAAGACGGCTGGGTGGTATGCACCAAAGAAAACGCCGTTCAATGGTCTGCCTTGGCGTATCACGTGGGGCAATTTTTTGCTCAAAAGGGAATTGCCGTAGGGTTGATCGGATGTTATCAAGGGGCGTCCATCATTGAGACATGGCTCCCGGAAGGAACGACGGAATCCTTGGGAATTTCCCTTTTACCCGAGGAAAAGTGCGCCGATTACACCAACCCGAAATACGATTCGTGGAATTGGGAAGGAATTTTGTATCGGGAATCGTTGGCAAAGGTCTTCCCTTTTTCCCTTTCTGCCGTAGTGTGGTATCAGGGAGAAAGCAATTGGCACCCTGTGGAATCCCGCTATTATAAAAAAGAACTTGTCGCCCTCATCGAATCCTGGAGAACCGCTTTCCGAGATCCGAACCTACCCTTCTCCATCGTTCAGATCGCTGACTACACACCCCGGTTAAGCGAGGGCTGGAGCAATATACAGAAAGCCCAATACGACGTTCAATTTGAAATCCCAAGCGTCAAAACCGTGATTTCAAAAGACGTCAGTCAAACCGATAACATTCATCCCCCTACAAAAATTCATTTGGCAAAACGGATTGTGGATTCCCTTTGCTAACCGTGTTGTTTGGACGATCATTCGTCAATTTAAACTGTATCATATTGCGTCCGAAAGGAGTTTTTTTAATGGAATTCAGCGTAAATCATCCGATTCTGTTCGTCTTGGTGGCAATCATCGTGGCGGCAGTTTTGGGGCAATCGGTCTTTTTCTTGGTGAAGGCCTAGAAGCGGGGCGTTGCCATCGGCATGGATAAGAAAAAACTGCGGAATATCGCCGCAACGGCGGGGATTTTTACCATCGCCCCGGCGGGT
This sequence comes from Eubacteriales bacterium, assembly GCA_045603745.1. Lineage (GTDB taxonomy): Bacteria > Bacillota > Clostridia > Oscillospirales > UBA644 > RGIG995. Next base: position 46,635 of record JAZUMQ010000012.1, on the reverse strand, counting down.
GCCATCGTCATCAGCGTTATCGCCCTCTCCAAAAAATTGGGCGTTGCCCTTCCCTGGTTACGGTTGAGCGTGGTGGGGTCGTTGTCCTATGAAGCCATCGCCGCAGAAAACACCTCCCTTGCTATGGGATTGAAGGGAAGCGTCACACCGAACGCATCTCAATTCGTCACCATCGCCCTGGTCATGACACTGTCGATCATGGTCGGAATTTGGCTGGTTCCCGCCATCTGCAAAAAATTGCAGGGCGGTATGGGAAAATTGGAACAGCGGGATAAAAAGTGGGCGGACATTTTCCAATCTGCCATGTTCATCGGTATGATCGCCGCTTTTGTAGGATTCGTATTTTGTGACGTTTCTGCCGCTTTTACCGGGAATTTCAAGGGACTGATTCCGGTTTGCGTCATGGTGGTTTCTGCGCTTGTAATGGCAGTCTGCGGACTTCTTGCGGGGAAATTCAAAAAGATCCATTGGATCTCCGATTACGCGCTGCCGGTTTCCTTAATCGTCGGCATGGCAAGTGCCATTCCCATCACCGCTTGGTTGTCTTAAAGGAGGGTGGAAGAAATGAAGAAACAAATGACTTATATGGATCAAGTCCACCGTTGGGGTACCATCTGGAACCTTTCGATGATGGCAATTTTGCTGGCGTTCCCCATCGCAATCGCCATTATTTTCAAAGCATTTCCCGATATGAACGGTCTTTGGAGAGGGTTGTTGGCAACGGCTCCCATGTACTGGGCGGTGGGCGTGATTGAAACGGTTACTTATATCCCCATGCTCGGTGCGGGCGGGTCGTATCTGTCCTTTGTGACCGGAAACATCTCCAACCTAAAACTCCCCTGCGCCCTGAACGCATTGGAACAAGCAAAAGTGAAGGCGAATTCCGAAGAAGGGGAAGTGGTTTCCACCATCGCCATCGCCATTTCGTCCATCGTTACGACGTTGATCATCATTTTAGGCGTAGTTCTGATCACTCCCCTGACGCCGGTTTTGGAATCTCCGGTACTTACCCCCGCTTTCGATCAAATGATCCCCGCACTGTTTGGCGGTCTGGGTGTGGTCTTCGTTTCCCGAAATTGGAAACTTGCCATCGCTCCGGTCACCCTGATGCTGATTTTGTTCATCGCCGTTCCCGCTTTGAATGCCGGTACGGTGGGGATTATGGTTCCGGTCAGCGTGGTCTTTACTCTCATCGTCAGCAGGATCATGTATAAGAAAAATCTGTTGTAAGAGTGTTCTTTTCTTTTTCGGGAGAAAAAGAAAAGAACCAAAAGAAAAAGCCATATTCGACGCAATTCTTGCGTCGGAAAGAATCTTTCATTCTGGAGATTTTATTATGTTTGTTCTTTACATTATTTTAGGGCTGATCGTCCTGTTTCTTGCAGCCATTTTACTTCGGGCGGCAATGTTTCGCCCCAAGACCTTTCCGGTAACCGAAGCGAAACCGGTGGACTTTGACGAAGAAAAGGCGATCGCCTCGTTACAACAACTGGTGCGGTGCAAAACCGTCTCTTATTACGATTCTTCCAAGGAAGACAATGCTGAATTTGAAAAACTCATCGGACTTTTACCGGAATTATATCCGGAAGTGTTCAAAGTCTGCTCCTTTGATCGGCTCCCCGATCGGGCACTTTTGTTCCATTGGGAAGGAAAAAACCACGATCACCCCTCGGTAATGATGGCACACTACGACGTCGTTCCGGTCAACGAAGATCAATGGGAAAAAGATCCCTTCTGCGCTGAGATCGAAAACGGCGTGATGTGGGGCAGAGGAACGCTGGACACCAAAGTAACGATGAACGCCGTACTGTCTGCGGCAGACACCTTGATTTCCAAGGGATTCGTCCCTGAAAACGATATTTATTTCGCCTTTTCCGGTGGGGAAGAAATCAACGGAAAAGGGGCTTCCAACATCGTAGATTGGTTTGAAGAACGCAAGATCGATCTGGGGTTGGTGGTAGACGAAGGAGGCGGCGTGGTCGAAAACGTCTTCCCCGGCGTCAAAGCGCCCTGCGGCGTGGTTGGAATCGCGGAAAAAGGCATGATGAACGCCATTTTCACCGTCAAATCCCAAGGGGGACACGCATCGGCACCCAAACCTCACACTCCGGTTGGGATTTTATCCAAAGCCTGCTGCAAACTGGAAGCAAACCCCTTCCCAATGCACGTCACCAAACCGGCGGCAGAAATGTTTGACACATTGGGTCGGCACTCGACCTTCTTGTATAAAATCATCTTTGCCAATTTCGGTATTTTCAAGTGGGTTCTGGATCTTTTGGGTAAAAAATCCGGGGGCGAAATCAACGCTCTGTTGCGCACTACCGTCGCCTTCACCCAAATGGAAGGAAGCACCGCTCCCAACGTCATTCCTCCCCAAGCGACCATGGTGGCAAATCTGCGGTTAAATCCCATGGATACGGTAGAATCGGCAAAAGCCCGGTTAGAGAAAATTATCGACGATGAAAACGTCACCGTCACCGTAGGAAGCCACATGAACCCCAGCCGTATCTCCCAAACCGATTGCGATGCCTGGAAAAAGGTGGAAAAAGCCGTAGCAGAAACCTGGACGGGGTGCTTGGTTGCTCCCTATCTGATGGTTCAGTGCTCCGACAGCCGCCACTACGGTAGAATTTCCGATAAAGTGTACCGTTTTTCCGCTATGGATCTGACGGCGGAAGAGCGCTCCACCATTCACGGCAACAACGAGCGAATCCGCCTCGACGCCGCAAAACGCGCAGTGGAATTTTATCTGCGCCTGATGAAACAGTGCTAATACAACACCAAAGCCCCCGGAATTTTCCGAGGGCTTCTTGCAATCCTTGACAAATCCGTAAGGATATGTTACAATAAAAAAGAGAAGGAATTTGATTATTATATCAAAATTTTAGTAAGGAGTAACTATGAAAAACCCCTTAATCAGCGTCATTGTTCCGGTTTATAAGGTAGAAAAATATCTGGACAAGTGTGTCCAAAGTATTGTCGACCAAACTTACAAAAATTTAGAGATTATTTTAGTCGACGACGGCAGCCCCGACAATTGCCCCCTAATGTGCGACGAATGGGCGAAAAAGGATTCGCGCATCAAGGTAATTCACAAAGAAAACGGGGGGGCATCGACCGCCCGAAACTGCGGACTCGATATAGCAAAAGGAGATTATTTTGGATTTGTCGATAGCGATGATTTCATTCATCCCACGATGTTTGAAAAGATGATGAATGCACTGTTAAACTCAACAAAGAAAGTGGCCTATTGCTATTTTAACCGTTGCAAAGGCGAGCAGATTCTCCCTATGATTCCGCCCAATGCAAAGGAAACCCTTGATATAAAAACCTCATTGGATATGACTTTTCTTGGTAAGATAGATTATGCGGTTTGGTCGAAACTATATCGGAGAGATTTTTTTGATTCGGTTCGCTTTTCGGAACATGAAATTCATGAAGACAGTCTATTGCAGATCCCGGCAATCCTCTATTCCGAGGGTTTTGTTTGTATTGTTGAAGCTTTGTATAATTACCGAGATACCGAAGGAAGCGTTACTCATTCTGCATGGCAAGCAGATACCGGCGTTGTGCTAAAACATCTTCATCAGATGACAGAACAACTGCGACAAGTTCATATGGAAGATCTACCAAGTTTTAAAATCTTTCTTGGAAAAACCAGTTTCTACGTAGCCTTATCTTTAGATAAAAACTATCAATTTCTCGACGATACGGCAAAGCAAAATCAACGTGAATACATTTCTATTGTGCGGAAATCATGGGGCCGGATTTTGATGTCAAAACACGTAACCACAAAAGAAAAAATCCTATACTCCATGATTGCATCAAGAACACTGCGCCCCATTTATAAAATATTGGGGAAAAAGTAAATCTGTAAATCGATTTTAATGAAAGGAGTCAATTCGTGAAAAAAGTTTTACTTGTAACCATTTTCGATCGCAATAATTTCGGCAATCGCCTTCAGCACTTTGCGCTGCAAAAAGTACTGGAATCTTACGGCGTTGAAGTAACTTCATTGAACAATTGCCCAACAAAACTGATCGAAAGGATAAAAGATCGAGCGCAGTATCTCGCCAAACTCGTTTTGATTTCTTTGGGAAAACACCGGTATATCAAAAATAATCGAAGATATTTGATTCAGACATCCAACCATAGATTCAATAAAAAAAATCTTACTCACATAAAAGAAACGTCAAATCAGAAAGCCTTTCATACGGATTGGTCCTATTATGATCTTGCGATTGCCGGCAGTGATCAAATTTGGCACAAGTGGTCCAAGGATGACCAAAATGAATTGCCCTATTATTACTTACAGTTTATGCCCCCGGAAAAGCGTTTCGCTTATGCCGCAAGTTTTGGCTTTGAAGAGTTTCCCGAACAGGATTTGGAACAACATCGCATTGGATTGCAGGGCATGAAAGAAATCTCTTGTCGGGAAGAACTCGGATGCAAATTGATTGAAGATTTGACCGGAAGAACGGTCCCCCGTGTTTTGGATCCCACATTACTTTTATCTGCAGATGAATGGCGAAATTTTGCAAAAAAATCCAATGGAATTGCAAAAAAACAAGGAAAATATGCCTTTGCCTTCTTTCTAGGGAGCACCTCCGAGGAGTACAAGGATCGAATCGCAAAAGTTATGAAAGAAAAGGGAATTGATAAATTAATCAATTTCCGTAACGAAAAAATTAGAGCGTGTGGCCCTTATGAGTTTTTAAATCTGATTGACAACGCCCAGTACATCTTTACCGATTCTTTCCATTGCACGGTATTTTCCACGCTCTTTGATAAGGACTTTACGGTCTTCCGGCGCGTCCAACCGGGACATGAAAAAATGTTTGGAAGAATCGAGGATCTATTGTCTTGCACCGGAAAACTGGATCGGATCTATGGGGAAACAACATTAGAAGCAAAAAATGATTTTGATCAATTACGTAAGGATTCGATTCGGTATATCGAAACGATTTTGGGGATAGAAAATGAAAATTAACAGAACCAAAAATGCAACACGAAACATTATTTTTGGAATAATACTAAAACTTTACCAAACCGTCGTGCCTTTTTTAACCCGAACAGTAATCCTCTATCTCATGGGGGTTCAGTATTTGGGGTTAAATTCTCTGTTCACCTCAGTTTTGCAAGTGCTAAACCTTACAGAACTTGGCGTTGGATCTGCAATGGTGTACAGTATGTACAAACCTATCGCGGAGGATGACACGAAAACCATCTGTGCCCTGATGAAATTATATCGCATTTATTACCGCATCATCGGTCTTGTCATCCTCGTTGTGGGCTTGGCAATTACGCCATTCATTCCCAAACTGATTTCCGGAGATGTACCGGACAACATCAATATTTATACGTTATATTTGTTAAACTTGAGCGCAACCGTTCTATCCTATTGGTTGTTTGCATACAAAAACAGCATTTTACAGGCACACCAAAGAGTTGACATTGCAAATAAGGTGCTCTTGGTTACTCAGACCGTACAATATTCTCTACAATTACTCGTACTCTTCCTTTTTAAAAATTACTACTACTATGTAATTGTTATGTTGTTGACGCAAGCGCTAACAAACATTGTTACTGCTTTTTTTGCAAACAAGCTTTATCCCCAATATAAGCCCACTGGGAAAATAAAAAAAGACACCGTAAAACAAATCAATCAAAAAATTCGAGACTTGTTTACCTCTAAAATCGGAGGTATTATCTATAATTCTGCGGACACCATGGTAATTTCCGCTTTTTTGGGACTGACCGTTTTGGCCATGTATCAAAATTATTTTTACATAATTACGGCGCTTACAGCCTTTATGACCATCTTTTTTTCATCTTGTATGGCGGGAATCGGTAATAGCATTGTAACGGAAACAAAAGAGAAGAATTTTAAAGACTTTAGTAAATTCACTTTAATTATCTGTTGGATCGCGGGATTTTGCTCCGTATGTATGCTTTGTATTTATCAACCTTTCATGGAACTTTGGGTCGGAAAAGATTTAACGTTATCTTTTTCAGCGGTCATTTGTTTTGTTGTTTATTTCTTTGTTCGTCAATTGAATTCATTGTATAATCTCTATAAAGATGCCTCAGGAATGTGGCATGAGGATCGCTTTAGACCTCTCGCGGCAGCCTTGACGAATTTGGTATTAAACTTGATTCTGGTTCAATTTATCGGGATATACGGAATTTTGATTTCCACAGTAGTTGCTATTCTTGTTGTGGGTATGCCATGGCTGTTACATAATTTGTTTACAGTTATTTTCGACAGAAAATCTATGTGGCTATATTTGAAAAAGGTTCTATTCTACGTATTAATTGTATTCTTCAGTTGTATTGTTACATATTTTGTCTGTTCATTTATAAATCTGGGATTAATTACAACAATTCTGCTCAGAGGTATAATTTGTGTGATTATTCCAAATGTAATATATTATATTGCATATAGAAAAACAAATGAATTTAAGCAGTTGCTTCTTATGGCAGACCATATCACTAAAGGAAAATTCACAAAGATCCTTACAAAGTTGTAGGAACTCGGCTTTCCAATCAAAGCACCTACCCTCTTAATTATGGAGTAAATCTAATGAACTTGCAGATATACGCGGCATACTATGAGAACGACGTTCGGGAAAAATCGTCGTCCGGCGGGATTTTCAGTTTATTGGCAACGAAATTTGACATTGTCTATGGCGTCGCCATGACCGACGATTGCTATGGTGCCCATTTCGTCCGAGCTGAAGGCGATATTTCCGCCCTTCGTGGGTCCAAGTATCTTCAAGCCACCGTGGGCGATACCTACAAAGACGTAAAACAGGATTTGGAATCGGGGAAATCCGTTCTCTTTTCCGGCACTGGATGTCAGGTCAACGGGCTGAAACTGTTTCTGGGGAAGGCGTATGAAAACCTGTTCTGTGTCGATGTCATTTGTCACGGGGTTCCATCACCGGACCTTTGGAAAAAGTACATCAAGCACCAAGAACAAGTACGGGGGGAAAAGATCAAAACCGTCAATTTCCGTTGTAAAGACCAAGGCTGGGCAGACTATGGTATGAAAGAAAACGATGTATTTTCATCAAAAGACGCCGACCCATATATGTTGATGTTTTTGCGAAATTACTGTTTGCGCCCCAGTTGCTATGCCTGTAAAGCGAAGGGAAATTATCAATCCGATATGTCTATTGCTGATTTTTGGGGCATTGAAACCGTCGCCCCGGAAATGAACGATGACAAGGGCATTTCGCTCGTGATGATACGCACCGAAAAAGCGGCAGATCTTTTTGAAAAAATCAAAAATCTGTTAAATTGCAAAGCCGTTTCTTACGAAAATGCCGTACGGCAAAATCCGGCAGAATACCGTTCGGTTTACCGTCCGCAACAACGGGACACCTTCTTTGCCGATATGAGGTCTCTGTCCTTTGAGAAATTATCTCGAAAATATCTGCACGTTTCTTTTCTGAAAAAAGTGAAGCGGAAAATCAAAAAGATCCTCGTGAAATACGTTCCAAAGATCGGAAAGAAATGATCCGAAAAGAAAGTAGGTATCTATATGCAAATTCCCATATTGTTTAACGAAAAGGCAGAATGTTGCGGTTGTACTGCCTGCGCTGCCATTTGCCCGAAACAAGCCATTGAAATGGTCAAAGACGAAGAAGGGTTCGAATATCCGCAAATCCAACAAGAAAAGTGCATCGGGTGTCTCCAATGCTTGCGGGTCTGCCCTTTTAAAGAGGAATAAGCCTAAAATCCCACCAAGTTTTTGGTGGGATTTTCAAATCTTGACAAATTTGTAAGAATGTGATACAATAAGAGTAACGATGTCGGAAAATGTAACATCCGACAAAAAAAAGGAGGATATGTATGGGAAACATAATGCAACCAGCGATTTCCAGTACGGATTTTGTCAACACGGCAACGGACATGGGAATGAACGGTGCCATGGACGCAGGCATGGGCGGAAGCGGAGGAGCCGCGTTCGCTACCATTTTCGGCATTATTCTGATCGTTTTGGGCGTTGCCATTGCCCTTGCCGCAATTGTTCTTTTGATCGTTTCCTGGTGGAAAATCTACACAAAAGCAGGCAGACCCGGTTGGTCAAATCTGATCCCCGTATACGGGTGGGTCGAATTCTTTAACGTCACTTGGGGGAATGGGGTTTATTTCCTGTTTATGCTCATTCCCGGCGTGAACATTTTAGTCGCGATTCTGACGGTGCAGAAATTGTCGGAAGCCTACGGTCACGGCATTGGTTACACCCTCGGATTATTCTTCTTCCCCTACATTTTTATTCCCATTTTGGGACTTGGGAAATCCAAGCACATACGTTATCAGCAAAAATTAGTGGAAGAAGCAGAAAAACAAGCCCTGATTGACGCAGGTCTGAAAGCCGTAGCAGAAGCTCAGGCAAAGGCAGAAGCGGAAGCAAAAGCAGAGGCGGAAGCCGCCGCAAAAACCGAAGAAGTCGTCGCAGAAGCCTCGGCGGAAGAATAAGATAATACACAAAGACCCGAAAAGAAGTTATTCTTTTTCGGGTCTTTTTTTGTATTCGATTGATTTTAGTTCACTTCGATCAAGGTTTTCTCCAACAATGCGCAGGGGTGATAGGAAAGTTTTGCCCTTCGCAAGCCTTCGTCTCCGGAATCGTCTTCCCGATTAACGTAGCGGATACGGTTGTCGGCAAATTTCTCCACAAAGCGGGACGCCAACATGGGATAAGCGCCGGAAACGGTGCGGTCTGCCTTCTCGGTGTGAATGACGAGAGTGTCGCCGACGATTTCTCCCATAGAAAAGCCGACAATTTCCTCGTTGACGGTCAAAATTCCACACAAAAATCCGTATTCAGAAAAGTGGTTGAAGATCTCTTCTATCTTTTTTTCTTCTTCGATCCAAGTGGGCGCGTCTTTTTGGTTTGCTTCCTTGAAGCGAGCATAAAATTCCCGAAGCCGGGGGAGGTCGGACTCCTTCCCCTGAACAAAATCCCATTGAGGATATGCGGAGCGAAATTGATTGACGTGATTTCGTTGCCCCCGAAGTTTTTTCCCGGCATAAGAGATCAGATCGTCTTTACGATACAAATAATCGTACCATTCCCGCTGGTCCGTGACAAAAACCGAAGAAAAGGTTGAATAAAACACGTCCTTTCGTTCTGCCGGAACAAAAGAAAATCGGCACGGTTCTTTTGATTGACGGCAATGATCATACACCGTCAAAAGAAGCTCCGGATCGGGATCTGCTGGGGTCTGATACGCCACCGTGCCGTCGGGCAAACACAAGCGATAGATCATGGATTGCCCGATTTGCGCATAAGAAACGTTAAAATAATCCCGCCACAACATAACCCCGCCCAAAGAGTAATCACAGGTACGGGGGACCGGCCGGGACAGATCAGCCCGAACGAGGAGGATACAATCCAAGGTAAGAGGACGAAAATTCAGCATAAAAATCTCTCACAAAAAGGAAATAAAAATTACTTGTCTTATTTTACCATATTTTCCCTGAAAAAGTCAATAGAGAGGGGAAGAAAACTTGACATAAAGATAAAAAAATGATATACTTAAAGATATAATATAGATCTATAGAGAAAGGAAGGGGTTTCTATGCCGAGAAAAGAAGCGTTGATTACTGAAATCATCACCCATTTTGCGATTGATCTTGCCTGCTTCTTTTTGCTGGCGGGGAATTTCACAAAAACTGCCCAGACCACGTTGCTGATCGGGGCAGGATATATGATTTTTTTGATTTTGTCCTACGGATTGCGTCCTTTTTTGGGAACGGTTTTGGACGAAATTCCCCGACTCCATTCCCAAGCGGTAGGGTGTCTTTTGGTGGCTGTTGCGTGCCTGCTCCCGGTAGGAGCGGCATGGGTTGCCCTGTTTCCTGCGGCGGTGGGAAGTGCCTTGTTTCACGTCGGCGCTTTGGGAGAAAGCGTTGCCTTTGCCCGGGGATTTTTCTCCCGTAACGCCATGGTAATCTCTACCGGGGTTTTCGGCGCTACGGCAGGAACGGTCTTGGCACAACGAACGCCCCTTTCCGGCTGGAAGCTGGCGTTACTTCTTCTCGCACTTTCTTTGGGTTGCTTCTTTTTTACAGAAGCCAGAAAATATCCCAGAAAAATACGCTCTTTCCGGAATAGCGTAATCCGGATTTTTCCCGATTGGGCGGTCTTGCTTTTAACCATGATCCCCCTTTTGATCATTGCTTTGGTGGGAACACTGTTGCCCCCGGACTGGGCAAAGGGCCCCATGATTCTGATTCCGGCGGCGGTATGTATGCTGGGACGGATCGCGGGAGGATTTGCGGCAGATCGGTTTGGGCCGCGAAAAACAATGGCAGTTTGCCTTGGAGCGGCACTTCTGCTTTTGACGGTGTTTACCCACGTTCCCTGGCTTTACTGTTTGGGATTGGGTGCCTTATCTGCCCCCGCCTCCGTGTGTTTCGGAACGGTGACGGCGGCATTACCCGAAAAACCGCACTTAGCAGTGGGAACCGGGTCTCTGGCAATTTTACTGGGAACGATGCCCGGATTTTTCCGCACCGCACCGACGCTTTCGATCCGATTCCTATGTGCGGGACTGTTGATCGTTGCACTGGCGCTTAGCCTCGTATTGTACACCGATCATTGCCGATTACTTCATCTGAGAGCGAGACTATACCAGCGGAAAGGAGACGCAAAATGAATTTTTTGGACGTTTTCGTCTCCCCCTTCTCCCCCGGAGATTCTGCCACGGTAATCTTTGTGACCGGGTTAATTTTCGTAGCCCTCGTCTGTACCGCAACCGCCGTCCTTCTTGCCCTGCATTTCCGAAAGGAACAAAAGCGGGAAGAAAAACGGCGGGAGAAACAAGCGATAAGTGAAGAAGATTGAAACGTGAAAAAGCAACGTTGCATCTTCCAACATCAATCTCAAAACTTCACTCTTAACGCCTTTTTTACAAGTGTTTTTTTATTTCGGTAAGAGCGTTTTTCTCCAGCCGAGACACTTGTGCTTGGGAAATCCCAATCTCCGTAGCGACTTCGGTTTGGGTTTTTCCACCGTAAAAACGCAAGGACAAAATTCGTTTTTCCCGATCGGACAACCGTGAGATGGCTTGGCGCAGAGAAATTTCCTCCACCCAATTGGATTCGGTTTCGTGAATATCCCGAACTTGATCCATCAGGTAAATGGTATCGCTATCGTCGTTGTAGACCGAATCGAACAGAGAAACCGGATCAACGATAGCATCGAGGGCGACGACGATCTCCTCTCGCTTCATGTCCATTTCTTTTGCGATTTCTTCGATGGTGGGTTCACGGCTCAGTTTTGCTGTCAACCGTTCTTTCGCCCCCAATGCCTTGTACGCCGTATCCCGCAAGGATCGGGAAACCCGAATCGGATTATTATCCCGAAGATACCGACGAATTTCCCCGATGATCATGGGAACGGCATAGGTGGAAAATTTTACCTCTTGAGACAAATCGAAATTGTCGATGGCCTTGATCAATCCGATGCACCCGATCTGAAATAAGTCGTCCGGGTCTTCCCCCCGATTGGAAAACCGTTGCACCACGCTCAGCACCAATTTCAGATTTCCGTTGACGAAGGCGGTGCGGGCGGCATCGTCCCCCTGTTTGATCCGATGAAGCAGGATGGTTTTTTCTTCTTCATTTAATACTTTTAATTCCGACGTGTTGATCCCACAGATTTCAACTTTGTTCAGCACGGCTTCTATCAACCCCTTTGAACAAAGTATTTGTTTTCCTCGGAGGTTTTATGCAACGAAAAACCCTTTCTTTTCGGATTTTGCGAATTGTATTTTATTTGGTATTTCTTTCCTTTTTCGCCCTGTTACCCTATGAGGGGGTGGAACAAGGAATTTCCCGCTGTCCCTCCACCTTGGTGGGGTTGCAATGCCCCGGTTGTGGGGTTACAAGAGCATTGACTTTACTGATGCACGGCCGTTTCGCCGAGGCTTGGGAAATGAATCAAGTATTTTGCGCAACCATCTTTCCCGGATTTTTATTGACGGCAGGACAAGATGTTTTCACCACCCTTGCCGGGAAGAAACACTCTTTTTTGGAATACCTTTTTACACACTTCGTGTAAAAACATCTCACTCTTATTCCTCTCCCATTTGGTGCTTTTATGGAACTTATTTTTTTACTTTTAACAATTTTTTTTGCCGTTGCCACCGGCGGATTCCTGCTTTGGGGGTACCTTCTGTTTTTAAAAGAACAAAAATCTCCCAAATGGCTCAATGGATTAAAGTTGACGTTTTTTTGCGGATTTTTTGCGTGTTGGTTTTTGTGGAACGTTTTTCGTAATTTTTGACCGAAGGAGGATTGAATTCGATGCCTTTAACGTTAATTTTGGGGAGAGTCGGCTGCGGAAAAACCGGGTACATGGCAGAGGAAATTGCCCGCCGGATCCCGGAGAAAAAGGGCAAAGAAAAAATCACTCTGTTGGTTCCCGATCAGTACACGGTGGCGTCGGAACAATATTTTCTGGCCCAATTGGGAGAAAAACGCTTCCGGCATTTGAACGTGACCTCATTGAAATCCCTTGCCCGGACGGAATTTGCAAAGCACGGCGTTCCCACCCGATTTTTGGGGGAAGGGGGAAAAACGGTTCTGCTGAAAAAGGCCTTTGACACCGTTGCGCCGTCCCTGAAACACTATCCCCCCGATTACCGCAATCCCCGGTTTTTGGCGTTGCTTTTGGGGGCAATCAAAGAATTGAAAGCCGCGGGCATTTCTGCCGAAGAACTGATGGAAACTGCCCAAAAGGAAAAGAACGATAAATTATACGACCTGGCGATGATCCGTCAGGTCTACGAAGGCTATTTGTCCGAAGGATATTTCGATCCCGACGACGCCCCCGCCCGCCTGCGGAAATTGTTGGAAGAAACCGGAGATTTTGAAGACGAACGGGTGTATGTGGCAAATTTCCGCACCTTTTACAACCGGGAGCGAAACATTCTGTTGCAAATGGTAAAAAACGGTGCCATGGTCACCGTGGCGTTACCGACCGACACCACAGACCCGGAACAAGCCGGTCCCACTGCCGATGCGGCGGAAGAAGCTCGAAAACTGATGGCGTTCTGCAAACGCATGGGAGAAGAATGCACCGTCGTCAATCTCCAGAAAAACGCCGCTTTTTCTTCGGAAGAATTCGCATTATTGGAATCAGAGTACGCCCGCCCGCAAGGGAACACCATGAAAGGGGCACCGGAACATCTTCACCTTTATTGCGGCTCAGACCGATTTGACGAGGCGGAATTCGTCGCCTCAACCATTGCCAAAAAAGTGCGGGACGAGGGGTATCGTTATGGCGATTTTACAATCATCGTCCGTTCCTTGGACGATTATGCCGGAATCCTCGACCCGGTCTTCGATCAATATGAAATTCCGTTGTTTTATCATCGAAAGACCCCCTTACGGCAACGAAATCCCATGCCTTTGATTACTGCCCTGTTTTCCATGGCGACAGAGGGGTATTCCACCGATGCGGTACTGTCTTTTGTCAAAAGCGGATTTGTTTGCACCCCGGAAGAAGGATCTTGGTTTGAACGGTACGTGGACGTTTGGGGCATTCGCTACAATCGGTTTAAAATGCCCTTTACCCGCCCCATTGCCGGCTATACCGACCGGGAAAGTGAAGAAGAAATTCTTATGCGCAACGGTGCGGAAGCACTGCGTCAGAAGATTATTTTAACGGTGGAAACGTTGCAGGATCGCTCTCAAAACGCCACCGTAAGAGAAATTTCCACGGCATTATATGAAATTTTGGAAACTTTGGGCGTCCCTGCCACGTTGAACGAAAACGCCGAAACCTATCGGGATTACGGCGAATACGAACTTTCCGCCCGACAGAAAAAAGTTTACGAACAGTTAATTCTGGCGTTGGACGAACTGGTTCTCACCGCCGGAAAGGACAAAATCACCCTAAAAGAGTATCGGGATCTGTTTTTCTCGGTCATCGACACCCACGACGTCGCCATTTTGCCAACCTCTCTGGACGAAGTGACCGCCGGGTCTCCCGAAACGTTGCCCATGATCTCTCCCCGATGCGTTTTCGTGTTGGGATTGAACGAAGGAGTTTTTCCGAAAAACATCGACGATAACCGGCTTTTGACCGATAAAGATCGGTTGCAGTTATCTCCCTTCGGCATCGGAGAGACCACCGATGATAAAATTCTTCACGAATTGTTTTACGTCTATCTCTCCCTCACTGCCCCTCGGGAAGAATTGTATCTTTCCTATGCGTCGGTCATCGGAGGAGAGGCGTCCCCTTCCTCGGTCATCGGACGAATTTCCGAGATTTTCCCCGATCTTGTTCCCCAACGGCTCCGCCTTTCCGAGGCAGAATCTCTACAGGAACGAATTCAGCGGGAGCGGGCGGCCTTTGCATTGCATACCAAAACCCCCGTGGAAGAATTGGGGGTATACTTTGCAGGACAAAAAGAGTACCAAGAAATTCTTACCCGCCGCAAAGACGTTGCCACCCTTTCGGAAGACACGGCGTTGCAATTGTATCCCAAACATCTGTGGCTTTCCGCCTCCCGGGCAGACAAGTACCATCAATGCCGATACGCCTATTTCCTCCGATATGGCCTTGAAATTTCTCCCCGAAGCCGGGCGGAACTGGATCCGAGACAACGGGGCACGCTGATCCACGAAGCCTTGGAATCCATTATTTCTCAAGGATTGGACTGCTCCGACGAAGAATTACATCAGCGGGTACAAGCCTTTGGAGAACAACAACTCCGCAAATTTTACGGCGACGAAACTCCCCCCTCTACGGTGCAAAGTTATTTTGACGCCTTGATGAAGAAGATCGAACGGCTTCTGACCTTATTCCGAAAAGAATTTGAAGCCTCTCAATTCGTGCCCTACGCCTTTGAGCAAAAGGTGGGAACCGGAGAAAATGCCGTGGATCCCATTAAAATCCCCTTGAAAAACGGTTCGTTATCCATGATCGGCGTGGTGGATCGGGTAGATCTTTACGAAAAAGAGGGAAAAAAATATCTGCGCGTCGTGGACTACAAGACCGGGAAAAAAGATTTTTCCTTCCAATTGATTCAAAACGGCATCGACATTCAGATGCTGATGTATCTTTATGCTCTGCAACAAAATCTGTTCCCCGGCGAAACCTGTCTTCCCGCGGGGGTGCAGTATATCGGCTCGAATCCCAAGGTCGTATCGGGAAAACGAAGCCAAGATCCCGAAGAAGTTCTGTTGCAATGGGAAGACGAAACGCCTCGTTCGGGTGTTTATTTGAAGGACAATTCCATTCTTTACGCCATGGATAATACCGAACAACGAAAGTTTTTGCGAATCAAGAAAAACGATTCGCCCTTCTTCGTGACTTTGGAACAATTCGGAAAACTTTTCCAGCAAATTTCCGACCTGTTGCAAAAAATGGGCAATACCCTGCACGAAGGCAGAGTGGACAAAAACCCCATCAAGATCGGAAGTGCCTATTGCAGTTGCGACAAATGTGACCTGAAAGAATATTGCCGCCACGAAACGCCGAGAGACGTATTTGCAAACCGAGAGGAGGAGACCCATGCCCAAGTGGACTGACGCCCAATTAGAAGCCATTCATACTCGGGGGCAGAATTTGTTGGTCTCCGCCGCCGCAGGATCGGGAAAAACCGCCGTCCTCTCTGCCCGAGTGGGCGAATTTGTTGAAAAAGGCGGTCGGTTAGATCGACTTTTGATCGTGACTTTCACCAACGCCGCCGCCGCGGAAATGCGTACCCGCATTGCCCGTGATCTGGCGACCCGCGCCGCCGCAAACCCCGGCGATGCCCATTTGAGAAGACAAAGTTTAACCCTTTATAAAGCAAAAATCTGTACCATCGACAGTTACGGTATGGATCTGTTGCGTCGCAATTTTCAAAAAGCCGGAATTTCTCCGGATTTTACCGTCATGGACGAGACCGAGTTGGCAGTGCTCAAATCGACGGTTCTGCAACGGCAGATCGAAGAATATTATCGGGAATTCCCCGAAGGATTTCAGGAATTTGCCGCCCTGTTCGGGGGTGAGACCGACAGTCGTACCATGGAAACGACCATCGACACCGTGGCGCGGAAAATCGAGACTTTCCCCTTTGGAGATTTATGGTTGCAGAGGCAAAAATCCCGGTTGTCGTCAAGCGACACCTGGTGTACCGCCGCTTGCATATTAATGAAACCGATTTTTGAAGAATATCTGCATATCTTCGATCAGATCGTCACTGCTTCCCCCTTCCCGAAAATGGACGTGGTTTTGGAAGAACACGGGCTGATCAAGACCCTTTGCACCGCAGTAAACGAGGGAAATTGGGACGAAGTCTGCCGTCGGGTCAAGGGGCATATCTTTGCAAAAGCCCCCGCCGTCAAGGACGGATTCCCGAGGGAGGCCTATCTTTACAAAGAATACCGTTCCCGATTCAAGAAGTTTTTACAGACCGAAGAAATTTTCTATCTATCCTCGGAACAGTGTGAAGAAGATCTTGCTCTATTGCGTCCGGGCATGGTATTCTTATTGGACGCGGTCCATCGTTTTCGCCGGGACGTGATGGAAGAAATGCACCGCAAAGGCGCTTATTCTTTCTCTGCACTGGCGGAATTGGCGTTGGGACTGACGGTGGAGAGCTATTCCCACGAAACCGGCGTTTTTACTCCCAGTGAAATTGCTCAAAAAGAACAAGATGCCTACGATGAAGTTCTCATCGACGAATATCAGGACGTCAACGACCTGCAAGATCTGTTTTTCCGGGCGGTCACAAAAGAAAACTGCTTCGCGGTAGGAGACGTAAAACAAAGTATTTACGGTTTTCGGGGAGCAAACGCTGACAACTTTTTGCGAAAAAAAGAAACCTGTAAAGTTATTGCCCTCAACAAGAATTTCCGAAGCCGCAAAGGAGTTTTGGATTTTGTCAATTTCCTTTGCCGAGGGCTTTTCTGCCCTGCCGTCGGGGGGCTTGTTTACGACGAGGGCGAGACCTTATTTGCAGGGAGAGGGGACGACGAAGCGATTCCCTATCCTCCCAATTACGCCGAAACCTTATCCGGCATCGAAGGTCTTCCCCAGCCTACCCCGGAAAAAGTCGAACCGGACGCGGAATTACTTCTGATTCCCACCGCCGGACGCATCGGGGACACCCATTACGCCGAAGAGGCAAAACTCTGCGCGAAACTGATCCGAGACGCGGTGGAAGGGGGAGCTACCGTTTACGATAAAAACGAAAATGCCCATCGCCCCATGCGGTACTCCGACGTAGCGATTCTGCTGCGGTATATGTCTTCCGCCCCATTGTATGAGGAGGCCTTCCGGGAATGCGGCATTCCCCTGCTTTCTTCCGACGGCGAAACCTTTTTGGATACCCCGGAAGTTTGTGGAATTTTAGCATTTTTGCAAGCGATCAACGATCCCTGGGACGATATGGCACTTTTCGTCACTCTGACGGGAAGCGTGTTTTCGCTGTCGGCACAACAGGTGGCAGAAGCCCATCTGAAAGCAAAAAATCAATCCCTCTGGGAAGGGTTAAACAAATACGCAGAAGAAAACGAAACCTCGCAAAAAGCCGTAAAAACCATCAAAAAATTCCGTATCCTTTCAGAAAATCTGCCAATCCCCAAGCTTTTATGGGAAATTTACACCGCCACCGATTATCTGGCGTTGGAGTCTGCCATTGACCCCGCCGCCCGAAACAATCTGATGAAGTTTTACGCCTTTGCCTGTCGCTATTCCAGAAGCGACGGTCTGTTTGGCTTTTTGGAATTTTCCGACCGGGCGAAAGCATCGGGGAAAATCCGGGAATCGGGATCTGCCCCCGAAGGGGATTTCGTGCGGTTGATGACCATTCACAAATCCAAGGGCTTGGAATACGCTTGGTGTATTCTTCCGGAACTGGAACGCTCTTTCCGGGAAGACCGGGATAAGGTACGGGTGGACGGAGAATACGGCGTTGCCCCCAAGGTAAAAAACGAAGGAGAAACGGCGGAATATACCACCCTGATGCGGGAATTGATCGGACATCGGGCAAATTATTCCGATGTTTCTGAAGAATTGCGGGTTCTCTACGTGGCACTGACCCGAGCCAGGGATCGTCTGACCGTCATCGGCCGCTGTTCCGATAAACTGGAGCAATTGGACGTCCACGGCCTTCATTCCGAAAACGGTGCCGTAAGGCTGACCGACCTTTTGGATCTGCATAACTTCCGCACGCCGATTTTGGATCGCACCGTGGCTCACCCCGACGCCAAAATTCTTTCCTCGGCGTGGCTGAATCCGGAAGCGGACGCAGGACGGCTGAGAGTTGCCTTCGTATCCCCTCCCGAAACCGTTGCCCCGGTGAGAAAAACCGATTCTACCCGCTGCAAACTTTCGGAAGAAGAGTTGAATCGACGGTTTTCCTTCCGTTACGATAACCATCTTTCCACCGTTCCCGCAAAAGTTTCGGTCACCGAAATTTCCAAAGCTCCGGCAGATCCGGACAGTGAACTTTTGATTTTGGACCCCCCGGTATCGAAACCGAAATTTTTAGACGAAACCGCCGTCACCGCCGCAGAGGCAGGCACGGCGATCCATACCTATTGCCAATTTGCGGATTTTGAAAAACCCATCACCGACGAAATTCAACGGCTGACCGAATCGGGACATTTGACCGACTCGGGGGCAAAAGCCATCGACACCAAAGAGATTCAACGGTTTTTGGAAAGCGATCTGATGAAGACCCTGAAATCTTCCTTGGGATACGAGCGGGAAGTCCGATTCACCTGTAAAATCCCGGTTTCCTATTATTCCGGCAACCCCGGAGAAGACGGGGAAATGCTCATGCAAGGGGCAATGGATTTGCTCTGCGAATTAGAAGACGGATATTTGATCGTGGACTTCAAATCCGATCGGGCAACGGAAGAAGAATTGCTCTCCCGCTACTCCCGGCAGTTGAATCTCTACGCCACCGCCGTCCGTCGGTTGTATGAAAAACCGGTCATCGGCTGCAAAATTTGGTCCTTCCGCTTAGGAAAATCCATCGACGTTAAGGAAGAAGAATTATAATGGAATTGCGACTTTATCTGCCTCAATACAACGAATTGCTCTTTCGGGAACAACTGCTCTCCGACCCTCAGACCATGGCGTTCAATCGCTTTAAAGAACCCATGGAAGATTATCACCCCGACACCGGGTGCATTGATTTTCCTCGATCCGCGTGGGCACTGTGGTATGATTTTTGGATGGACAGAGAACCGGACAATTTCTACGCCGTCATCGCCGACGGCAGAACTCCCGTAGGTGAAATTTCGTGGTTCTTTGACGGAGAAAAGCACAACGTGGGCATCATCTTATTGGCAAAGCACCGAAAAAAAGGATATTGTGCCCCCGCACTCCGACTTTTGACCCAACGTGCCTTTGAGCAAAACGATCTTCCCTCACTGTCGGTTACCCTATCCACCGCAAACACCGCCGCAGTGAAAGGATTTACCAATGCCGGATTTCAGCGGATTCGGAAAGGTGGCGGCACTTGTGATTTAAAAATCACCAAAGAAGAATGGGAAAAAGCAAAATAAGGAAAGGAGCATTCCATGAAACTGCAAGAAATCAACATTCGAGATCCCTTCATTCTTCCTTACGACGAAAAATATTTTTTATACGGGTCGCGGGTTCGCACCCCAACAAAAGAAGATTATTGGGGCAAACAAGACGGATTTGACGTTTATGTTTCCGAAGATCTAACGCATTGGAGCGAGCCGAAAAGCATTTTTGAGTGCACTCCCAAATTTTGGGGAGAAAAAGACGCGTGGGCACCAGAAGTCCATCAATATAACGGAAAATTCTATCTCTTTGCGTCCTTTAGATCAAAAACACACCCTCGGGGAACCCACATTTTCGTCTGCGACACCCCCGACGGAACCTTCGTTCCCGTCTCCCCCGACCCTGCAACTCCCTCGAATTGGGAATGTTTGGACGGAACGTTTTACGTAGACAAAGCCGGAACCCCTTATATGGTCTTTTGTCACGAATGGACCCAGATCTGCGACGGAACGGTGTGTGCCGTGGAATTGTCAAACGATCTCTCCACCCCCATCGGAGAGCCCAAACTTCTTTGGAAAGGATCGGACTATAAAGACGTAATCGGGATACAGAGAGGAGCAAATTACGTCACCGACGGACCGTTTTTTTACCGCAACGGCGACGATCTTTTGGCGATTTGGTCGTCCTTTAACGCCCAAGGATATGTGGAACTTATTGCAAAGAGCGACAACGGTGACATCGACGGCAAATGGACGGTGTTGGACACGCCCCTCTCCGCCGAAAACGGTGGCCACGGCATGATCTTTAAAGCCTTTGACGGCAAAGAATACTTCATCATGCACCGCCCCAACAACCGCACCGCCGAACGCCCGGTTATGTTTGAACTCAAGCACGACGGCGAGAAGATTTTTATTTAAATAAAAAGCATAACCCCGAAGAAGACAAATTATCTTCTTCGGGGGTTTTTTAACGAATTTTATTTTTTTGTACGCAATACGGTTTTCGTAGTTTTTAAAACTTCTGCGATGGCAACCAATTCATCGGGGGTGCAATCGGATAATAAATCGTTGATGATCTTCGCGGAAACATGGGAAGATTTTTCCAAGTTTCCATAGAGAAGATCGTCGGCAGAAACTTCCAACGCATTTGCGATGCTGACTAACGTTTGCAAACTTAATTTGGTCGCCGCTCGTTCAATATGAGAGATGTTGGACGGCTCAATTCCGGACTTTTCCGCTAATATTTCTTGCGTCCACTTCTTTAATTTCCTTACTTCCCGGATTCGATTTCCGATCATAACATAATCTAATTGCATAGAAATCCCTCTTTTGTGCTAAATTGTTCATATATTAGTATTGTATATCCTTTTCGGATATGTTAAAATAATACATATATCCGATTCGGACTTATACTAATATTTTTACAAAGAAAGAGACGAACAATTTGTGACAACCGCTTTTTTTGGACATCGAGACACGCCCTGTACCATAAAATCAGGTTTGAAACAAGTGATTTCAACCCTGATGAAAGAAGAAAACATAAAACACTTTCTCGTAGGAAATGAAGGGGAATTCGACCACTTGGTTCAAGGAGTTTTAAAAGAACTTTCCGAAAAAGACACCACCATTAACTATTCTGTGGTTTTAGCATATCTTCCAAAGAAGACAAACACACATCACATAGAGCAAACGATTTATCCGGAAGGATTGGAGACCATTCCCCAACGGTTTGCCATCAACAAGAGAAATGCATGGATGTTGGAAAAAGCCGACATTGTAATCGTTTACGTGACAGCCCCTTTTGGAAATTCCTTTCAACTTATGAATCGGGCAAAGAAAAAAGGGAAAAAAGTCATCAATATGGCTGATTTTACATAAAAAAGGTCCCGACGGTTTTGATATGCACCCCAAAGGTTAAACACTTTTGGGGTGCATATCAAAAAATGTATTTCCGGAATTTTATTTTAAAAGTCAACCGCACCGCCGAGCGCCCGGTTATGTTTGAACTCAAGCACGACGGCGAGAAGATTTTTATTTGACGAAAAGGAAATGAAATAAAAAATCTGGCGAACTTCAAAAGAAGTTCGCCAATTCAGCTTTTTTCTTCGGTTCCTTCTTTTTTCGCGAAAAAAGAAGGAACAAACCATTTTTATTCTGCAACAACTTTCATGTAAGCCTTTTTGCCCCGGCGGAACACTTTTCCGTCGGCGAAATCGGCTTTGGTGTAGGAGGTCTTGTTGTCGGTGACTTTTTCACCGTCCACCGAAACGCCCCCTTGGTCAACGGCGCGGCGTGCTTCGGCGCGGGAAGGATTCAAACCCGCTTTGACGAGGACGGCGAGAACGTCGATCTTTCCGTCAACAAAATCTTCGTCGGTCAGCGTGCAGGTGGGCATATTGGCACTGTCGCCCCCTTGGGAGAACAGGGCTTTTGCGGCGGCTTGGGCTTTGTTCGCTTCTTCGTCGCCATGAACCAGTTTGGTCAATTCGTACGCCAAAATTTCCTTGGCCTGGTTCAGCTGGCTTCCTTCCCAAGCGTCCATTTTGTCGATCTCCTCCAGAGGCAGGAAGGTCAGCATGCGGATACATTTCAAAACGTCTGCATCTTCCACGTTCCGCCAATATTGGTAGAAGTCAAAGGGAGAAGTTTTGTTCGGATCAAGCCAGACGGCGCCCTTGGCGGTCTTACCCATCTTTTTGCCTTCGGAATTGAGAAGCAGGGTGATGGTCATGGCATGGGCGTCTTTGCCCAATTTCCGGCGAATCAGTTCGGTTCCGCCCAACATATTGGACCACTGGTCGTTTCCGCCGAACTGAAGATTGCAGTCGTAGTGCTGATAGAGGTAGTAGAAGTCGTAGGATTGCATGGGCATATAGTTAAATTCCAAGAAGGACAAGCCCTTTTCCATACGCTGTTTGAAACATTCGGCGCGCAACATGGCATTGACCGAGAAGCAACCGCCGATGTCCCGGATAAAATCAATATAATTCAGGTTCAAAAGCCAGTCGGCGTTATTCACCATCTGCGCCTTTCCTTCTCCGAATTCGATGAACCGTTCCATCTGCTTTTTAAAGCAGGCACAGTTGTGGTCAATGACTTCTTTGGTCATCATGGAACGCATATCGGTTCTTCCCGAGGGGTCCCCGATCATGGCAGTGCCGCCGCCAATCAAGGCGATGGGACGGTTTCCCGCCATTTGCAGACGCTTCATTAAACAGAGCGCCATAAAGTGCCCCACGTGAAGGGAGTCTGCCGTGGGGTCAAAGCCGATATAGAAAGTCGCCTTGCCGTTGTTGACAAGATCCCGAATCTGCTCTTCATCGGTGGTCTGGGCAATCAAACCCCGGGCGACCAATTCTTCATAAATCTGCATGATATTACTCCTATAATACAATCAATTTCTACCATTATATCACATTATTGCGGAAAAATCAAGTCCCCGGCTTTTCAAAACACGAAAAAGGGATTATTGTTCTTTTACAAAAACCGTGTATTTTCCGTCTTTGATGATCTTCACCGATGCGGGGCGGGTGGTTTCGCCGTCGGTAGTCCAAGACATGGTTCCGGTGATCCCGTTGACGGTGATTTTTGTCATGGCGGAGATCATTTTCTGATTAAAATCATTGTTGTCTACGTTGTCTGGGGTGATTCCCGCCTTTTTCAGAGCCTCGGCAATGGCGTAAACGGCGTCGTAGGCGTCGGCGGCATAGCGATCGGGCAAGGTTTGATAGGATTCTTTGTAAGACGTCACAAAATTTTGCACCAGCACAGAAGAATCATAGGGATCAAAGGAAGTGACAACCAAGGCTCCTTCCCACCGTTTCGGCGTTTTTGTTCGCGTTAAAATTCCCTCCAACGCATTGCTTCCGATGATCCGCACGTCATCGGTAGTTCCGTCCCAGGGATAGGCTTCCAAAAATTCTTCGGCAATCGCCGGAGGAAGATCGAGATAGATCACTTCCCAACGGGAATCGTCCAAAACATTCAGAAGATTGGAGAAATCCGCAAGATCCTCATCAAAAATCGGATACACGTCAACCTTTCCGCCTCTGCCCAAAAAAGTATCGTTAAAGGCAATGGACTGTTCCTTTTTCTCCGTTTCCGCTCCGTAAGTCAGCAACAAAACGTCCTGGGTCCATCTCTGGTCTGCCAGAAAATTTGCCATCAGCGTTCCGATCCTGGTATCGGAAGCACAAACCCGAAACCGGTTTCCGCTCTCCAGCAAAACAGAAGCGTTCGACGCGGCGGTAAGGGTCAACAATCCGTCTTTTGAAACATGATCGGACAACCCCTCCACTTCCGGAGAAGATCCCCCTTCCAACAAAACTTTCATATCATTTTTCATCAATTTGTCATAGAGGGTGACGGCGGTTTGAGGATCTCCCTTGGAATCCTGGAAATTCAACACCAACCGAAAGCCGTTGACACCACCCGTAGCATTGATTTCTTCCACGGCAAGTTGGGCACCCCGAAACACCGAAGTTCCAAAGGAGTTTCCTTCCTCGGACAAAGAGCCGATTCCCCCAATCACAAAGGGCTCCAATGCGGAACTGTCAATCCCAACAAAGGGCTCACCGTTGCATCCGAAAAGCGCAAGGGATAAGCACCCCAAAAGGAGCAGTACCAATATTTTTTTCATGCACATACACCTCATTTCTCAAAAAAAAGGATACGTCCAATTCCCCTTGCACAAAAATAGGCCCCCAAAAGACAAAGGACGTCTTTTAGAAAATAGGGAAGACAAACCGATAGAATTACAGTCTCAACGGGCAGATGGGCGACAAAGCAACCCCAAGTTGCCCCCGTAACGTAGCAAAGTAAAAGTCCAACAAAAGAAAAAATCAGAGAAGCCCAAGGCTTTCCCGAAAGGATAAGCCCGCAGAAAAAGACGAGCCACAAAAATCCGATTAAAAATCCGCCGGCCGGACCAAACAACACCTCTGCTCCGCCTCGGAATCCGGAAAAAACAGGAACCCCCACGGCACCTAAGGTCAGCCACACGCAAAGGGCAGCCAAACCGCGTTTCCAACCCAACAAAAAACCGCAAAGAGCCACGGCAAAGGTTTGCAAGGTTAGGGGGATTCCGGCAGGTGAAGGGAGCATCAATTGCGAAAAAATCCCTAACAAGGCCCCGAATAATCCAATCAATACCAAAGACCGAGGTTTATTCATGAATCCGCACGCTCACTTCCCCGGCAGACAAAACAGTCTGAGTTCCGTCCCCAAAACGGACGATCAATCCAGCAGTATCGTCGATTCCCAAGGCCTCGGCGGTACCCTCAAAGGTTCCGGTGGGAGAAGTGACGGTTTTACCGATCAAAATCGACCGCCTCCGGTATTCCTCTAAAATAGCGGATCGATCTTCGGTCATCGCCCGATAAAATTCGTTGAGAAAGGCGGCGGCAAGGCGAATCCGAGCCCCTTCGTCATAGGAATCCAAAAGAACCCCGGCAATTCCGGATAATTCCTTCGGAAAGCCCTCCGGAGGCGCAAAGACATTGAAACCAATCCCGCAAACGGCGTATTGCAAAATTCCGGACTCAAGATCCGTATAGGATTCGGTAAGAATTCCGCATACTTTCCGTTCTTTATAATAAAGATCGTTGACCCATTTGATCCCTACGTCCAACCCGAACGCCGATTGTACCGCTCGAGCGGCGGCAACAGCGGCGACGGTAGTTAAAAATATCCCTTCGATGGCAGGGCACTGGGGGCGCAACAACAATGAAAGATATAGTCCCGTTCCTTGGGGAGAATAAAAAGTGCGGTCAAGCCGTCCCCTGCCCCGAGTCTGCCGGTCTGCGATCAGCACGTAACCCGCAGGCTCTCCCGCCTCCGCCAATGCCTTCACATCCCCATTGGTAGAGGTGGTTTCATCTACCACCGAAACCCGATAAGGACAGGTCAATCGTGATTGCACTGCCGTTGCGGAAAGTCCGTCTTTCATGGCAATCCTCCCTTCCGATAAAATATCTTTTTCTATTTTACCATAAAAAAGGCGGACTGTCAATAACAGTCCGCTTAAAATCATGAAGAAAGCTTCTTTTTTCTCGGGAAAGACAATTGGGAAATCACCACGCCAAACAACATCAGCACGCAACCGAAATATTCTCGAGGCAACAATATTTCCCTTAAGAAAATTGCCCCCGCCAACACACCGAAAACCGATTCCAACGAAAAAATCAGCGACACGACGGTGGGGTTTGCCCCTACCTGTGCCACGTTTTGCAGGGTATAGGCAATACAACTGGAGAACACCCCCACGTACAAAAGGGGTAAAATGCAAGAAATGACCCCCTCTGCCGAGGTAGATGTATCAAAGATTACGGCAAAGATGCTGGAAAAAACCGCCGTAAAGAAAAATTGTCCCCAGGAGAGGGCGATGCTATCCACTTTTTTCACGAAGTAATCCACCGCCAAGACCTGTAACGCAAAGGAGACGGCACAGGCGACCAAAAACAAGTCTCCTTTATCAATCGTAAAATCCCCTTTGATACAAAGCAAATACATTCCCACTCCGGCAGCGACCACGCCCACCCAAACGGTAAAAGGGTTCTTTTTTCCGTAAAAAATACCAAAAACCGGAACCAAGACCACATACAAAGCCGTAATGAAACTGGCCTTCCCCGTCCCGCTATCGGCAATGCCGAATTGTTGAAGATTTGAGGCGATGGCAAGGAAAAATCCGCAGATCAATCCCCCCAACCAAAAATACTTTGGGTTTTCTTTCCGAAAAATGCCCCGTTTTTTCCGAAACCCGTTGCGAAGCAGAAGAAACGCCCCCAACCCGATGATAGCAATCCAAGAGCGGAGAGCATTAAAGGCAAAGACTCCAATCAGCCCGGAACAAAGATCCTGAGCAACGAACGCCGTCCCCCAGATCAAAGCTGCAAGCAACGCGCAACCGTTCTGTTTCCATTGAAATTTCATGCCCGATTCTCCTCGGTTTATTTATTTCTTTTCCAAAAAAACCGCCCGGAAGAAAACTTCCGGGCGTTGGAAATTCAATTCAATGAATTCATTAATCGAAATTCACTTTGGTGCTCCAAGCTTCCAGAGCAACCTTGTTGGGAACGATGTGATTTTCAACGGCGGTATCAATAAGACCGGCGTATTTTTCAATCATGGAAGCAACGGAAGGCATTATCATCATATTGTCTTTGAGCGTGGTCCAGATGGTATCGATGCCGTCGTTGGGCCAGTAAGAATACTGGAGCGTAGCACCGGGACGAACCAACATCTGCAGATCCAATTCGGATTCAAAGTAAGTATCGCCGTAGTACGCGATTACATCGTCGTAACTTTCGATTCCTTCGAGACCTTCAAACATATCGGCAATAATGAATGCGGAATGTTGAATGTTCTGAGCAAAGACGGGGATAGCGATGGAATAAACGTGTTCGTAATAACCGGAGAGGGTGTTGGCTTCTTCACCTGCCCAAGTAGTCAGACCGAAGGGATTCTGGCTTTCAACGACCACGTAATCAAACAGGTCGATGGGACGAGTCATCGCCATGGTGCACAATCCTTCGTTGAAGGGGGTGTAAGTCGCCCAACCACCGGAGTAATTGTAGCTGCCGTTATTGAAGCACTTGGCATGTGTGGTCAAGGTGGTCTTAAACCATTGAAGCGCTTCTGCTGCTTCGGCAGATTTCACATTGTTGGACCATTCTACCGTTCCGTCGGGATTGATTTTATCAATGGAAATCAACTGCATTCCGGTAGAAAGGAAAGTGGCACGGACCATGTGTTCCGCAACCGCAGTCATACCCCAAACACCGGAGGCTTCATCGGTAGAACCGGCGATAACATCGATCATCGCATAACGATCCCATTCTTCATTTTCCCAGTATTCCTGAGGATCGGTCACACCGGAAGATTCAATCAAGTTCTTATTATAAACGACCTGGTAGTAAGGAAGGGGAGTACAGTCTACCCACAGTGCGGGAGAAACACCGTAGAAGTTACCGCCTGCCATCATGGATTCACGAGCGGTGATGGTTCCCCATTTTTCCGCATTCCAGAAATTGATGATGTTATCGACAGCCAAAAGATCCTGCATCAAGCAGTCAGCTCCGCCGGTACCCAAGCATCTGCGCAAATAGGCGTTCTTATAAGCAAAAACGATGTCGCCGCCGTCTTCAGAAAACTGCAACGCCTGCATCTGAGTAACGAAGGTTGAGGTGTAAGCAATCTGGTTGAACCGAATGGTACAACCGTACAATTTTTCGACTTCAGCAACACGATCCGCAACCTGAAGCCCCATCTTGGAGTCCTGAGCGTAACCGAAGGGGTTATCGATTTCTTCGTGTTGAATGATGATGTAGTTTTTGCCGGTAGTTTCGTCGATGGGACGGTCGGGCATAACGAAGTCGTCTACGTCGCTGTTGCCACCGGACACATCGTCACTTCCACCGCCAACGGGGTTTTTGCCGCCTTGATCTCCGCCGGGAACGTCCGTCGGATTTTCGTTGCCGCCACAAGCAGCCAAAGCAAAAATCATCAACAGAGCAAGGAGTAAGGACAACAATCTTCTTGCGATTTTCATGATTGATACCTCTTTCAAAAAAAATGGTTTTGCCCGAAAGCGGGCCTTCGTGTTACTATTATAACAATTTTATAGGGCCTTTGTCAAGAGTTTTTTAAAAGTCTCGGAATTAAAACACAACAATCGTCGCAATGCCCAAAATTAAATGCAAATTTCTGTGCATTTTGACGAAGGTTTTTTGAATTTTTTCTGAAAAATAATCAATAACCGGAGTGCAATTCCAACGACGTATCGTTTTCCACCCATTCCTTGACCACGTCAATGACCCGATACTCGGTTTCCGTATCCCGAATAACCACAGTGGAAATGCCGGCGTTGATGATCAGCCGTTTGCACATAGAACAGGAATTGGTTCCCGCCACCAAAGACCCGTCTTTGGGATCCCGGCAGACCATATACAGCGTAGCGCCGATCATTTCTTCTCTGGGAGCGACGATAATGGCGTTTGCCTCGGCATGAACCGACCGGCAAAGTTCATACCGTTCTCCGCTGGGAATATTATATTTTGCCCGGAGACACCAGCCTAAGTCACAGCAATTCTGACGCCCCCGCGGGGCTCCGTTATATCCGGTGGAAATGATGGTATCGTTCTTTACGATCACAGCCCCATAAGTCTTGCGAAGACAGGTACTGCGCTCACAAACCGTGCCGGCGATGTCAAGATAATAATTTTCCTTATCTCTGCGAATCATGGGAAATCCCCTCCTTTGTTTTCTTTATTATAACATAGGAATGGGCGAGAAATCAAGAAAAGCGCAGAATCGTTGCAAAAAAGTTACAAAACCCCCTTGACGGACGGCGATTTTCATGAGATAATGGTAATAGGAAAGGAAGGAAGCTCCATGAACGATGATTTTCGCACCCGTATTGACCGTTACGTCAAAACCATGGTAAAAGGGTATCTGCCCACCGCTACCGGAAATAAGATCATTCACGACCCGATCTGGGGGTCGGTGGTTTTTCACCCCTGGGAAGTGCGGCTGATCGACTCTCCCCTCTTTCAAAGGTTGCGCAACGTCAACCAAGTCGGATTGGCGGATTCTACCTATCCAGCCGCCCGACATACCCGATTTGAACATTCCCTGGGCACGGCAGCCATTGCCTCCCGCATGATGGAGCAACTCTATTCCGAATCTCGTCAACGTCCGGAAGTAGCATCGGTCATCGGAGAAGATGAAATTCGATTGGTGCGGCTTGCCGCCCTGTTGCACGACGTAGGACATTGCCCCTATTCCCATCTGTCGGAAGCGGTCTACGGCTCCATGCCGGAATTCGTCTCCATGCGAAACCAAGTAATTCAAGAGACCGAACAGGACGTTTCTCCCTCGCCCCACGAAGTATTTTCGTATCTGATCATTGTCTCCGACGCCTTCGTTGATTTCTTTTATCGGAACATCAATTATCCCGGAATTCGCACCCGCAAACAGGCGAAAGGTCTGCTTCAAAAAGCGGCGAATATGGTCATCGGAGCGGTAAATCAAGGAAGCGACGGCACAAAATATTCCTACCTTACCACCGTACTCAACGGAAATTTCGATGCAGACAAATTAGACTATACCCAACGAGACAGTTACACTGCCGGCATCGCCCTGACCTACGGAGTGGAACGGTTTTTGTTAAAATTAGTCCTTTGCAAAACCGAAGAAGACGGAATCTGCGACTATCGTCTGGGCATTACTGCCGACGCCCTTTCCACGGTAGAAGAACTGCTGTTCAACCGCTCCATGCTCTATCACTATATGTACCGCCACCAGAAAGTTTTAGCCGCGGAAACACAAATGAAAGACGCAATCTACGCCTTGGTTCGAGTGGAAAAAATCAAGCACCCTTGCGATTTTTTGTTCCTGAACAATCAGGAATTGAGTGCGTTGTATCATTCCAAAAAACGCCCCTTTGCCGCAGACGGCGCCGAAACGAAAACTTTGGAATCTATCATGCAATCCTTCTCCCGCAGAACCTTGCTCAAGCGGGCGTTGGAGTTGTCTCCCGACAGTTTCGGAGAATATCAATTAAATGATAAAATGTTGACTCATACCCTGAAAAAATTGGAATCCGAAACCGACCAAACGGCGAAAAAAGAAGTGTTGCAGACCTTTCTGGAACAATGGCAGAGACAGACCCTGTTCCCGGAACATATCGCCTCTTATATTCAATTTCTGAAAACCTGTACGGTGGAAGAAATTATCGAGGAACGTAAAAAAATCGCCTCGAAAATCGCCGAAGAATACGAAAAAGCAGGAAAAGAAGCGGACTTTGACGCATTCGACCTTGCCCTGTCTTTCCAACCGCCGCTGGAGACCGACCTATCCCTGACCGTAGTGGACAAACAACACAATCCCATTCCCAGAACGAAAGCCATTGACCGCATCGAAGAGTGGACGAACTCCTTCAATTTAAGCAAATGGCGGGGGTATCTGTTCGTAGCGCCCCACGTAGACCGAACTTTGGCGGGAAAAGCATTTTTGAAATATTTAAACGAAAAACAATAGAAAGAGCACGCTTGAAAAAGCGTGCTCTTTTCAATCGTTTTGTGCCTGAACCGCGTCGATGGCGATGACCGACATCAACGCGCACAAGGCGTTGTTGGGATCAAAAATTTCGATGGAATATGTATCGGTCCAGTTCCAAAGTTCCTTGGAGATGACCGCCACGGAATTTCCTTCCGGATCGGTCAGAGAATAATCCCAGCCAAAGAAGTCGCCTTCCATCTCCCAACAGGGGCCGCCGTCAAAATAATAGCGGGGCGTAAAAAACGTAAATTCTTTGCAGAGGGTGGAAAACAGCTCTTCCCCCTCATAGAGGTCAAATTTGGGAAGAAAGGTAAAAATCTGTTGTTCCACCGTTCCCACGTGGTTTCCTTGGGCATCGAAGATCTTCAAAAGTTTGCCCCAACTCAGTTGCCCCTTGACGGTATAGGCAACGTCACCGTTTTCATAATACACGTCGTAGGAATCCAACCAAGAAAAAAAGCGTTGTTTGAACAATAATTTCATGAAAGGCTCCTTTCTCACACGATGACCGTGTGAAGTAAATTCAAAAGCAATAACGCGGGCAAAGACAACACACACCACAACGCGGAAAAATAGGGGCAGACTTGTCCCAAAATATTTCCTCGCAGATTGGAATAATCCCACACGTTCATGCCCAGTTTCAAATTGACCACGCAACCGAAGGAAAATTCCACGGCGGTGATGATCAATGCTCCCAAAAGGCATTTAAAAGGCAGAGGCAACGCAAAAAACACGCCGTTGCAGAGAAAATCCAGCAATACCGCACAAAGACCTCCCGCCAAAAACATGGTCCAATGGGTTCGGCGACGCCACCACAACTCCAGCGTCTGATAGATCGTTCCCCCCAGCACAAAGGCAAAACCGTAAAAAACCAACTCCATCAATAAATCCCTTCCTTTCGGGATTTATTGTTTCCGGAAAAGGGAAAAGGATACGGTTTTTTACCAAGCCCTATAACGTAAAAATCCGTCGGAAGGCAAAACCCACCGACGGATCTTCTTTTTTTGTTCATGTCCGGCGCAGGTTTACGCCCAAAATTCCACCCAATGCCCCACCCAAAACTTCTGCCGCAAGATAGGTCAGAAGGGACAGGGAAATCTCTCCAAACAACGCCGAAAGAAGCAGATGCAAGAGAAATAAGGCAATTCCGGTGGACAATCCCAACATCAGGCCGTTTTCTTTTCCTTTGATTCCCGCAGCCAAACCTCCCCCCAACGCCGCAAACAATACGGTCAGATGGGCAAAAAAGGGAATGACCCCATCGGGGATTCCAAGCGCAAGCAAGGCGGAAAAAAGCAAGGTCAGAAGAAGTGCAGAGCCAAGCGCTACGCAAAGCCCCAACAACGCACCCTTCGCCACCCGCAGGAGGACGGCAGAGGTCTGTTCCATAAAATCAACTCCAGGCATAAAATATTGTTTGTACACTTTATGCCGAAAGCCCTTCAAACATTCCCCCGCCGGATTGTGGGAAAGAACGGATTATTATTCCGAAATCGTATCTTTGGACTGAATCGCCCACTTGTGAATGGTCAGACGGTCGTTGTTGGCACCGGTTTCGATGACGTACAATTCTCCATCGTCTTTGATCTGACGGATCGTACCGACGATTCCTCCGATGGTGGTGACCTGATCGCCAACCTGAATGGAAGAGCGCATCTGTTCGGTTTCTTTCTGTTGCTTCTTCTGAGGACGAATGAGGAAGAAATAGAATACAACGATGATCAGCGCAAAGGGGAGAATCGAACCAAGGATTCCCCACAGACTTTCCAAGGGAGTCTTGGTGGAAGCGCCGCCGTCGGTTGCAATGTCAGTAGCGAGAAGGATAAGATTGGTGAGATTCATTTTGAGATACCTCCGAAATTTTAATACGATATTTTAATAAGTCCATTATATGCATCAAGTGTAAGATTTTAAGGGCGAAAGTGAAACGTTTTTCTAAACTATGGAGATGGAAGGGAACGGTGTACTTTCTTTTCGCGAAAAGAAAGCACCAAAGAAAAGCTGAGGGCGGTGTTATTCTTGCACCGAGGAAAAATAAAAATATATTCTTCTCCCGGCGAATGAAATTCGCCGGCTTTGGCTTTTTCTTTTGGTTCTTTTCTTTTTCTCCTGAAAAAGAAAAGAACGTCCCCCCCCTCAAATCCTCACGCCGTAGATCTCGCGTTTTTCTTGGTAGAAGGATTCAAAGGTGCCGTTATCCAGATGCTGGCGAATATCTTCCATCAGTTTGTTATAAAACCGCAGATTGTGAGCCACCACAAGTCGGGCACCCAGCATTTCGTCCGCCTTGATCAGGTGGCGCAGATACGCGCGAGAGAAGTTTTTACAGGTGGGGCAGTCGCAATTTTCGTCGATGGGTGAATCGTCGTTTTTATATTTTTCGTTATTAATATTGATGATTCCCTTTGAGGTGAACAAATGGCCGTGCCGCGCATTCCGGGAAGGCATAACGCAATCGAAGAAATCCACGCCTCGATGCACCGCCTCCAAAATGTTTACCGGAGTTCCCACTCCCATCAGATACCGAGGCTTGTCCTTGGGCATAAAGGGTTCCACCGCTTCAATGACCCGATACATTTCCGGGGCGGGTTCTCCCACCGCAAGGCCGCCGATGGCGTAACCGTCCAGTCCCAATTCGGAGATCTGTTTCATGTGTTTGACCCGCAGATCTTCGTAGGTGCAACCCTGATTGATGCCGAAAAGCATCTGGTTTTTGTTGATGGTTTCGGGAAGAGAATTCAGCCGATCCATTTCGTTTTTGCATCGCACAAGCCACCGGAAAGTACGTTCACAAGAACGCTTGGCATAATCATATTCCGCGGGATTTTCAACGCATTCGTCAAATGCCATGGCAATGGTAGACGCCAGATGAGATTGAATCTGCATACTCTCTTCCGGTCCCATAAAGATCCGGTGTCCGTCCAGGTGAGAGGCAAAGGTCACCCCTTCTTCGGAGATCTTCCGCAAAGACGAAAGGGAAAAAACCTGAAATCCGCCGCTGTCGGTGAGGATCGGCTTGTCCCATCGGGTAAATTTGTGAAGCCCCCCTTGAGCGGCAACCACATCGTCTCCCGGACGCAGATGCAGATGGTAGGTATTGCAGAGTAAAACCTGCGTGCCCAAATCTTTCAGATCCAAGGCAGAAAGTCCGCCTTTAATGGCGGCGGCAGTGCCCACGTTCATGAACACCGGCGTTTCGATGGTACCGTGAACGGTCTCGAATCGACCCCGTCGCGCAGCACCTTCCGTCTTTAACAAGGTAAACATAATTTTATCCTCCTATGGGGAAAACAGCCCCACGGTTTATTTGAGAGTGAAGAGTGGAGATAGGAGAGTAGGGATAGGAGAGTAGAGATAGGAGAGTGGAGAGTGGAGATAAATGTTTTTCTCTTCACTCTTCACTCTTAACTCTTAACTCGAAATACGTTGCATCTACGATCCCGATGCTATATAAGATTTTACCGATTGGTAGATTGCACAAACCAACCGGTAAACCTCAAAACAAGTCACTATGTGTACCCGTTCGAGCCAAGAACAAGATCAATTGATCTCCGTCTATTTGATATACCAGCAACCAATCCGGTTGAATGTGACATTCCCGATAACCACCGTAATCACCGGTAAGCAAATGGTCACGATATTTTGCTTCCAGTGTTTCACCGTTCGCAAGAGCAGTGATAACCTTCTTTATTTTATCAGCATCGCGTCGCCGAAGGAGAAAAAGCGATATTTTTCCTCCACGGCGTGGCGGTAGGCATCGAGAACGAATTCTCGCCTGGAAAAGGCGGAAACCAACATGATCAGAGTGCTTTCCGGCAGATGGAAGTTGGTGATCAGCCGGTCGATGACCCGAAATTCAAAGCCGGGATAAATAAAAATATCCGTATCTCCGCTTTTTGCCGTCAAAGGCAACCCCTCTCGCCCTGCCGTTTCCAAAACGCGGGTTGCCGTAGTTCCCACGGCGGTGATGCGCCCTCCTGCCTCTTTGGTTTTGTTGATCAAATCGGCGGTGGCTTGGGGTAAAATGAAATATTCCGAGTGCATTTTGTGAGTGGTGGGATCTTCCACCTTCACCGGACGGAACGTTCCCAACCCCACGTGAAGGGTCACGTAACCGACGTTTACGCCCTTCTCCTTCAATGCCTGTAACAATTCCGGGGTAAAATGTAATCCGGCGGTGGGAGCAGCCACCGACCCTTCCGTTTTGGAATAAACGGTTTGATACCGTTCCGCGTCGCCCAATTTTTCGTGGATATAGGGGGGCAGCGGAACTTCGCCCAAGGCTTTCAGTTTTTCGGTCACGTCGCCCCCGTCTTCTGCAACAAAGGAAATGACTCGATTCCCGTCTTCCAACACTTCCAATACCGTGGCGGTCAGATCTCCCAAAAGCAGAACCTGTCCTTCCCGGGCATTTCGACCCGGCTTCACCAAGCATTCCCACCGATCGTGGGCATGGGGACGAAGTAAAAAGATCTCTACCAGACCACCGGTGGGACGTTTTGCCTGTAATCGGGCGGGAATGACCCGAGAATCGTTGGCGATCAGACAATCCCCCGGCTCAAAATAATCCAAAATATCGTTAAAATGCCGATCCTGATACGCCCCGGTCTTGCGGTTCAACACCAACAGGCGGCTGGCGTCCCGTTGTTGCAAGGGCGTCTGGGCAATCAGCTCTTCCGGCAAATCGTAAGAAAAGTCCGATAATTTCATCTTGCAATCCTCAACTGTAAAAATATAGTATAGTATACCATATTTTTTTAAAAATTTCAAGAGGGGAAAAGAGTTTCGCAGATCGAACTTTTTCATCTGAAAATCATCGTTCCCCTTCGGCGCGAGGCTTCCGTCGATTTTGGCTTTTTGGGTCTTTCCATTTCTTTACCCCAGCGCCACGTCCAACGCCATCATGAGGGAAAAGCCCACACCGAAGAAGATCGTTCCCAAATTCGCCTTATCTCCCTCTGCCATTTCGGGAATCAGTTCTTCCACCACCACGAAAAGCATGGCACCTGCGGCGAAGGAGAGAAGCACCGGCAGGGCGGGGGTGATCAAGCCTGCCGCGAGAAGGGTCAGCGCCGCACCGATGGGTTCCACGATTCCGGAAAGAGCGCCCTGCCAAAAAGCATTTCCCTTTTTCATTCCTTCGGCACGCAAAGGCAAGGAGATCACTGCCCCTTCCGGGAAATTCTGCAATGCAATTCCAAACGCAAGTGCCGTCACCGTGGCTCCGGTAATTCCCGGTTCTCCCTGCAAGAAACCTGCCAAAACCACTCCTACTGCCATGCCTTCCGGCAAATTGTGAAGCGTAACCGCCAACACCAATTTGGAAGACCGTTTCAGTTTACTTTCCGGCCCCTCCGCAAGTCCGTTTCCCAAATGTAAATGAGGGATCATCCGATCCAGCAACAATAAAAATCCGATTCCCAGCCAAAGTCCCAAAAGAGCAGGGAAAAAGGCGAGAGAGCCCAAAGATTCCGACCGGTTCATGGCTGGGATCAAAAGACTCCAGACCGATGCCGCGGTCATGACCCCTGCGGCAAATCCAGTCAAGGCTCGCCGCAATCGGGAATCCATGGTTTTTTTCATAAAAAATACACAACCGGCTCCCAATACCGTTCCGAAAAACGGCAAAAAAAGTCCGCAAATCAATTCCGAGCGCATATGGATCCTCCTTTCGGTCTACGACAGAATATGCAGAACGAAACAAGGGGGTGCGGAATAGAATGGAATACCGAATTGCGATAAGGGAGGCAATGATATGAAGCAACCTATTTTCCAAGGCAGTGCCACGGCGTTGGTGACCCCGTTTTTTGCCGACGGAACCATTGATTACGAGACTTTAGGACGATTGATCGACGGTCAGATCTCCGCCGGAACCGACGCCCTCGTCCCCTGCGGAACGACGGGAGAAAGTGCCACGATGAGCGAAAAAGAGCGTCTTTCGGTGATTGAATACACCCTTTGGAAAACTTCGGGCAGAGTCCCGGTCATCGCGGGAACCGGAACCAACAATACCGCCCAATCCATCGCTTTGACCAAAAGCGCCCAACATCTGGGGGTGGACGGAGTTTTAGCGGTCTGTCCCTATTACAACAAGCCGGGACAGGACGGTATTTTGAAACATTACGAGGCATTGGCAGATTGCGGTTCACCGGTCATCGTCTACCACGTGCCGGGGAGAACCGGGTGCGGAATTGCCCCCGAAACCTTAAAAATCTTGTCAAAACACCCTAATATTGCCGGATTGAAAGATGCCGGAGGATCTTTGCAGACGGCGGCGACGGTGCGAAATCTTTGCGGCGACGATCTGCCCATCTATTCCGGAGACGACGGTTGCATCGTTCCCTTTTTGTCCATCGGCGGGCTGGGGGTTATTTCGGTGGCGTCGAATATTCTGCCCAGAGTCGTACATAATCTATGTGAAAAATGGTTTTCGGGGGACGTGACCGGGGCGGCGGAACTGCAAATCCGCCTGATGCCCTTGGTTGGGACGTTGTTCAAAAAAACCAACCCCGTGCCCGTGAAGGCGGCGCTGGAATATTTGGGGTATCCGGAACAATACCTCAGATTACCCCTTTGCCCACTCAACGAGGAAGAAAAAGAGGAACTGTTCAAAACCATAGGGGAATTACGAATCGAAGTATAAAACCGGCATCTTCCCTTTGCGGAAGAATTTCGCCGAACTTCGGCTTTTCTTTATTCATCTTTCTTTTTTCCAAAAAAAAGATGAGCACAAAACCATTTCATAGGAGATCTTTATGAAATTCAATTTAGAAGAAACCGTGACCGGGGCGGATCTGCGTCCGGGGGCGATCTTGTTGGTGTTCCCCCGGGAACGGCTGACCGAGATTTTGAACACCTTGGGAGAACAGTGCATTTCCGTTGACGCCTTCGTAGTAGACCGAGAAAAGGTGACCATGGCGGTCTACTTCCCGGAAGATGCCGGAACGCCCGACGGTCTTTCGGAACAGGATTTGATCGTGGAACAAAATTATTTTCGCCTGACCCTGCGGGGGCATCGGCTGACCGAAGGAAAAGGATTGGCGGCGTTGTGGGAATCGGTTTTGGCAGATGAAAATATTCCCTTGCGCCTCTCTTGTTCCGATTGCTCCGGCATCACCCAATACCTGCCCGATTCCGCAAAAAACGTCGTACTGGAACTGCTGAACCGTACCTTTGGAATTCAGGGAGTTTGAAATAAAAAGCGCATAACGTTCTTTTTTTTCAGAAAAAAAGAGAACCGGGAAGAAGCACCATAGGTCGCAACTGCTTGCGGCGAGAAACCGAATAAAATTTTCATGCCGACCCTGTCCGGGTCGGCTTTTATCATAATTTACGGCGGGAAAATCATACTTTCTTTTGATGCAATCAACTGGTAAAAATTTTTAGAGGGATTTCAAGGGAAACATATTGCAATTTTCGTCGAAATATGTTATAATGTAGGTAATTGTGTCATAATTGTATAAAATGTGAAATTATCTCGTGTCATTGGAGGACGTATCCATGAAAGATTTTGTAATTTTGGCAGATCTGACCTGTGACCTTTCCAAGGAACTGCGGAAAGATTTCGCCGTTTCGGATTATATAAAAGGACATATCACCATCGACGGACAGGAAATGCTGACCCAGTTGAATTGGGATCTGATCTCCCGAGACGAATTCTATCAAAAATTGGGGGATAAAAAAGTAAAGATCACTACCGCACCCCCGAATTTAGAAGAATATTGCGAGATCTTCACCAAGTACGTAACGGAAGGGTACGGCATTTTGAGTATGTCCATTTCTTCCAAGATCTCCGGGACCTACGATTTCTCTTGCGTTGCCGCCAATCGGGTACGGGAAGCCCACCCCGAAGCGGAGATCTATTGCTTCGACTCCTTCCGTATGTCCGGCGCCTTCGGGCTTTTGGTCGCCCACGCCCATCGGTTGAAGAACGAGGGAAAGACCATGCAGGAAGTCGTTGATTGGCTGGAAGAAAATAAAATTCGGGTACACCAAATGGGTCCCATTGACGATCTGATGTACGTCGCCCGCCGGGGACGGATCACCATGGGGAAAGCCATTATGGGTTCCTTTGCCGGGGTCAAGCCCATGGGAGACTGCAACGCCGACGGCTACACTACCGTACTGACCAAAGCAAAGGGCATTAAAAAGGCGCTGGATATTACGGTGAAATACGTAAAAAAAACCGCCGACGATATTGAAAATCAATTCGTCATCATTTCCCACTCCGATCGGGAACTGTATGCAAAGACCCTGAAAGAGATGATCGAAAAAGAGCTGAATCCGAAAAAAGTTTATCTTTCTGACGTCTTTTCCGGTTGTGGGGCAAACATCGGCCCCGGCATGATCGGAATCTATTATCTGGGTGCTCCCATTTCCGAAGACCTGTCAGCGGAAAGAGAAGCCATGAACAAGATCCTTGGGAAATAAAGGGATTTGGAGATTTTATGATACGTACGATAAACGGCAAACATTATCAGAATCTGATTGATTACGGAATCCGGAATCTGACCCTGTATTGCGACCAAGTCAACGACCTGAACGTCTTCCCCGTTCCCGACGGAGACACGGGCACCAACATGGTAAAGACCTTGCAAAACGGGTTTAACGCCATCAACGGTCTTTCCGAAGAATTGCCGGAACTCTCCAAAAAATTTGCAAAAGCCGTGGTCTTTGGCGCCCGGGGGAATTCCGGGGTCATCACGTCCCAGTTTTTCAAAGGATTTTCCGAATGTTTCTTTGAACAAACCGAAGCGAATTGCCAACAGACCGTTTCCGCCCTTCTGGCCGGCGTGGACTGTGCCTACAAAGCCGTGGCACACCCGGTGGAAGGCACGATTTTGACCGTATTGCGGGAAGCCTCGGCGCAGGTAAAAAAGGATTTGGATCAAGAAAAAATTTCCGGAATCAACGATCTGTTTTCTCTGTTTTTGGAAGAAGCAAGACGTTCTTTGAAAAACACCCCCGAACTTTTACCCATTCTGAAATCCGCCGGGGTGGTGGATAGCGGAGGGGCAGGGATCATCTACGTCTTTGAGGGAATGGAAAAATATCTGAACAACGAACCCATCGCACCGTTCCTTCCCGACCCGAAACCGGAAGAATCCATAGATTATTCCCGGTTTCACTCCCACAGTACCTTTGAATACGGCTACTGCACTGAATTTTTATTGCAACACACCCATGGAAAAGAATCCCCCGACCCCGACCGATTCCGGGAACAGATCATGGAATTGGGAGAATCGGTGGTGACGGTGTTTGAGGACGATAAAGTCAAGGTTCACGTCCACACCCACACCCCGGAAACGGTATTGTCTTACGCCCATCGGTTCGGAGAATTTCTGACGCTGAAAGTAGAAAACATGAGCGTGCAACATTCCGAAACCGTTCCCGCCGTAGAACTTTGCGGGAACAAGGAATACGGCGATTTCGCCGTAGTTGCCGTCACCCACGATCCGGTGATAAAAGATCTGTTCCGAAACATGGGGGCAGATATGGTAATTTCGGGAGACAAAAGCGTTCAACCTTCCACCAAAGATTTCCTTAAAGCCTTTGAAATGACCGGGGCAAAGGAAATTTTCGTCTTTCCCAACAGCAAAAATTCCAACCTTGCAGCGTTGCAAGCGGGCGGATTTTACGCCGGCGGAAAGGTCACCGTATTCGACACAAAATCCGTGGCGGAATGTTACGCCGCCCTGTCGATGATGGATTTTGAAGCCCCCGACAAAACAGTTTTGGCAGAGGAGATCCGGGAGATCATCGCAAACGTCTATACGGTTTTGATCACCCAAGCTTCAAAGAACAGCGTTTTCAACGGCGCAAGCATTGAAAAAGACGACTTTTTGGCATTTTCCGGATCGGAACTTCTGGGAGTCGCAAAGGAACGCATTGCCGTCATGGTGCGCACGCTGGAAACGGTTTTGCGGGATTCCGACCGGGACACCGTCACCCTCTTTGCCGGTCAAACGGTGCCCCAGGAAGAATTGGACTCGGTCTCTGCGTACCTGGAAAAGCACCACCCGCTCACCGACCTGGACATCATCTCCACCGGAAACGACAACTTTGATCTACTTATTTCTTTTGAATGACGGAAAATTTTGTTCGCCGAAAGAGATAAAAAATACGTTATCTCCACTCTTTACTTTTTAAAAAGGCAGGAAAAACAAATGAAAATCTTAACCAAAAAATGGCAGATGATTCTGTACGGTTGCTCCGGC
The DNA here is from genome assembly GCA_045603745.1 of Eubacteriales bacterium. GTDB lineage: Bacteria > Bacillota > Clostridia > Oscillospirales > UBA644 > RGIG995. The sequence goes on along the minus strand of JAZUMQ010000012.1, from coordinate 5,863 downwards.
ATCGGGGTAAATATGCTGAACATGATCGTCGGCTCGTACCTCTGTTCCGCCCTTCTGACCGGGGGCTTTGCCCAGGAAGACATCGGATTTTGGACCTATACCGATAAAAACCTGGTCATCGCCGGCATTTGGGCAACGTTGATCCTCATCGCAAAAGCAGTAGACGGAATCATCGACATTCCCTTGGCGTCGTTTACCGACAATTTGAAGACCCGCTGGGGGCGTCGCCGTCCCGCCATTCTCATCGGCTATATCCCCATGCTCATCGCCTATCTTCTGTTTTTGGTACCCCTCAATAACGGTTCCACCGTATTGAATACCATTTGGTTTGCCGGACTTCTTTGCCTGTTCTATGGGGCATACACCCTGACCATGGTGACCTATTACGCCACCTTCGCGGAAATTTTGGACAACGATCGGGATCGCCTGTTTTTATCCAACGTCAAATCCATCTGCGACGTGGTCTATTTCTCCATTTCCTTTGCCCTCGTTCCGGTGTTCGTCAACATTGGAAGATTGAACATTCGTTGGGTCGCTCTGCTGTTCCTCCCCTTGGCGGCAAGTATGTTTATCCCTCTGTTCATGATCAAAGAGCCTTCTACCAAGGACGGAATTCCCGAAGGATCCAAAGACGCAAAAGGGGTCGGATTCGTAAAATCCATTACTTATTCTTTCCGTAATAAGCACTTTATCTACTGGATGCTCTGCGCTTCGGTGATGAATTTCGGGCTTCAGTTGTTCTTAAGCGGCATCAACGAATTTTTCTCGTCCACCGGACTGAACATGACCTTGGTGATGGCGTCGTCCTTCGCCCCCGTGCCCTTTACTTTGCAGATCTACAACAAAATGGTTAAGAAAAAAGGCATTAAATTCGGATTCCAGTATTGCCTTTTGGTCTATTCTTTCGCCATGATCTTGATGTTCGTCTGTCGTATGTTGCCCATGCAGTATATGTTACCCGTGGCAATCCTCTGCGGCTTGATCGTCTCCCTTGCCATGGGAACCTTTTTCTCCATTACTTATACCATTCCCTCTCAGTTGGCGGCGGAAGAAAACGCCCGCACCGGAATCTGCGCCTCGTCCATGTATTTTGCCGTTCAAGGCTTGTTTGAAGGAGCTGCCGCCGGATTGGCTTCCGGCCCCATGTTGGTTTTCTTGAAACAAAGCAACGGAATTCCCTACATGACCCTGATCATCGCCATCGCCTGCATGACCGCTTTCGTCATGGCGTTCTTCCTGCCCAAGTCCATTGCGAATCTTGGGAAAGAACACAAATAAATGCACCCCTTCCACCGCTTTTGGCGGTCCCCCCTTCCCCAACTCTTCGGGCCGGGGACGGCAGTGCAAAATACAAAATGCAGAATGCAAAGTGCAAAGTGCAAAATAATATCTTCACTCTTCACTCTCCACTCTTCACTCTCCACTCTCCACTCTTATTATGACGTTACTTCAGAAACAAATTCGGGCAAATTGCCGTCGATTGGCAAATTCTCCCCGAACCATGGAAACGATTTACAACATTATATTTGAGCATGGCGATGCCGTGATGACGGAAGACGCTTCTCTGGTCGGGGCGTCTTCCCGCAAGACCTATCGCCAAGCCCGGGAGGAAATCGAACTTGCCGCCCGGGGAATTCTTGCGGCAAACCACGGTCAGACCGGGCAATTTATCGGTCTTTATGGAGAAAATAAGCCCCAATGGATCCTTTTGTTCTGGGCGATTTTAAAAAGCGGAAATCTGCCTTATCTGATCAATCTGCGCCAACCCGCAGACTTTGCCGCAGAAGCGTTGCGCACCTTAGAAGCGACCTTGACGGTCTGCGTAGACGACGCCCCGGAACTGGGGACAAAAACGGTTTGCTATCAAGAGCTGATAACCGATTCCGACCATCTTACGCCGGAAGTTCCTTTCGGCGACGGCTTTGCCCTCTCCACCAGCGGAACGACCTTGAGTAAAAAGGTCTGTATCTATCGGGGGAAAAACGTAGCGGCACAAATTCTGAACGTCGACAAAATGATGGACGAAAACCCCAATATCGTGGGAGATTACAAGGGGCAGATCAAACATCTGATGTTTCTGCCGTTGTATCATATTTTCGGGCTGGAAGCGGTATTTTTATGGTATTCCTTTTTCGGGGCGACCTTTGTATTTCCCCCGGATATGAACCCCCAAAATCTTTTGCGCACCGTCCGGGATCGGGGCGTGACCCACATTTTTGCCGTGCCCTTGTTGTGGGCGGCGGTGGAAAAAAGTATCCTGAAAGAGGCATCTGCCGATCCAAAAACGTTGAAAAAATTAGAGACCGGATTAAAACTTTCCCGGACTCTGCAGAATTGTACTCCAAAATTGGGGCAAGCGGTGGCAAAAATCCTATTCAAAGACGTTCGAGCAAAATTGTTCGGAGAAACCATCGTCTTCTGCATTTCCGGAGGCAGTGCCATCAAGCCTTCTACCTTGGATCTGATCAACGGTATGGGGTATCACCTCTGCAACGGCTACGGCATGAGCGAGATCGGGATCACGTCTGTGGATCTTTCCCCAAAAATGGCTCAGCGGGTGCTTGCGACCATCGGAAAACCCTTTTCGTCGGTGGCGTATCGCATTGACTGTGACGGACGGTTGCTGGTCAAAGGAGAATCCCTTTGCGGGAACATGACGGTGGACGGTCTGGAATGTCCCATGGGGGAATGGTTTAATACCGGAGATTTGATGACCAAAAATCAACAGGGACAATATCTGATTTCCGGAAGAGCCTCGGATCTGGTCTTCGGCGACGAGGGGGAAAATCTCAATCCGGATTTCGCGGAACAGGTCTTTTCCTTGACCCAAGCCCAAAATTTTACCGTCACCGGAGACGAAAATAACGAAAAATTGATGTTGGTGGTACAGATTCCCGAAAACATGACCGACCGACAAAAAACACTTTTGATGGAAGAAATCACCGCGGGGAACGACAAATTGCCCCTGACTTACCAAGTCAAAGAGATTCGCTTCACCCACGACCCGATCCTTGCTCCCAAAGAGATCAAAGTCAGCCGTGCCCGGTTGCGCCGCCAGATCAAAGACGGAACCGTCCGGTTGTTTGAAACCCTCGACAGTTCCCCAAAAACCGAAGAAACTTTGACCGAATCTCCCCTGAAGACGGAACTGCGTCAGATCTTTGCTGAAATTTTGAATCTTTCCCCAGAGAAAATCACCGATACGGGGCATTTCATGAACGATTTGGGGGGCACCAGTCTGGACTATTTCACCCTCATCGGACGAATCGACGAAGTATACGGCATCACACTGGAATTTGAAATGGAGCAATTTTCCTACTGCCTCAACGATTTTGTACGAATCATAGGAGAAAAACGGCAATGATCTACAAAGAGATTTTGCGTTGGTACGGACTGTTATCCGGGTATCCGTTGTATCTTGCCTATTTCAAACGGAAAATCTATTACGAAGACAAGACCGTACAAAACCGCCGTCTGAAAGGCGGTGCGCTGATCGTGTCAAACCACTATCACGTATATGATTTTATCGTCAACGCAGGGCTTTTTCCCTTTCGCAAACTGTACGTAGTATTGAAAAGCGATATTTTTGAACATAAATTTTTAGCCTGGGGAATGTCCATTTTCGGGGGAATCAAATCCGACCGAGACACCATGGGAATGAAATTTATCGACGAAAGCGTCGCCCACCTGCGAAAAGGTCGGATCGTTCAGATCTTCCCCGAAGCCTATATTACCCAAGACGGCAACATGCGGGAATTTAAAACCGGCTATATCATGATCGCCCAGCGGGCAGACGTGCCCATCGTTCCGGTGATCACCGACGGAAATTACGGTTGGAATAAGCGGGTTCACGTCATCATCGGAACCCCCATTCGCCTTTCCGATTACTGTCCCTACGTTAACCCAAATCGGGAGCAGATCATGGAATTGAACCGCATTGTACAGGAAAAATGTCTGGAATTACAAAAAGAACTTGATCGGCGGATTCAAGCCGACCGGTTGAAGAAGAACCGAAAGGAACCCTCGTTATGATCGCCTTTTTCCTCTCTCTTTTGCTTGCCCTGTTGCCCATTGTTACGGCGCAATTTTCGGCAGAATTGCCCTTACTTGCCACCCTTTTCCCTCTGTCTCACGGCCTGCTTGCCACGGCGGGATCGGTGATCTGGGGGGTCGTTCTCGTTGCCTTGTCGGTCTTCTTTTTCGGCTTTTTTGCTCCCAACACTCTGGTGGGGTATGTTGTTTACGTCATGCACCTGAAACGGACGAAAAAAACCAAGTGGACCCGGGCGTGTTCCGACAATTCCCCCGAACATCTGGCAATGTATGATACCGGTTTACAGTGGAGCGAAGAATTTCAAGAAAAGAAGCAAAACGTCCATATCGTAAGCGAAGGGCTGAATCTGTACGGCGAATTTTACGATTTCGCCTCGGACAAAACGGTGATTTTGGTGGCGGGTCGCACCGAAGGGCTGTGCTACAATTATTATTTCGCCCGCCCCTATTCGGAAAACGGATATAACGTTTTAACCATCGACAACCGTGCCCACGGAGAAAGCGACGGAAAATACAATACCGTGGGATTTGAAGAACATAAAGATCTGCTCAACTGGGCAAAATATCTTCACGAGAATCACCATACGAATTTTATTCTGTTTCACGGCATTTGCATCGGTTCTGCCGGGTCGCTCTACGCATTGACCAGTAAAAATTGCCCCGATTATATCAAAGGCATGATCGCCGACGGCATGTATCCCAATTTTTGGGAAAGTTTCCGCAATCACATGATTGAACTGAAAAAACCCATGTTCGGGCTTCCCTTCATCAACGCCTGGATGAAACTGCTCACCGGCCATTCCATGAAATACGGTCCGATTGACGTGATCGAAAAATTAGACCGTCCCCTTCTCATGCTTCACGGAACGGGAGATCTGTATTCCCTTCCGGAAGAAGCGGAAAAACTTTACGCGAAATGCGGAAGCAAGCACAAAAAGATCGTATGGTTTGAAGATGCCACCCACTCGATGCTCCGGTATCGGGATTCCGAAAAATACGACGATGCCATTAAAACCTTTTTGAAGGAACTGACCCAAGACCCATCGGTCGTGGCGTAAGAAAGGATCTTTCTTCATGAATTTTTTCACTGCTCTGTTTTCCAATCCCTGTATTCTCGCCTGTCTTTCTGCTTGGGCGACGGCACAGATCGTCAAAACGATCCTTCACGCCGTGACGAATAAAAAATTGGAAATCCGTCGATTGTTCGGCGATGGGGGAATGCCCAGCGGACACACCGCCACCGTCACCGCCCTTGCCACCATGTGCGGGCTGACCGAGGGATTCAACAGTGCCGCCTTTGCCGTCAGCGCCATCTTGACCGTAGTGGTCTGCCGCGATGCCGTGGGCGTTCGCCGGGAAACGGAAAAGCAAGCAAAACTGCTGAACAAAGTGGTAGACACCTTGGAAGCCGACGCCGGAAAAAATCTCTCGGACGAACCACTGAACACCTTCGTGGGGCACACTCCCTTACAGATCGTCATCGGCGCCGTCATTGGCATCGGCGTTGCGGTAATCTTGCACTTTTTCCTTTTGGTATGATTGGGCACAGACGTTTTGCACAAAAAAGGTGCGTGAAAAAGCCACGAACCCGAAACACATGGTCCTTTCTCATTTTGGCTTATTACCACAAAAACGCACCTGCGGTTGCAGGTGCGTTTTTTATACAAATGGTGAATTATACTATTAAGTGCAACACTTGCAATGCATACCCAATCCATGTTATAATGAGTTGACGAAAAACAAAATAACAGAAAGGAAAGGGTATGCATTACACTCATTTTACCATAGAAGAGCGCTGTTGTCTACGGGA
>JAZUMQ010000011.1:0-17074 GCA_045603745.1 Eubacteriales bacterium | reverse complement strand
CAGCGGGACTCCTGGGAGAGACAATGAAGGTCTGGTGTACTGCATTCGACGAGCGGGTCTGCCGGATCTGCGGCGATCTGGAGGGCGTGGAGGTCGGCATAATCATGCAACTTACGAGCTGCACATAATTGTATCCGGAAGCTGCACTTTGTTTGTAGACAATGCAGAGCTATACTTGCAGGCCGGACAGGGGATCTTGATATCTCCGGAAATTTATCATGCACCTAACTCCGTTGTGCAACCTTTCGGTCGAATTTCGGTAACATTCTTCCCTGGGGAACAGTTGCTCAAACAACAGGTTTTACCGCATTTGGGGGAATACCGGGTGTTTGCTGTGGATGATGCAATCCGAGAATTATGTGCGTCTATTTGTCAAGAGGCAAAGCAAACAGACAGTCTGTTTCATAAAGAATTACTGGCAAACCAATTGTCTCAGTTGATGCTCCGGGTTTTGCGGATCATTAAGGAAACTTCTACTTCACCGCAACAGGCGGTGTCTTATCCAAAACAGGTGGAGGATATGACTGTTATTGACAGGTTTTTCGTAAACACACCCCCTAAATTGCGCACTAAGGAGAATCTTGCCAGACTTTTGCAATGTTCCTCACGGCAGGTTTTGCGAAAAATGTATATGCTTTACGGAATGAGCTTTCAGGAAAAGCAGATGCTCTCCCGAATTGATACAGCGCAACATCTGTTGAGCACAACGGATAAAGCTGTGGATGAAATTTGCAACTGTGTAGGATATGCAGATCGAGCGGCGTTTTACAAAGCTTTTAAACGCTATACTGACACTACGCCTATCAAATACAGAAAAGCCCAGCGAAAAAAATCATAACCACAAACCGTACCAGTGGTATGCACTTGCCCTCTGTGGGCCTACACCCCACCGAGCCTGTACCTACTGCCATCGAAATAGCGGTAGGGTTTCTCTTTTCTCGATTTCCTTAACGCAATACTTTTTCTATCTTTCGATTTTAATAGTTGTTCCACGCGATGCTCGGATAATTTATCCTAGGTATAGCTAAAGCTTTTCGGAACCATCAGCACAGCAGCTGGTACTCTTTAACCAAAAAAGATGCTCTGCCATAAAAAGCAGAGCATCTTGATTTTTTGTTGTCATATTGCTGTCAATAGCAAAACGAGAACTGTAAAATCCCTTGAAATCAGGGGTTTTCAGATGTGTAGGATTATTCCCACTCGATGGTTCCGACGGGTTTCGGTGTAAGATCGAAAAGGACGCGATTGATTCCGTCGACTTCGTGGGTAATACGGTTTGTGATTTTATGGAGAACTTCATAGGGAATTTCTTCAATTGTCGCAGACATTGCATCGGTGGTGTTGACTGCTCGTATAATTGCAGGCCAACCTTCGTAGCGGCTTTCGTTACGGACACCTACACTCTTGATGTCGGGAACAACGACAAAATACTGCCAAACTTTTTCCGCTAAACCGCAGTTATCGAATTCTTCCCGCAGAATTGCGTCCGCCTCACGTAATGCATGAAGTCTGTCTCGGGTAATGGCACCCAGACAACGGACACCAAGACCGGGACCAGGGAAGGGTTGACGATAAACCATAGCGTGGGGAAGCCCAAGGGCTTCACCGACAACGCGCACCTCATCTTTAAACAACAATTTGAGGGGTTCTACCAATTCAAATTGTAAATCTTCGGGAAGACCACCTACGTTGTGATGGGATTTTACAGCTTTTTTGCCTTCGGCTTGCTTAATGGATTCCAAAATATCAGGATAAATGGTTCCTTGTGCCAAATAGGAGATCCCTTCCAATTTTCGGGCTTCATCGGCAAAAACTTCAATAAATTCTTTTCCGATGATTTTACGTTTTTGTTCCGGATCGGATACGTTTTCCAACAAATTTAAAAATCGATCTGTGGCATCTACGTAGATCAGATTTGCATCGAGACCGTCTTGGAACAATTTAATGACGTTTTCGGATTCATTTTTGCGCATCAAACCATGGTTTACGTGAACGCAGACTAATTGTTTGCCAATGGCTTCGATCAGCAGCGCAGCCACAACGGAAGAGTCTACGCCGCCGGAGAGGGCGAGCAAAACTTTTTTATCGCCGACCTGAGCCTGAATTTCTTTGACTTGCTCGGCAATAAACGCATCGGCAAGTTCACGGGTGGTGATCCGAGCCATGGATTCAGGGCGTTTCATAGTGTTCATACTGTTTTCCTCCGCTATTTTATGTCAGTTGGTATAGTTGTCAAAATAACCCTGAACCAAGACCACGGGCGTACCCTTATCGCCAGAACCACTGGTCAGGTCGCACAGAGATCCGATCAGATCGGTCAACTGTCGGGGAGTTGTTCCCTGAGCCGCCATATTTCCGACCAAACTGCTGCCGTCTTTCGCTTTGATGCTATCGGAGATTGCTTTTTTCAGCGCTTCGCCGGAAAGATCTTTATAATCGTTATCCGCAAGATATTTCAATTTCAATTCATTGGGTGTACCAATCAGACCGTCGGTGAAGGCGGGGGAGACCACGGGATCGGCCAGTTCCCAAATTTTACCTTGAGGATCTTTGAATGCACCGTCTCCATAGACCATAACTTCTACGTGCTTTCCGGTGGCTTTCATGATCCGTGCCTGAATATCCAATACCAGGTCTTTACATTCCCGGGGAAACAGTTTGATCTTGTCTTCTGTGGATTTATTAGACCCCAAAAGCCCGTATTTTTCATTGCAACCGCTTCCGTTGATTGGAGCGTTAAGAATGTCGTCCAATCCGCAGACCACCTTAGCTCCGTTTGCCAAAAGAATTCGCTTGGTGCGAGCGCGCGTGTGAATATCGCAGTTCAAAACGCAATCGGTGTAATTAAGAATGGTTTTTGCCTGATTCGCAAAAATGATTTCTGCTTCGGCACCCATTTCCCGAATCAGATCGCCGTAATATTGAACGTAGTCTACGCCGGTGAATTCGTGCTTGTTTTCTCCGAACAGTTCCCGATATTTTGCTTCGGACAGAACATCGCTGTAAGGATTAATTCCTGCTTCATCGATCTTGTCCAGGCTGACCAGCTGATTGCCTACTTCGTCCGAAGGATAGCTGAGCATTAAAACGACTTTTTTCGCACCTTTTGCGATCCCCCGAAGGCAGACCGCAAAGCGATTCCGGGAAAGAATGGGGAAGATGACTCCGACGGTTTCTCCGCCGAGTTTTGCTTTCACGTCCGCGGCAATATCATCAATGCTTGCATAGTTTCCCTGAGCACGTGCCACGATAGACTCGGTGATGGAAATTACGTCTCTGTCATTGATGGGGAATCCTTCGATTTCCGCCGCTTCCAAGACACTGTCGGTAACGATAGCCGCCAGGTCGTCTCCTTCGCGAATAATGGGGCAACGAATGCCTCTCGATACGGTTCCGACTCTGCGTTCTTTGTTTTCCATAAAATTTTTCCCATCCTTTTGTATCGAAATTGAATAAGGTAATACACGTATGATTGTTACCGGTCCATTCAAAAACATGCCGGTTTCAAAAAACACACACTATATTATATACCTTTTCCTTGAATTTGTCAATAGTTATTTATGATTTTTTTGTGTTAACTCCTGATTTTTTTACAAAATATTTTATAAATCAAAGATATAGATATTTCATTTTATTTCGGTTGAAATGCTAAGCATCTGATACTTTTGATTTTTCTGAATCCGCAGTGGCCACAGTCCGGAAAAATCGTTTTTTTGATATGCTATAAGAAATTTTGTTTTACTCTTGACTTTTCCTTGCAAAATATAGTATAATATGGAATATAACACCGTTCTTCGGGAAAAACTGAAATACGAGGTCTGCTATGAAAAAGAATAATTCGATTCGCAATCTTGTCGTTACCGCTATTTTTTCCGCCGTGTCGGCAGTGCTGATGTACATACAGATTGGTTTGCCGATCCTTCCGGCTTTTTTGAAGTTTGATTTTTCCGATTTTCCTGCATTGATCGTTTCTTTTGCCGTATCTCCTTTGCACGGAGCCTTAGTTTGTCTTTTGAAGAATCTTCTTCATCTTTTTACAACTACCACTGCCGGAGTTGGCGAATTAAATAACTTTATTATCGCCGCCCTTTTTGTTGTTCCCGCAGGAATAATTTATCATCGGAACAAGACGCGGAAGACGGCGTTGATCGGTTCGGTTGCAGGAACCCTTGCTTCCGGAGTTCTTAGTGTGATTTACAATTATTTTATTGGTTATCCGCTTTTTTCCGCCGCCCTTGGAATCCCTATGGCGGGGATCATCGGTATGTATTCCGTCATTCTGCCTTCCGCCGATACGCTCTGGGAATCTCTTTTGATTTTCAATCTTCCTCTGACCTTGGTAAAGGGGATCGTAGCTACGCTAATTACAATGTTGATCTACAAGCGAATTTCTCCTTGGTTGAAGGGGAAACAATCGAAGTGAGGTAATTAAACTATGTTTAAGGGTTCTCTTTCATCTTTTGTCGATTTTTCCGCAGATACGGAGCTTCGTCGTCAATGTAACCGTTCTCGCCGTGTGTCTCTGCTTAACGGTGATGTGATTGCAAATTCCAATGCGGAACAAAGCGGAATCAACGCTCGCGTATTTCGTGCCGGACGGTGCGGTTTTGCATCTTCTCCCGAAACCGACGTTTCTGCCGCTGAACGGATTCTGAAACAAGCGTCCGATAATGCAAAATTTCTTGCCGATCGTCTTCCTTCCGTCGGAGCGGAGCTTCCACCCCGTGCGATGGCTTCACATCAAGATATTTGGCGTGACGATACGATTTCTCAAAAAGAAATTTTAGATTTTCTTGCTCAGATCGATGATTATTTAAAGAAATTTCCCGACGTTGTCTCCCGTCGGGTTAACTGTTCTTGCCTTTTTTTGGAAAAGGAATTGAAAACCGGAGATGGCGTCTATTCCTATTCCTTTATGCCACGGAGTAATATTGCAATAATGCTGACCGCCATTGCTGCCGATGGGTCTCCCGTGGAACGGTACGAGGTGTTTGGCGGTTCCGGTTTATTTGCCGATAATTTTTCCGATCCTTCCAAATGCTATGCAACCATTGATAAATTGGTGGAACAGTTGATGCAAAAGCGCGAAGGTGTATTTGCTGACGCAGGACGTAAAACCTGCATTATTGCACCGGAATTATCCGGAATGTTGGCTCATGAAGCCGTAGGGCATACCGCCGAGGCTGATTTCGTTATCAGCGGTTCGGTCGCAGGTCCTTGTCGCGGGAAGCAAGTGGCTTCTTCTATTGTTACGTTGACCGATTTTGCAAATACGTATAACGGTCAAACCTTGCCGACTCCCATCTATATCGACGACGAAGGGGTCGTTGCCAAAGATGCGGTTTTGATTGATCACGGGATTTTAACCGGCTGGATGCACAATCGTTCTTCTGCCGCGCGATATGGTGATGACCGCACCGGAAATGCCCTGGCCTTTTCCTTTGCCGACGAACCTTTGATCCGCATGAGAAATACCGCAATCTTGCCGGGGAATAATACGTTAGATGAAATGATTTCTTCTATTGAAGACGGTTACTATTTTACTGCTACCGGCAATGGTCAGGCAGATTCGACCGGAGAGTTTATGTTTGGTATTACCATGGGATATGAGATCAAAAACGGAACTCTGGGACGCGCACTTCGGGATACGACCGTTTCCGGTGTTGCTTTCGATGTCTTGAAAACCGTGGATATGATTTCCAATGAAATGGTGTGGCTCAATTCCGGAATGTGTGGGAAAAAGCAACCCTTCCCCGTGGGAATGGGTGGCCCTCACGTTAAATGCGAAATCAACGTAGGAGGAAACTGATATGGATCGGAAAGAAGCCATTGCCCGAAAGTGCCTGGAATACCTCATTTCCGCCGGAGCTACCGACGGTGTATGCGTGACTTCGGAAGGTACCAAGACCGAATTTTATTACGAATCAGGCAATCTTGGTCTTTTGCGGACCGTACGAAATGTTTCGGTTTCTATGAAAGCCTTGGTTGGAACGCGAAAGGGGGTCTCTTCCGTTAATTCTTTTGAGGAAGACGATCTTCGTCGCGCTGCGGAAGAAGCGGTCCATGCGGCGGAAATTTCTCGGGAAGATCCGGCAGAAGGGTTACCGGAAGAAATCACGGTACAATCCTTTGAAAAAGGTCCGTTGACGCCCGATTCGGAAGCAATGCTTGCCCGAATCAACGAATTTTTCGAGGAATTAAGAAATAAATATCCCGCTGTTTCTGTGGATAGTGCATCTCTTGATCATACCCTCAGCGAAAGCGTTTATTGTGCCACCAACGGCATCTGTCTGACTACCCGACAGGGAGCCTATAGTTTTTCTCCCATGTTTATGTGTCGAGATGGGGAAAACACGTCTTCCTTTAATTATTTCGGTTCTGTTTTCGATTCCCCCGACACTCCCGTCATTGACCTTGCGGGAGGACGCCAGATTATTGAAGACAGTTTGAAGCAGATTACCCCCATTCCTTTGTCCGGAAAATTCGTGGGTGATGTAATTTTTACTCCCTCTTGCTTTGGTAGTCTTCTTGGATCTGTGGAAGGAAACTTTTTATCGGACAGTGTGCTGATTGACGGTACCAGTATCTGGAAGAATTATCTTGGAAAGTCCGTTGCAGCTCCTTGTTTTTCTTGGTCTTCCTGTCCTCGATCCGAGGAACTGCCCGGTGGATATTTTACCACGGAAGGTTACGTTGCAGAAAATATGGATATTATTAAAGACGGTATTTTGCAGAATTTCGTCCTTGGTCGCTATGCCGCAAAGAAAATTGGGCAAAAACGTAGTCCTTCCGGCGGTGGGTGTTATGTGGTTAATGGGGGAGATCAGTCTCTGAATGAAATGATTTCGACGGTCAATCACGGTTTAATCGTTGGGCGTTTTTCTGGTGGAGAACCCACTTCCGATGGTACTGTGTCCGGTGTTGCAAAGAACAGTTTTGAAATTAAAGACGGTAAGATTTGCGAGGCGGTAAACGAAGTTATGATCTCCGGCAATCTCGCGAAAATGTTGATGGACATCGTCGCTTTGTCAAAAGAACGGATCAACGACGGAACATGTTGTCTTCCTTGGGTGAAAATCAAGGGAATAACGATTTCCGGCCAATAAAAAATTCCCCCGCATTTTTGGATAAAAAAAACCGGGAGTTTTGAAAAACTCTCGGTCAAAAAAAAGAGGGGGTATATGTTATAAAACGAATAAGCCTTAAAAAGTGAAGAGGAAAACTTGTTCCCGATCACGATACTATTATATCATATTTTGGAAAAAAATCAAGAGGCAATATTTGTTGAATATATACAACACATAGATCTCTAAACTGTGCAATATATACAAAGAGGTGATTTTTGTGGCTGGAACGCCTCGACAAAAGCAAAAAGTACTATTGCTTTTGCGTATTTTATGGGAACGAACTGACGAACAACACCCCCTTACGTTGACAGAATTGGGGGAGGAGCTTGCCCGCGCGGGAATCCCGTGGGAACGAAAATCGTTGTATCGTGACCTGAAGGCTCTTTCCGATGCCGGGTTTCCCGTAGGTACGGTTCGATCCAAAGATACGCGCTACTATTTGGAAAATCGCCCTTTATCACAACCAGATATTTTATTTTTGTCGAATCTTTTGCGGATCACCCCGATGATTTCTCGGAAGCGGAAACCGGAACTGGAGAGAAAACTGCGACTCCTTACTCCCGTTCCCTGTCAACGAGACGCAACCACCGACCTTTTCTCGCTTCTTCCCGACAGTGCCGTTACCGAACGGGTTTATTCCAAGGTGGAGCTGCTCTTTCATTCTATTCTTTCCGAAAAAAAGGTTCGCTTTTTTTACAAGGGCTCTGTCTTACAAGAGGGTGCTTTTCGGCGGAAAGGTCTTTTGCATCAAACGGTTTCTCCCTATCGCTTGGTTTGGAGTGATGGTTACTACCTTGTTGCTTCCGATGAAGCAGGGAATCTGAATTTTTATCGGGTAGACCGTATGGAAGAATTGACGGTAACGTCTCATGTCGCCGTTGATATTCGAGAGGTTGGGGGAGACCTTGACTTTGATTTGAACCAGTATATCAAAGGTTACTTCGCTTCTTTGGAAGATCCGGTACATATGATTTTTCGGGTTTCGGAGCGGTTTCTTTCCGGTGCAGAACGACACTTCCCTTCGGATTCCGTCATCGAATCAACGGCCGACGGATCCTATCTTCTGACGTGTGATATTCCGGCAGATGACGCCTTGTTCGGTTGGTTGCTTCTCCACAGCGATGACGTTTGTCTTTGTTATCCTCAAGCCCTTGTTTCCCGTCTTCAGGCAATTTCCGGCACTGCCGCCCGGATCTATGAAACGATTGATACGGCAGAAAGCGGAATAAATTATGAAGAAACAGGGAACACTGTTGACAAACTGAAAAAGATAAGTTATAATTAAGATACAACAGTAAACAAACATTTCATTATTACGAAAGGCGTGTTGTGTTATGAGTAAAAAAACAGGTACCATTCTTGGCGTTATCCTCGGAATTGTTGCATTTGTCGGGGTTGTGGCTCTTCTGTGTTACATCTTCCGCGATAAACTTCGTTTGTTGATCGGTTGCAATGATTGTTGCGATTGCGACGATTGTGATTGTTGTGACGATGAGGAATGCGGCTATTTTGAAGTAGTTGATTCCTGTGATTGTTGCGATGAAGAACCTGTCGCCGACGGTGAATGAGTTTTAAAATCAATTCTTTTTTAAGATCGAATCGGAAACGGTTCGGTCTTTTTTCTGTTCCTTTTTTCCCAAAATCCTGCCACACTTTGCTCCTTGTTTTTCGGAATTTGTATTGTATAATGGTATCATCAGCAGGGAAGACCTGCCGACCGAACAATGCTCATTCGATTCCTTTCTTTATACAACAGTTTTTCCATGCCTTGGGGAGAGAGTTCTTTTACTGCTTTGGAACTCTCTCCCCTCCTCCCTTATATGAGAAAAATGAACGTACGATTTCGCGATTTTAATGCAAATACAAAAAAAAGACACAAAATCTTAATATGTTGTATGATAAATTGTTTTATAATAAATTTGTAAAGTCAAAATACCGCTTTAGGCGGGAAAGAGGGTTTGTTATGCCGAAATTGATTTTTGTAATTGACGATGAAAAAAATATCCGGGAGATTATTCGTTCTTATTTGGAAAAAGAATCCTTCTCGGTTATGGAGTTTGATTCTGCCGAGCCTGCTTTGGAAGCCTTTTCCCGCTATAAACCCGATATGCTGATTGTGGATATTATGATGCCCGGAATGTCCGGATTTGAATTGTGTAATGAAATTCGCAAAATTGACAACACTCCCATTATTATCGTTTCTGCTCGGGACGAGGAATTAGATCGTATTCTCGGAATTGAAATGGGGGCGGATCACTATATGATGAAACCCTTCTCTCCTCGGGAATTGGTTGCGCGGGTTAAGGCAGTGTTCCGCCGGATCGACGGTATGAACGAGGAAAAATCCGTGGCAGAACCCCGTTGCCGTGACTTGAAAATTTATCCCACCCAACGCCGGATTGTTAAGATGGAAGATGATGCTGAAATTGACCTCTCTTTTACGGCAATGGAATATGATTTTCTCCTTTATATGATCTCCAACAAAAACCGCGTTTTTACCCGAAATCAACTGCTTACCAGTATTTGGGACTATCAGTACATCGGTGATACGCGGGCGGTGGACGATTTAGTCAAACGGATCCGCAAAAAGTTAGATGCCGCCCAGACTGCTTTTCAAATTGACACCGTTTGGGGGTATGGTTACAAAGTAACCGATGCTGCGGAGTAATTTATGGGAAAAAAGGACGTCCGAAACAGTCTTCACTTTAAACTGATTTTGTCTTACGTTACGTTGATTTCCATTATCGGTATTATTTCCGTCGGGTTTGTTTACATTTTTGCGAACAGTTATATTATTCTGCAAGCACGCCAGACCTTATCTGAAAACGGAGCCGCTTTTGCCAAAGATGCGTCTCTGATTCCGGATTGGACTGCCGATACGAAAATTACCGATCTTCAGGTGATCTTTCGCCGTAATATTGATTCTTCTACGTCGTTGGTTCTTGCCGATGCAGATTTTAAGTATATTGAAAATACCGGCATGAACGTAGACCACCTCAGTACTACCCCTGAGCGATTTGTGGAATATCTATCCCGTTATCGGGATTCTCTCGGTTCTCGGGTGATCCGATACGGTGACACCACTTATGCCGTTGCCATTCAGCAAGTTTATAATGCCACAACTCAACGGGTTTTAGGGTATGTAATTTTGTTTACAGCCCCCACTTCTTATGGAATACAGTATTCTCTGTTGACATTGTATTTCTTTTCTCTTGTCACTGCTTCGATTTTGGCAATTGCGGTTTCCCTTCTGTTCAGTACCGGTCTGACACGAAACCTTCGTCGCCTGAAAGTTCGCGCCGATTTGGTGGCAAATCGGCAGTTTGATGCAAAAGTTCCGGTGATCGAAACAAACGATGAAGTAGGTGATCTTGCCCGTTCCATTGATCGCATGGCACTCTCACTCAGTGAATACGATGCTCGGCAAAAAAAGTTTTTGCAAAATGCTTCCCATGAATTGCGTACCCCCCTAATGTCGATCCGGGGTTACGTGGAAGGGTTGAAGGACGGCGTTTTTACGGATACTCAGGAAGTCGGAGATCAAGTTTTGGAACAGGTGTCTCGCCTGGAAAAGTTGACCGGAGAATTGATTTATCTCTCCAAAATCGAAACCGCCGATGAAGTGATTTCCAAGTCTCCCGTAGCGGTATCGGATCTGTTGGACGAAGCCGCCTCCCGGGTCTCCGGGTTTACCGGATTGGACGGGGTTAAGCTGGTATACGGTAAAATTGTCGACGCTACCGTCAATGTCGATTCGGAAACTATGGTAACTGCCATTACAAATCTCTTTTCCAATGCCTTCCGCTTTGCAAAATCAGAAATTGAGGTTTCGGCATTTCTTCGAGACGGAAACGTCGTTATTTCCGTTCAGGACGACGGACCGGGAATCTCTCCCGATGAGATCGACCACATTTTTGACCGTTTCTTCAAGGGGCGGCAGGGAAAATACGGTCTTGGGTTATCTATTGTCAATGCCATTGTCGTTGCCCACGAAGGGGTTGCTCGGGCGTATAACCGTTCCGGAAAGAACGGTGAAAGCGGTGCCGTCTTTGAAATTGTCTTGCCTCAATATAAAAAAGGAAAATAGGCAAAAAATCCCACAGTTTTTACTGTGGGATTTTTGCAACCTATCTGTTGACTGGATTTTCAGTCATTTTTTTTAATTTGCGGGACACTGCGCTCATCACGATCAACGTCATCGCCATCGTCAACAAATCGGAACAGGGTTGAGAGATAATCAATCCTGTAATTTCTAAGAATTTCGGCAAAATCAAATAGGCGGGTATGAGGAATAATCCTTGCCGTCCCATGGCAATCAACGCCGCCCGAAATCCGTATCCGATGGATTGACATAAAAATTGCGACAACATCATAAACGCCTGTAGGGGTAACGTAAAACATTGTGCTCGCAACGCTCGGATTCCAATATCGATTACTTGTGGATCGTCTGCCCGGAACCAGGACATTACTTGCGGTGCGATAAGGTAGGCACCGACGCCCAGAATAGAAATCAAAATAACCCCGACTTTCAGACTGAACCGATAAGCGTCCGATACCCGGTCATAACGTTTTGCCCCAAAGTTAAAACCGCAGACCGGTTGAAATCCTTGTCCATATCCGATCAATGTCGAATAGAGGAACATCATAAAACGATTAACGATTGACAACGCCGACAATGCCGCGGCTCCGTAAGGACCGGCCGCAACGTTCAGCGCTACGCTGGAAAGACTTGCCAATCCCTGCCTGCAAAGAGAGGGAAAACCGCCGTGCACGATTTCTTTGTAAATTTTCCAAGAGGGTTTAAAGGTTCTAAATTTTACGGAAATAATATTTTTTATCCTGTTATTCAGTATTAAGAGAATACAGAAGGATATAAACTGACTTAAAATCGTCGCAATGGCAGCTCCTGCAATGCCCCAATCAAAAACAAAAATGAACAGGGGGTCCAATCCGATGTTTAAAATTCCTCCGGACATAACTCCGATCATGGAAAGAACCGCACTTCCTTGAGCGCGCATCTGATTGTTTAATACGTACAACCCCATCATAAAGGGTGCACCTATAAAAATATAAGTGGCGTAATCAACCGCAAGATCATGAACTTCCGGAATTGCTCCCAAGGCGTGAACGATTCCCTCCCGAAACGTCAAACCCACCACTGCAAAAACAGTTCCTACACCAATGGCGGTGAAAAATGCCGTAGATACGGTTCTGTCGGCTTGCTCCCGATTCTTTTCCCCCAAAAGCCGAGATACGTAAGTGGAAGATCCGATTCCGATGGTAAACCCCAACGCCTGAATCAATGCCATCAACGAAAAAATCACCCCCACCGCCGCAGAGGCTTCCGTGGAGATTTTGCTGACAAAATAAGTGTCCGCCAAATTATATACCGACGTAACTAACATACTGATGATGGTTGGGATTGCCATCTTAGGAATCAAATTGTGAAGATTCGATTCCGTCATCATTCGATAACGTTCGTCTTGGGTCATATCCTGCTCCGTTTCTCTTGTTTTTCTCGTGATATTATGCCCTATTTGACCTGCAATATAAAACTTTAATCGGGGGCTGTCGCCTGACAGCCCCTTTTTCTTTATGAGATTTTAATTTTGGATTCAAGTCGTTGCATGGTTTCTGCAGACGGAGTCTCGTAACTTTCAAAGGGAAAGGGGAGACCTAATTTTTCGTATTTTACGATACAGATTTTTTTAAAGGGCAACAACTCTATTTTCTCCACGCAGGGGTGTTTTTTCGCCAATTCGTTGAGGAAGTTGATTGATTCTTCCGTATCATTCAGGGAGGGAATCGTTACTTGTCGCAAGGTTGTTGGAATATTTTTCTGATTCAGATATTCCAAAAACTTTAACGGCGCTTCTATTCCGCAACCGACAAAGGTTCGGTATTGTTCTTCCGTTGGATACTTGATGTCTAAGAGTACTCGATCCGTGACGGAAAGCAAGGATTGTACGTGTTCATTGAAAATGCTTCCCGACGTGTCAAGACAGGTATGGATTTCACGTTTTTTGCATTCTGTGAAGATTTCTTTCGCAAATTCCGCTTGCAATAAGGGTTCGCCCCCGGAAAGGGTGATTCCACCGTCTTTTCCAAAGTAACTTTTATATCGTTCTGCCTTTTTGACAAGGTCTATTGCGTCGCATTTCGTTCCATCTTCTCGATTCCACGTGTCCGGATTATGACAACAACCGCAACGGAGATTGCACCCTTGAAAAAATACCACGAATCGAACTCCCGGTCCGTCCAGTGTTCCCAGAGATTGAATGGAATGAATCTTTCCGGTCACTGTTACAGTGCCTCGTGGAAGGTGCGGCTGATCACTTCCCGCTGTTGTTCTTTTGAAAGTTTATTGAAGTTTACCGCATATCCGGAGACACGAATGGTAAGATTCGGATAATCTTCGGGATTCTCGTAGGCCTTCATCAGCGTTTCGCGATTCAATACGTTGACGTTGATGTGATGGGCATTTTTGGAGAAATAGCCGTCCAAAATGGAAACCAAATTGTCGATTCGTTCTTCTTCGGTTCTGCCCAAGGCTTCGGGAGTAATGGAGAAGGTGTTGGAAATACCGTCTCTGCAATCATCGTAGCTGATTTTTGCTACCGAGTTCAAGGACGCCAAAGCCCCATTTTCTTCCCGATTGTGCATGGGATTTGCACCGGGCGCAAAGGCGGCACCTGCGGCGCGTCCGTCGGGAGTAGCCCCGGTATTTTTTCCGTACATTACGTTGGACGTAATGGTCAAAACCGATAGGGTGTGAACGGCATCGCGATAGGTGGGAGTCTTGCGCAATTCTGTAATGACTTTGTGCGTCAATTCTTTTGCAATCAGATCCACTCGATCGTCATCGTTGCCGTATTTTGGGAATTCTCCGGTGGTGACAAAGGATACGATGTGTCCGGTTTCGTCTTTGACCGGAGTTACGTTTGCGTATTTAATAGCACTCAAGGAGTCTGCTACCACTGAAAGCCCGGCAATGCCAAAGGCCATCAACCGTTCTACTTCGGTATCGTGCAGCGCCATCTGAATTTTTTCATAGGCGTATTTATCATGCATATAGTGGATTACGTTCATGGTGTTAACGTAAAGGCGAGACAACCATTGAATATAAATGTCAAACCGTTGCAAAACCTGACCGTAATCTAATTTTTCGCCGTCGAGAACCGACATTTGAGGACCGATTGCCATTTTGCTCTCGCAGTCATAACCGCCGTTCAGCGCAATCAAAAGCAATTTTGCAAGATTGCACCGTGCACCGAAGAACTGCATTTGTTTGCCCACCTTCATTGCAGAAACACAGCAGGCAATGGCGTAATCGTCACCGTAGCGAGGACGCATTAAGTCGTCGTTTTCGTATTGAATCGAGTCGGTATCCGCAGAGACCTTCGCGCAGAATTTTTTAAATCCTTCCGGTAGATTCTGAGCCCAAAGGATCGTCAGATTGGGTTCGGGAGAAGAGCCCAAAGTATAAAGTGTGTTCAGAATCCGGAAGCTGTTCTTGGATACCAGCGTCCGTCCGTCTTCTCCCATGCCGCCCACCGCTTCGGTGATCCACATGGGATCTCCACCGAACAATTCGTTGTATTCGGGGGTGCGCAAATGCCGGGCAATGCGCAATTTCATTACAAAATCGTCAATCAGTTCCTGTGCGGATTCTTCGGTCAGAATACCCTTTTCCAGATCCCGCTCAATATAAATATCAAAGAATGTGCTGACCCGCCCCAAGGACATCGCGGCACCGTTTTGTTCTTTAATAGCGGCAAGATAAGCAAAATAGGTCCATTGAATGGCTTCTCTGGCGTTTTCCGCAGGTTCGCTAATATTGTAGCCGTGCATGGCTGCCATTTCTTTCAGGTTGCCCAAAAATGTAATTTGCTGATATAATTCTTCATTCAATCGCACTTGATCGGTGCTGAAATCTCTCGAGCCGAATTCTGCTTTATCTCTCTGCTTTTCTTCGATCAACCGATCAACGCCGTATAAGGCAACTCGACGGTAATCCCCGATAATGCGGCCTCTTCCGTAAGCGTCGGGAAGACCGGTGATAACGTGACACTTCCGTGCTTTTCGCATTTCATCGGAATAGGCACGAAATACGCCGTCGTTGTGGGTGGTGCGGAATTTAAATTCGCTTTGAACCTTTTCACTCAATTTATATCCGTATGCCTCGCAAGCCCCTTTGCACATTCTCATTCCGCCAAAGGGATTCACTCCACGTTTCAAAGGTTCGTCGGTCTGCATACCCACGATCAATTCGTTTTCTTTATCAATATATCCGGGTGCATAAGCAGTCAGGGACGAGACCGTTTCCGTGTCAACGTCTAATACACCGCCTTTTTTCCGTTCCAGAGCAAATAATGCCTGAATCTTGTCCATCAAATTTCTGGTACGCTGTGTAGCACCGGCAAGGAATTTATCGTCTCCGTAATATTCCTTGTAATTGGTCTGAATAAAATCCCGGACGTTGATCTCATTTTGCCAAACGCCTTGTTTGAATCCGTTCCAATTTTTGTGTTCCATTTTTTGTTCTCCTTTCTCTTGCGGTTGCCTCAAATATAAAAAAGAGGCAATCCTTTTCCATGAAAGAATTGCCCAGACGGTCGGCTTATCAATCCTTTACACTTCCTTGCGGTACTCCGCATTCCGTCAGTCATGTAAAAGGTGTATTTATATTATACAATATGCGACTCTGTTTGTCAAGAGTTAAGTTGTTATATTTTTGTGACAAAACACAATATATTGTGTTGGTTTTGAAATTTCTATTCCGTATTTAGTATTTTTAATAATGGAATTTCAAAAAGAGAAAATTTTTCTAAACTGTCGTAATATTGAGAAACGAACAGTTTCTTTGGGCTCTTAGGATAAAATTGTAAATGAACAATAAATAACGAATAATGCAAACAAAAATCCGCCTTCAATTGAAAGCGGATTTTTGTTTGGCTCCCTCCAACAATTTCGAACCTAAAACCTTACAAACAGATTATGGATTTTGCTGTTTCTTCTTCAGCATTTCATTGAGTTTTGCTGTGTTTCTTTTGATAATTGAATATATAATCGCCCAAATTACGATATAGCCCACAACAAAAATTGCCGTGAATACTATAATCGGTATTATACCGAAGTCAAGCCAATTGTTAAGCAGATAAGTTCCGAGGTAACCGATATACAAAATACTGCCGTGAATTAAAATTGCTATCATTAGCGGCAAACGCTCAACTTGATAAATAGCATTCGTACCGCCTGCAATAAAGGCAAGAGTGGTGAGTGAAAATATACCGATGCAGACCTCATGAACGGTTAAAGTGCTTACGTCGGCAGATCGCTGTAAAATCAGATATACTATTGCTAAAACAATCGGACCGATGCCCGCGGCAATGAAGCCACGGCGCAAAAACTCCAAAACAAACTTTTTCATATTCCTTCATACCTCCTTCTGATTTCCGCAAAGCAACGCCTTGAAACATATTCTCGATAGCCACATTGAAATACGGCATCGATACCGCCGCTGAATACTGTGTCGAATCTCTGAATTCGGTGTTCATTGGCAAGCGTGGACTTGTTAATGCGGATAAAGTAAGATGGTAAAATATTCTCCAATTCTCGCAGTCTATCTTTCAGCGAAAAGCAGTTGCCTTTCGTATCAATGGCAATTACCTTTCTATCAATAACAGTAATACACTCTATTTCTCCAAAAGGAAGCTTTCGTATTTCTTCTTCATGGTGTCCTATGATATAGTCTGCTCCCGAAAAGTTATACACGAGATCTTCTATCTCTTGTGTCAGAGAAGAAGGCGCGTGAACGATTGCTATTATTTCTTCTTCGGCAGCCTTGTCGATGATAAGTTTGTACTTCATTTTCAATATCCTTACTGTTTTTTCATTTGTCTGAGGAAACAGAACACAGCGATTGCCGTGATTGCTACACTATACAG
>JAZUMQ010000010.1:0-8884 GCA_045603745.1 Eubacteriales bacterium | reverse complement strand
CCTAAAACGTTAAAGCGGAATCTGGCATTAATTAATGCCAGACCCCGCAAAGTTCTTAATTTCATCTCTGCAACAGAAGCATGGAACTTGGAGTTGCAAAAATTTTGTTAAAAGTGTTGCACTTCTATTGACAAATCACTTTTTCCAAGTAAATTCTATTGACTTTTTTGCGTTTAAATGCTATAATATTCGCGTGGAATATATTTTTTAAGGAGCGATACTTAACTATGAGATGTAAAGTCTGTAATGCTGAATTAGGCGAAGGCCAATCCTTCTGCTCTTATTGCGGTACGAAAATCGAGACGGAAGTACAGCCGAGCACAGCGCAAACAACCGAAACTCCGATTGTAACATCAATCGAACCAAACGTCCAGAACACCACAGGGAAAAAAGATCCCGCTGACGGTCATGCCTTAGTTGGTTTGATTTTGGGAATTTGTTCTATGGTTTGTTGTTGTATCGGACTTCCCGCCGGTATCGTAGGCATTATTTTCTCTGCGAAAGGACTGAAATCAAAAACAAGAAAAGGAATGGCAATCCCGGGCTTAATCCTCTCCATTCTTGCAGTAATCAATTTCTTCTCCTTTTGGATTGGTTTTGCAGAAGGATTAGGAGGCGATCCTGAAATTTTTGAATACTTAAATACTTTTGTTAATTTTTAAAATTAAAAAGAGCTTAAGGTTCTCAGGATATGTGGTGATTCCAGCCTCCGGCCTTACCGGAAAAATCAAGTGGATCGGGTCAAATTAAAACGTTTTCAAGCTTTCCCTTGGAATTATTCGAGGGAAAGCTTTTATATGTAAAAAAATGTTGAGAGAAACCTCAACATTTTTGTAATTTTATTTAATTTTTATCTGCCGGATATTCAATTCCGACCATGGTACGAATCTGGTCCAAAATACGAAATGCATTTAAAATCGGTTTTTGTTGTATTTTACAACCGTTATGAATCGCATCGACAAATGCTTCACATTCATAAACCATATCAACATCTTCGGTATGAGGGCTTAAGACCTTAATTTCGCCTGTATTTAACCTTAATTCAATCAAACGAGGGGAAGAAATTGCATCGATTATCATCGTGCCTTTTTCCCCTTGAATTTCACATGAATTAAAACCGTTGGAAACTTTAGAATAATTCAAATTTACTACGAAATCCGGGTAAGTCAAAATTGCGCTTCCAAGTCCGTCTACCCCACCGGGGACAATAACTCCGGAAGCAGTTACAGAAACAGGCGCTCCGAACAGTTCCAATGCGGGATAAAGGCAATATATCCCCAAATCAAGAAGCGCACCATTGGAAAACTCCGCTTTAAAAGTATTCACGTCTTCCCCGCGTTGATGGGCGTCATAGCGACTTGAATATTTGGAAAATGAAAAATGAACGTTACGAATCGTGCCCAACAAAGAAAGATTTTCTTTCATCACCTGATATGCCGGCATATAACGTGATTTATATGCCTCGGCAAGGTAGACGTCATTTTCTTCTGCTACTTGAAACATTCGAGAGACTTCTTTTAAATTTGACGCCAGCGGTTTTTCGCATAAAACAGGAATTTTTTGTTTCAAGAAAAATATGGTTTGTTCGCAATGCAAAGAATTAGGAGATGCAATATAGACCGCATCTACGCTTTGCGCCAGTTGTTCAAGGCTCGAGCAAGGATATGGGATATGATATTTCTGCGCAAAACTCTCCGCTTTGATCTGACTGCGGGAGTATACCGACCAAGGAATCGTTTTCGGACACAAAGATAGGGCTTGCGCCATCTTTGCAGAGATCTCCGACGTTCCGATCAAACCGAATCGAATCTGTTTCATTTTCGCTTCCTTCCGGATTAATTTCAAGAATTACATCGTCGCAGCGAACCTGTTTTACCCAAGAACGACTGCACCATAAAAGCACCCCGGTAACAATGAGCGAAATTGTAATTTGAAGCCAAATTGCTCCGGAACAGAGAGCTGTAATCAGACCCACAGTGCAACCCACAGAAAACCAGACAAACCGGTACCGGAGAAAAAACAGTTCCGCAAATGCAAACAGTGCGACGAGACACAACCAGGATAAGGCCGGGTTTGAAATTAAAAGTTCCATAACAACAACTCCTTTCACAGGAATTGTATGCCCGTCCACCAATTGATATGATACCAGTATAACAGATAAATCTTTCAATGTCAAGAGTTTATTTTTTCGCATAAGATGAATTGAGCCGTTACGGCTACTTTCGTTTAAAAGAGTGAAAACCCATGAAAACAAAATGCATTGGAGTTCGGTCTGTCACGTACGCACAAAAGGCGCAGGACGTTCTGAAACGATACGGAATCAAAGCATCTGCTGCAAAAAAATCAGAAGCAACAACTAACGGTTGCGGTTGGTGTGTCAAAGTTTACCACACACAATTTGAAACCGCTTTTGCCCTATTGAAAAGCAATGGGGTTCGAGTTACGGGAGAAATCTATGATTTACCTTGACAATGCGGCATCATCTTATCCCAAGCCGGCAACGGTATTACGTGCCGTTGCCGAGCAGCTTCGGAAAAACGGAGCAAATCCGGGACGCAGTGGACACAAAATGGCAATGAAGGCTTCCGACACAATTTATTCCACCCGAAATATCTTAGCTCGATCCTTCAGAACGGAACCGGAAACAGTAATTTTTACCATGAATACCACAGATGCCATCAATCGTGTGTTAAAGGGAATTCTGAAGCAGGGAGATCACGTTGTTATCTCAGATTTGGAACATAATTCCGTGCTCCGCCCCTTAGTCGCATTACGTGATCGAGGTGTAATTTCCGGTTTTGATATTGCGACCACGGAGAATCACGAAGAAGAAACGATTGACAATTTCCGTCGTTCAATTCAACCAAACACGAAACTCGTATTCTGCACGCATGCATCAAATGTCACCGGACAAATTCTTCCGATACGTGAGATTGGTGCATTGTGCCGAAAACTTGGGATATTATTTGGTGTGGACGGTGCGCAAACCGCCGGAACGGAAACTTATAACTTGCAACATGACCCCATAGACTTCATCTGCATTCCGGGGCATAAAGGTTTGCTGGGTCCCCAAGGAACCGGTGCGCTTATTTTATCGCACCCCTTGGAAATTACTCCATTTTGGGAAGGCGGAACAGGATCGGAATCCCTATCAGAATCTCAACCGTTGACCTATCCCGAGGGGTATGAAAGCGGAACGCTAAACACTCCCGGCATTGCCGGTTTGGGTGAAGGAGTTTTATATACCGATCGTCACAAAAATTTAATTCAATCCCATGAAAAACAACTACGAAAAATGTTTGTAGAAGAAATGAGTAAAATTTCGGGATATAAAATCCTTGGCACGTCGAACAATTTTGTTGCTACCGTCGCCCTGATCCATGAAAGTGCCCATTCGGAAAAAATTGCACAATGGTTGGACCATTGTAACATCTGTACCAGAGGAGGGTATCATTGCTCTGCCTTGGCACATAAAACCCTAAAAACGGAGGATTGCGGAGCCGTTCGCATCAGCTTTGGCTATCGAAATACGGCAAAGGAAGTTTACGAGTGTGTAAAATGTTTGAAAAAATATCAAAATTATTTTGGATAACCTTGATTTTTTCTTGAAATACTGGTACAATGTAACTAAGTATATAAATTCATAATTAAGACTTATGGGGCTTCATAATCTGCGAGACCCCATACAATAAAACAACAGACAAAAAAAAGGAGTGGGTGACGTGCTTCAATTCTTTCAAAGCATCGGGGACTTCATCGTAACCACAGTTAAGAATTTCATGTGGCAGGACGGGGTGGATATTGCCATTGTAGCAATTCTTATTTACTACGTTTTGAAATTCATCAGAGACACCCGTGCTGCGCAATTAATGAAAGGAATCGTGCTGATTATCATTCTGTTCCAATTGGCACAGGGCTTTAATCTGGAAGCTACGTCGTACATATTAAACAGTACTCTTGAATTCGGTATTTTAGCAGTATTGATCGTATTCCAACCGGAATTACGTACCCTTTTGGAACGAATCGGTCGTAGCGGAAAGGGAAAAAATATCCCATTTTTCAGCACAGACAAAAAACTAACCAATACCGAACTTTCGGATAACATTGCTCACGTGGTTGATGCAGTTTCCAATATGTCAGCGACAAAAACCGGCGCATTGATCGTAGTAGAACGTACGACGAAACTTGGGGAAGTCATCAATACCGGAACAAAAGTCGATGCCGCCGTTGTTTCAGACGTTATCATGAATATTTTCTATCCGAAAGCTCCTCTTCACGACGGCGCTATGATTATTCGGGACGGCAGAATTATTGCCGCCGGGTGTTTCCTCCCCTTAACCACGCGAAAAATTGACAACGACCTTGGGACACGCCATCGGGCAGGCATCGGTGTCAGTGAAATATCTGATGCGGTGGTCATTTTGGTTTCGGAAGAAACCGGAATTATTTCCGTTGCTTTGGAAGGAAATCTGCAACGCCGCCTTACCCCCGATGCACTGGAAGCTCTTTTAACTAAGGAATTGGGAACGGAAGAAAAGAAAAAGAAAGAACCCTTCTCGAATTTCTGGAAAGGCTGGAGCAAACAATGAACAAGAAACAAAACATAGGAGCTTTCTTCGGAAATTTGCTCCACAACAACAATTTTTTAAAAATTCTCTCCGTCTTTTTGGCTTTGTTCGTCTGGACATATATTCTTTACATCGTCAACCCTGTGAATGAAACCGTCTTTGACAAAGTAGAAGTGGATCTATCATTTGAAGGATCGGTTCCGGATCGCAACGGTTATATGTATCTGATGACAGACCCGAATCTGACGGTCAGCGTTACCGTCTCCGGGTCTCGCTCGGAATTAATCGCACTTTCCAAAGATGACATCAAAGCCACTTTGAATATGGACGCCGTAATTTCGGAAGGGACATACAACATTAACGTTTCAGTTTCCACAGGAAACAAAAATCTCACTGTAACGGAAGTCTATCCCAAAACGTTTACCATTGAATTTGCCGCGGAAAAAACTCGGGAAATTCCGGTTCAGCTTTTGGCATCAGGGGCGTTGCCTTCCGGCTATGAAGTGGGAGAACAAAATGTTTCTCCTCAAACCATTACCGTCACCGGCCCTGCAAAAACCATTGAGACCATCAGCAAAGCCTATATCACGGTACCTTTAACGAATATGAAAGAAAATATTTCCGGATCGTATGACATTTCCTTAGTCAATGAATCCGGAGAAAATGTAGATCGCAGATACTTGACGCTCTCCGAAACATCGGTGGAGGCGTTATTAAATGTATATTACCGGAAAACGTTACCCACGACTGTAGAAATTTCAAATCCATACGGCAGTTTTGGAGAAGCTTCCTTAATTTCCGTTACATTGGACACACCCTTTATTAGAGCCACGGGGCCAGAAAAAGTGTTGTCTGTAATGGAAAAACTGACCGTGGGTGAAATTGATACGTCAAAAATTACTAAGGGCGGCACCATTACCCTTACCTTGCCGACCATTGAAGGAGTCACGTTTGATAAACAAGAAGTAACGGCGACGGTAAACATCGAAAATAACGTTACCACAAAAACGTTAACCTTTAACGTTGCAAATATTACCTGTACAAACGTACCTGCCGGGAAAACCGCTCGGCTTGATACAAAATCAATCTCCTTACGAATCCGCGGAAAATCAGACTCGATTCGCAAACTGACAACAGAAACTCTTAAGTGTCAAATAGACATTTCCGAAGTAAATGAAGACGGGACATATTCCCTTTCCGTTTTCCCAACCGCAGCAGTCTCCGGAATTGCCTTTGACGTAATCGGTGACTATTCCTTAAAAGTGAACGTACAATGAGTTATAGACTCTTAAACGACATTCGCCTTCCCGTAGATCGTCCTGACGAAGAAGCTCTGAAGAAAGCAAAAAGATCGTTGCATTTACCGGATTCAACCCCTGCGTTTATTTATCGCAGATCTCTTGACACTCGAAAAGATCGGTTTTCTTTTGTCTATACCGTAGCATTGGAAACCGACCGACAAGATGAGGGGCTACACGATTTTCCAAATTACGAATTTCCGGGACAAGTTTTAAAACCAAAGACCATTCCGGTGATCGGATTCGGCCCTGCCGGTATGTTCTGTGCTTGGCTTTTGGCAAAATGCGGACACCGTCCCTTGGTTATTGAACGAGGACAAGCGCTGGAACAACGAATCGATTCCGTTGAACAATTTTGGAAGGGCGGAATACTAAACCCGGAAAGCAACGTGCAATTTGGTGAAGGC
The DNA here is from genome assembly GCA_045603745.1 of Eubacteriales bacterium. Classification (GTDB taxonomy): domain Bacteria; phylum Bacillota; class Clostridia; order Oscillospirales; family UBA644; genus RGIG995. The sequence continues at coordinate 2,611 of JAZUMQ010000010.1, read as the reverse complement.
GGTGCGGGAACTTTTTCTGACGGAAAACTGACCACCCGCATCAACGATCCCCGATGCCGAAAAATTCTGGAAACCTTTGTATCCTTTGGCGCCCCTGAAGAGATTTTGACTTTGGCAAAACCTCACATAGGAACCGACCGTTTAAGAACTGTAGTAAAAGCTCTCCGAAAGGAAATCATCGCTTTGGGGGGAGAAGTTCAATTCAACACAAAATTAACCGACCTGACCATTGAAGACGGAAAACTGCAAGCACTTTGGCTGAACGGAGAACCTTTTGAAACTGACGTTGCGGTGCTTGCGATCGGGAACGGTGCGAGAGACACCTATGAAATGTTGTTATCAAAGCCCCTTTTGATTGAAGCAAAACCCTTTTCGGTTGGATTTCGCGTAGAACACAACCAAGAGGCTTTAAATGCACGCATTTTTGGAAAATACAATGGTTTTTCAAAACTTGGAGCGGCAGATTATTTATTCAGCCACGTAACAGACAAAGCAACTTCAGAAGCGGTATATTCCTTTTGCATGTGCCCCGGAGGGCAAGTAGTAAACGCGTCTTCCCTTCCGGGTCAATTAACAACCAACGGAATGAGCAACTACGCTCGAAATGGCAAAAATGCAAATGCTGCAATTCTGGCATCGGTGCGTCCGGCAACCGTTCTTGAAGGATTAAATCTCCAAAAAGCCATTGAAACCGCAGCCTACAACGTTGCTTGTGGAATGGGCCCGGCATCGACGGATCGAGCATTTTTAAATCAGGAAAAACCGGATAAACTAACCGGTGTCGAACCCACGTTTCTTCCCGGGGTTGTGCCTTACGATATTAATGAATTGTTTCCCTCTCCGCTATCGTCACGGCTGAGAGAAGGTTTTTCAAAATTCAAATCTCGCATTTTAGGCAATGAACCGGCTATTTTAACTGCGCCGGAAACTCGAACGTCTGCCCCCTTACGAATTTTAAGAAATTCGGATACCTTACAAGCGCAAAACGCAAATGGACTTTACCCTTGCGGAGAGGGAGCTGGATATGCGGGAGGAATCATGTCTTCCGCGGTAGACGGAATTCGAGTTGCGGAACAGATCATCGGAATGGAGACATTATGAAAATAACCGGTCAGATTATTAAAATTAAAAAACCCTTCGCATATGTCCGTTCTGCCCGTCCGGAATCTTGCGAACATTGTTCCAATTCCGGAATCTGCAATAAAAAAGACGTCGAAATCTGCGCCTTTAACGATATAGACGCAGAAGTAGGTGATTACGTGACGGTCGAAACCAACGAAGACAAAACCGCGCCTCTTATTTTGTCTTACCTATTTTTAACTCCCATTGCGATTCTGTTTGTTAGCTATTTTCTCTACACCGTCTTTCCTTGGCTTGCCTTTGCGGCAATTCCGTTGACGGCAGTATATTACATTATTTTGCGGAAAATCAATAAAAACCACCCCGTCCGGGCACGGATCGTCTCCCTTGCCCTTCCGCCGATGGATTGCAATGATTTGGTGCAAAAATAACACGACGGAGAATTTTTATGAAAGCGGAAATCAAGTCTTTTTGCACCGAATACGATTATCCGAAAGAGGCGATCGACTCTCTTTTGGCGGATTTTACAACCCTCAAAAAAGCGGAATATTACCCTCTTTTCAAAGCATACGTTGATTTATACAATCAAGACGATGCTTCGTTCAATTATTCCAAAGCGCTTCAGATTACGAAAAGAATTGCCGAAAAAACCGGAATCAACAATTTTTCATTGGATTTGCTACTGTTTATCTGCCTGGCGAAACATTGCCGGGAATTATATGATCAAGCAGAGCTCCCGGTAAAAATTTATCACGATAGTATGTTGGATCTGAAATGGAAACTTCTGGAATGCAAACGAGTTTACGGCGTATGGGGAACCTTTGTTGCGCCTTGGTTTTCCCGCTTTTTTGAGCTTTCCCGCTTTACTTTGGGTCGGCTTGAATTTGAAGACGATCCCTCCACGGAAACCTATGAAAAAAATGAGGTCAAACTGGGATACGGAGACTGGGTCATCAACGTACATATTCCCTCTTCCGGCAAATTAAATATGGAAGAATGTATGGAATCGTTCCGTATGGCGTCGCAATTTTACTCCGACCGTTTCCCCGACGGCATTGCGAAATTCCGTTGCAACTCTTGGCTTTTAGCCCAAAATCATAAGGATTATCTCGCTCCCCAAACCAATATTCGCAAGTTTGCAGATCTGTTTGACGTTGTTACATCTGAAAAGAACCCGGATCGTGAAGATTGGTGGAGGATTTTCGGGAAACATTACGAGGAATCCACAGATCAATATCCCGCAGAAACGTCATTGCAAAGAGCTTATTTGAAAATGCGTTCGGACGGAAAGCTTCCGGAAACCGGGCTTGGATTTATGTTTATGAAAGACGGAAAGATTCTCTGATAAAAAAACAGAAATATAATAATGATCCACCCGCATAGCGGGTGGTATTTCCGTTTCGGGCATAGCCCTAATAATACAGGCTGCGCACAAGTGCGCCTTTGGGTTGACCTGTCAGTCATGCATCGGGTTACCTGCTACCCGTAAACGGGTCTCTGGGGTCAAACAGGCTTAACTGATCCGCTTCTT
>JAZUMQ010000009.1:0-17344 GCA_045603745.1 Eubacteriales bacterium | reverse complement strand
TAAAACGTTAAAGCGGAATCTGGCATTAATTAATGCCAGACCCCGCAAAGTTCTTAATTTCATCTCTGCAACAGAAGCATGGAACTTGGAGTTGCAAAAATTTTGTTAAAAGTGTTGCACTTCTATTGACAAATCACTTATTTTTACCCGGAGGCTCTTTGATGAGAACCTCCGGGTGTTTTTTCGGGCAAATGCAACCGATGATTCGATTACTGAGCCTGGATCATCTTTCCGGTTTGATCAAAATCGTTTTTAATGACTTCTTTGTAACTATTTTCGTTTTTCTTGTGTTTTTGCCTAAAAATTCCCTTCGCGCAAGTTGACACAGTCAACACTTTGTGATATAATAAACAAAATGATACTCGTCAAAAGGAGAATTTATTATGCTTTCCAAAGACCATTTTATCAAAGCCACCGAAGAATACAATACTTTTGAACAAAATGTTCCCGCATACTATTTCCGAAAGAGCTTTACTTCCGACGGAACACCCCTTAAGATTTCCGTGGCAGTCTGCGGTTTTTATGAGATATGGTTCAATGCAAACCGGATTACCAGAGGCTTTTTGTCTCCTTATGTCAGCAACCCCGACCATTACGTCTATTATGATGAATATTACGTCACCCCCGACGAAGGCGAAAACGTAATCGGGCTTATGTTGGGCAACGGATTTCAAAACAACCCCGGCGGACACGTCTGGGACTTCGACAAAGCTTCCTTCCGGAGCGCTCCCATGGTTTCTCTTTGGGTGACGAAAGCCGATGATTCCGAAGAGATCGTCCTTGCCAGCGACGAGGATTTTAAAATTTGCCCCTCTCCGATCCGAAGCGATGATTACCGCTTTGGAGAATATTACGATGCCAATTATGAAATCGAAGGCTGGAACGCAAAAGGATTTGACGATTCCGACTGGGGACACGCCCTGTCCGCAAAGGCACCCAAGGGAGAATTTCGGATTGCCAACGTCGATCCTATTGTAAAAGAACAGGAATTAAAACCCATTGACATTTTCCCTTGCGGAGACGGATATATCTATGATTTCGGGCAATCCAACACCGGCATCTGCCGTTTAAAGATTCAAGGCGTCAAGGGACAAAAAATTGAATTGCGCCACGCTGACTCTCTGAAAGACGGAGACTTAAATCTCAGACAGATCTGGTTTGCACGAGCATGGGACAGGGATAAAGACATCGTCCATCGAGACGTTTATATTTGCAAGGGAGAAGGAATCGAAGAATATCAACCCACCTTCACTTATCACGGTTTTCGGTACGTCAGAGTGGACGGCATTACGAAAGAACAGGCAACGAACGATCTTTTGACCTACCTTATCTATCATACAGACCTGACTACTCGAGGTGATTTTTCCTGCTCCGATCCCATGGGGAACACCCTGCAGGAAATAACTCGGCGAAGCATTGTCTCCAACTTCCATCACTTTCCTACCGATTGCCCCCAGCGGGAAAAGAACGGTTGGACAGCAGACGCGGCATTGTCCAGCGAAGCGGTACTCTTAAACTTTGATCCCGAACGAAATTATCGGGAATGGCAACGGAACATCTGCAAGGCGCAAGCTGAAAACGGAAGTTTGCCCGGCATCATACCCACCGGTGGTTGGGGCTTTGCTTGGGGTAACGGACCTGCATGGGATTCCGTATTGGCATGTCTGCCCTATTATACCTACCTTTATCGGGGCGAAACCGAGATGATCACCGAATCCGCACCGTCCTTTGTTGCCTATTTACGGTATCTGAGAACCCGCTGCGACGAGCAGGGACTTCTGAGCATCGGATTGGGAGATTGGTGTCCGGTAGGGGGCGGAGACCCGAAGGCTCCGCTGATCTTGACCGATTCGATCATGGCGATGGATATTTCCAATAAAATAGCAGAAATGTTCCGCGCCATAAACCGAAAAGAAGAGGAAACCTTTGCCCGCACCGAAGCGGAACAATACCGCCGGGCAATTCGAGAACATTTAATTGATTTTAACACGATGCTTGTTGCGGGAGAATGTCAGTCGAGCCAAGCCATGTGTTTGTTCTACGGCGTATTTGAACCCGCAGAAGAAGATTCCGCCTTTGCAAATTTGCTTAACATGGTGCACGCCGCCGACGATCACATGGACGTAGGAGTTTTGGGCGGAAGGGTCATCTTCCACGTCCTGACCCGGTTCGGACAGGGAGATCTCGCCTACCGTATGATCACCCGGGAAGATTATCCCTCTTACGGAAACTGGGTCAAGCGGGGAGCCACCACTCTCTGGGAAAATTTCGATCCTGACCGGGTTGCTTCCATGAACCATCATTTCTGGGGAGACATCAGCGCCTGGTTTATTAAGTGCCTTGCGGGAATTCGCTTGAACCCCGAAAAACACGACGTAAATGCCGTAGAAATCCACCCCACCTTTATTCAGGCATTAACCCACGCGTCCGCCCATCATATTGCCCCGGCAGGGAAGATTTCTTCCGCATGGGAACGGCAGGGGGAAGAAATTCTTCTTCACCTGGAGATTCCCCAAGCGATTCGCGCCACCGCACAGCTGGACTGCGGCTTTGCCCTTGAAGACGGAACCGATCGGAAATCGGTCACTTCCGGAACCTACAAAATCATTGTGAAATCTTAAACATTTTATCAAGTAAAGAAATCACACCGTGGTCTACAAGAAAAACAAAACAAAAAACCTTCCCTTCCCCTTGGGCGGCATCGGGACCGGGGGTATCGCTCTTTCGGGGAATGCAGATTTTAGGTTGCCCATTCAGTTATTTCAAGATGTTCCCCGATCTGCGGGATCTTGACTACGAGCTTTCGAGACTCGAATGATCTCGTCCCCCCCCCATTTTTAATATAGAACAAGAACCCATTTATGCAATAAGCATAAATGGGTTCCATGTTTCTTCAATTTTTTTTGTCAATAGAAATATCAAAATTTAACGGTTATTTTTTACTTCTAAAAAGGAAGCTATTTCCTCGATCAAACGATTCATTTTATCTCCGAAAGAACCACCGTTTTCAATTACGCGAAAATAGGAATGTGCCGTCCAAGCGGCAATGAGTTTATCGTCTAACGCGGCGGCTTCTTCCACCGTTTCCGTTCTGGCAGTATTATTTGCCGTCGTATAACATTCTTTAGGTCCTTTTGCCGCAGTCACAAGATGAAAAACTCCATCGTAATTTTCACGAAGTTCTTGTTCCGTGAATCCCATAGATTGAATGGCATCGGCAAAATACGAATCGCCCATATAAGCCTTATTATCCAACGTCCCTCGATCACACACGATCAAAACCTTATCACACCCCATGGTTCGTGCCGCTTGATCAAAGATTTTTTCTTTCTCGATCTGTAACTTTAACTGAAAGGTCTGATATTCGGCTCTTGTTCTGCACGCCCACGGTGTAATTCCACCGGAGATCAGCTCCGTAGCGGTCTCGGAAACCAGCAAAACCGTATACCCCTTTTGAGTAAACGCATCTTGCACCAGTCTCATCGCCGTAGACTTTCCTCCACAAGGGCCTCCTGTTATTACGATCTTTTTCACTTCCATCTTGATTCCCTTCTCCCATTTTAGAAGATAATAAACGTCACACTTACTTGCTTCGTTTGTATTTTAGGACCATTGAACCCTTTTTTATTTTACCACAGAAGCCCTCCGTTGTCTACAAAAAATAACATTGTTACTAAAAAATTACGAAATTGTCAGGAGTCTTCAAAAAAAGTTGCTCCCCCTGAAGAAGGGGAATCTTCAGGGGGAGCTATAAGAGAAGGAATCTGGAGTGAGCGTGTTCATTCAGACACCGTAGAAGGCGCAGAAGTGTCTGTAGCTTCGGGGGTGTCGGTGGTTTTTTCAAAATCGGAACTTATCGTCGTTTTCGAGGAAGTTGCAGGGGAATTGGATTTTTCGGAATCGGTGGAAAGACCTTCCACCGAAGGAATCGTCAATTTTTGTCCCGGGACGATCAGATTTCGATCTGCAATATCATTGTTCGCAACAATTTGGTCGACGGTAACACCGTATTGAGACGCAATTTTGCTCAACGTATCCCCGGACTTCACGTCATGGATCACCTCGTCGGAAACGGTGATCTCCACCGGAACTTCGTCGCGAATATACAGTTTCGGATCAATCGTTCCGTTTTGGTAGGCATCGAGGTAAGAAGACGTTCCCCAATGGGAAAGAATTTCCACGGTCGTGTCTTTGGATACCTTCAGGGAAAAGGTGATGGAGCTCAATTTCCCCTCACTTGGATTCGGTGTTTTCCACAGTTGTTGGGTATGGTAAGTTTCCAGACAATTCTGGGCGGTAATCACGCAAAATCCGGTGCTGGCGGTGCTTTCGCCGTAAGAAATGGTGACGTCGTAGGTCTTCCCCGCCTTCAGTTCGGCGGTACAGGTGGATTTCACTTTTTTCACTTCCACCGAGTTTTGGGGTGCCTCTTCCACAGAGTTTTTGGTTGTCTTTTCGATGATACTGATAGAAACTTTCGCATCAAAATTTGCCGATTGGATTCGATTGGAAGCGGAGGTGACGTTATGAGAAAAATACGCGTATGCCGTGAAACTCATGACCGCCAGACAGATCACCATCATCACTGCGGTGACCGCCGTCCGGATCAGCATGACGTTATCTTTGATCTTTCCATGCTTGGGAATATAAAAATACTTGTAATAGAATTTTTTCACGCGATCCACCTCCTTGTTAAATTTGCCGGGGATTTTGGATTATTTTTTCAACTGTTCTGCCTTAACGATGATGCCCAATTCCACCGTAGGCATTTTATTTTCCTGATAATTTGCCACGTTGTGGACTTCTTCGGGCATATAGAGAACAAGAGCGAGATACGTGACGCCCTTCGACGGCAAGGTAGCCGTTTTGGGGGCGTAATCACAGAGATCGGACGTGGCGATTTTTCTTGCAAAATCCCTTGTTTTTACGGCATTTTCCATATCCGCCTCGGTATTGGCGATGGCGATACCGAACTTCAAATAATTTTGCAAATGAAAGGTATTTCCGTACACGTTGATACCGGGGGTAAAGTCGTTGACGCTGACCGCCGTGTGGAAATTGAACGGAACGTCGCCCAGATTTTCCACTTTCAAATAGACCACCTGCACGTAGCCCGGTTCGTAAAGAGCTTCTTTATCAAAAATATCGGTCTTGCCATCGATGGTTTCCCACGTGCCGTTTTCCAGACGGTGCGAAACCTCCAATTTAAAATCGGCAAAATGGAAGATGTTAGTCAAATCTTCCGTCGTATCGGTAAACCACGCCAAGGACGCTCCCGTTCCGAGAATCGCCCAAATCAGAAGCAGGAAGAGACTGAGGGTTAAAGCGATTTTTCTATAGATTTTTTTCTTTGCTTGAGTCAACACGCTTTATTCCTCCTTTCCTGAATTCATGCGGTTGTCTTTTCGTTCTTTTGGTTCTTTTTTCGCCAAAGCAACAGAATAATGATTGCAAACAGAGAGCCGATCATCACCGCGATCCACACTCCAAACTGCGTGTTATCGCTGGTGGGCGGGGGCTTGGGATCGGAATCTTCCACCGGGTATTCTTCGATCTTAAATTCCCAATCCAAGTACCCGATTTGTTTTTGAAATTGATTGTCCAATTCCACCGGCACCGTTAAGATCACGTCCAGGTCCACTTCGCCCCCGGAATACAACGTTCCGAGGCAGACCCAATCGGTGAGTTGCGCGGGCTCGTTGGCTGCGGCGTCAAAGAGATACGCCAGCGGATCGTCTTGACTCTTGCGCACCATAAGTGCCAGTTGGGATAAAAACGCCACGGAATCTTCGTGGGCCCCGAGGGAACGCAGATATACTTTGATCTTCACGTCCTTGGAAGCGTCGTTTTTGACGGTGATTTTTTGAGTCAGAACGTCGCCGGGCATGACGTCTTTGAAATTGGAAAACAGGTCGGTGGGGGAATATTCGCTTCCCGGCTGGAAAATAAATTCTTTTGCCTTCCCCTCATAGGTCACTTTGCTTTCGGCAGAAGCGGGCAACACCGAAGAAAGAACCACCAGCGCCAAAATCAACAGAGTTACGATCTTTTTCATTTCGTACCCCCTTGTTCCTTGGGCCAACCGGAAGCGGTGTAGGTTTTGCCGTCGGTGATGGGATTGTTTTCGCTCTGCACTGCTTGGGCAACCACCGTTAATTGCAGGGTTTTCCCGATATAATCGTTATCTACCTTCGACCCCACGATCTCCACGTGGGAGAACACTTCGGGGGTGGTTTCACCGGGTTCTACGATCTGCTTGTAATAGTACCAACCGTCGTGCCATTCCCAATCGGCTTGATTGATATTCAACTTAAAACAATCCTCGGCGGACAGTTCTTTGGAATCAATACCGTAGACCAATTTGACCCGCAGATAAAAGGGGTGGGCGCAGTCGCTTTCAACGGTAACTTCTTTGCTGACCACGTCACCGGGGATCACGTAGACCCCTTCTTTGGGGAATTCCGTTCCCTGATCGGTCATTTCGTGAATGATAAACTGAATCTCACCGGAAGTCACCACGTTGGTGGTCTTCCCGATGACCGAATAATACGCCAACGTTCCGTGACTAAACAAGGTCAGAACCAGCGCGATCAACGCGACCGTCGCCAGTTTTAATTTAATCTTTCCCAACGAAATGTCCTCCTTTTGCAAGATTTGAATTATTCACTCGGCAATCAAAAGACACAAGCGTTTTTTCTTATGCCCTTTGATTGCCGCCTATCCTCACAAGGAGGATAGGACGGACTAAATTATATATTTACGTGAACGGAAGTGCTAATTATTTGGCAACAACCTTCTCGCCGTAAGTGCAATTGGTAACGGTTACAGTATTGCCGGTACCAAGATCGTCAACAGAGTAGATCGGGCTGTTGAAGTTATCAACACCGCTGTACTTGAACTCACAGTTGTCGATTACAAGAGTGTTGTTCTCCGATACGCTGGTACCGTCCGACTGAAGAACTACACAGTAGGAAGTGTACAATGCACTGGTAGTGTAGTTGCAGATGAGTTCAGAGTTGGTGATGGTTATATTGTTGTTATCACCCCAACACTGTACGGCAATAGCGCCCTCAAGAGTACAGTTGTCGATAACAAGATTCAGGTTCTTAACGCTTGCGGGCATATTTACAGCATAAGCCCAGTCAGTGTTTGCCATCGTGATGGTGCAATTTTCAAGGGTGATGGTAGCACCTGCATAATCGCCGTTAGCAATCTTGAAGCCTGCAGCATAGGTGATATAATCGCCGGCCTTGGTCATCTCAACATCAGCATTGGAGATGGTAACGTTTTTACCTGCAGTAACCTCGATACCGTAAGCTTCGGTAGTGGTGATCTTGTGACCGTTAGCATCGATAACAACGTCGTTGTTGATCACGCCGGTAAGGTCGATCTTGCTGAGGTTGATGTCCTGAGTAAGCTCAACTGCCTTACCGTTTGCTATAGCATCAACAAGCTCAGCACTGGTGGAAACCTTGTACTCGTCAACTGTCCAAGTACCGTCGCCGTTGTTGGTAACTTCGTAGCCGCCAGCTACGTACTTTTCAGGAGTAAGGTTGAATGTACCGCCATATACGTTAACTGTTACATTAGCAGCATTAACGCAAATCATGCTGCTGCCGTTATTCTGTGCAGTGCGAAGGTCGCAATTAAATGTACCGTCATTTACAACAACATTAGAGGAATCACCATAAACGTAGAACACGTGACTAGTGATAACACCAATGCTTGTCATAGTATAAGTACCGCCGTTGATCTCAGCGCTACCCTTTATTGCAAGAAGTCCGTGACGGCTTGTGAAGTCACCACCGTTAATTACAAGCTCGCCGGTTGAGCGAATGTTATAAGTAGGACTTATCTGCACTCCATCATCAGTAACTGCGCTATAGCAGGTATAAGTACCACCGTTAATTTCAAGATAACCCTCAGAATATACACAGCCGGTATAACCAATCAAGGTTGCATTGTTAATATAGACTTCTCCGCCATAACTCCAAATGCAAGAACCACCGTTCATATCGAGGTTAACGATCTCGGTTTCATTAACAGTAAGTGTAGCATCTTCACGGTTGTAAATACCGCGAGCCTTGATGGTACCACCGTTAATAACGAGGCTACCGTAGTTATCGATAGCATAAGCGTGCTTGCCTGTGGACTCATTGTATGCAGTAGTAATAGTCTTACCGTTAAGGTTGATCACTACTGCAGGAGTTGCATTTCTCAAAGAATAAGTAGTGGGTGCTGCGGGAATAACGATAGGCTCATCAAGCTCGATATCTGCAGCAAGGGTGATATTGGTCTCGCCGTTGTTGATTGCAGCCTGCAAGTCGTTGGCATTGTAAACCTTCATGCCATCAGCCCAAGCATCTTTATCGTAGTCGTTTCCGAAGGAGTCGGATTCGGCTTCGACCTGGGTGGCATAGAGGTTGACACCCAGTTCGATGTAGGGCGCATCAAAGCCCTTCTTGTAGTTGGCTTTGTTATCCACGTCGGTGGGCATATAGACGAGCAGAGCAAGATAGTCCACTTCGCCATCGGCGAGAGCCGTGGTGGTGCCGTTGTAATCCTTCAGCCCACGTTCCACACCGGCAGCGGCAACGACTTCTTCGCGGGTGTCGTACTTGGTGTAATCAAATTCGGAATCAGAGGTAAGAACCTTGAAAACCAAATAATCGGACAGTTTGAATTCGTCGTCGTATACGTTGGTGCTGCCTTCTTCTTTGACAATATTGACGCCCAACTGATACTTCAAATCCAACGTGCCCACGTTGGAAACCTTCAAAAAGACCACTTCCGTGTGTCCGGGTTCCCAAAGAGCATTTTTGTCAAACAGTTCGTCTTTTCCTGCAACATCGTCCCAATCGGTAAGAACGTTGTTTACAACCTTCTTATATTCCAGTTCAACGTCCAAATTGCCGGACTTGATGATGTTGTTGCCGGAAGTAACAGAGTCAGTGAACCACGCGTAGGTGGAGCCGATGAGCATGGAGAAGCACATCAACAACGCAAGGGCACTCATTAAAAGAGAGCGCTTGGTGGATTTTGTCTTTTTCATGTTTATAATCTCCTTTTGGATTTTTGCTGAGATTTCGGAAGGGGAAATCCCCTAACGCACTGTTTTTCATAAATCGTATGAAATCCGGTTCGGGCGATTGACGGGCTCGCCGTCCCTTTTGCCTTGGGGTTTAAGCCCTCGGCAAGCGGAGATATAACGCAGAGTTTATACCCTCTGCTTGCCGCCCAACCCCCGCGAGGGGAGTTGGGTCAAGCGAGTATACGAATTAGCCGATAACAGTTGCGTTTGCAATATTGCTGGTTACGAGAGTAGCCAGGTTTTCGGCAGTCAGAGGCAGACCGTCGATGGTGCAGTTCTCGAAAACGACAGCGGCACGGGCGTCAATCTCATAACCGGCCTCGAAGTCACAGCCCACGAAGGTGGTGGGAGCGTAGGGACGGCAGAAAGCGTAGCCCTGGCCCTCGCCGAAGGAGCAGTTGGTGAACAGAACATCGCCAATGGTGGCAGCGTAGGAGGTCCAACCGTTGAAGGTGGAATTGGTAGCTTCCAGACCCTGATTGGTGCCCTGGTCACAGCTGATGGTGTAAATAGTGCCATCGATGGTTACGTTTTCGAGGTAAACCTTGCTGGATTCAGTGCTGTTGTGGTTAACGAAAATACCACGCATACCCTCGTTAATGGTTACATTCTTGATAGTACCGCCGGTAATGCTAATAGCGGAGTCCCAAGTACCCCATGCATTTACACCAAAGTCGTTACCATTGCCGTCGAAGGTCTGACCGTTCAGTACGTTGACACCGGTAGCACCATAAGCATTGCTGCCCGCATCAGACTTGGCAACAGTAACATCATCTGCCAATACAACAGTCTCAACACTCTCGTCTTTCAGTGCCGCTATCAAACCATTAGCATCATAAGTAGTGGCTGTGGTTCCCTGTTCATCCACATAGTAGCCAAGAGATTCACCGTTTTCGTCAGTTGCAGTAGTCTGCTCACAAATGATGGTGTAGCCACCATAATCCTTTGCAGCAGTGTCTGCTGCCAACAGACGTGCCTTGATTTCTTCATTTGCAACGGTAACGGTAATTGCAGAGCCGTCACCGTTCTCCTTGTTGGTAAAGATCATTCCCTTGCCGCTGAAAGTCACATTTGTTCCTTTGAGCGTAACGGACTTGAGCTCAGTGCAGGCACGGAAAGCATACACGGGAATTTCCACGTTGCCTTCGATGACGACGTTCTCCAGCATCTTCATATCTCTGCAGCCGCCGTACTCAATGGTCTTAACAGTAGCAGGGATGGTCAGAGTGGTAATACCACTATTCTGGAAAGCTTCCTTGGAAATGGTGGTGACAGTAGAGGGAATCTCAACGGACTTAACGTTCAATGCGTTACGGAATGCCTGATAGCTGATGTTGGTCAGACCTTCGTTCAGAACGACAGTAGAAGCAGAGGTATCACGGAATGCTCTGTCATTCAAGGTTGTAACGGTAGAAGACAGAACGATAGTTTCAATATTGCTATTGTAAGCAAACGCATAGTTGCCGATGGCGTCAACGCCCTCGGGAACGGTAACGGTAGTGCCTTCATAGTCAGCGGGAACCAGATACAGTGTCACTTCATCCGTGATACCGTCGGTAACCAGAGTCAAACCGTCCTCGGTTTCGGAGAAGTTATAGATTTCCAATGTGCTATTTGCATCCACGCCTTCGGTGGTGTAGCCGTCAGCGATGGTGCAGTCAACAAATTCAGCAGACTCGTTGGAGCCGCGGAAGTAGACCAGATGCTTGGTGCCTTCGGATTCGTACATGGTGATGTCGGAGTTGCTTACCGAGATATCAATATTGATGCCATTGGTACGAACGAAATATCTGCCGGCGTTGATTGTGCAGTTATCCACAACGATATCGCCGTTGTTCTGGTTGTTAATGAAACCACCATCTGCATCGATAACAACGGAGTTCTTCACAGTAATGGTCTTATCAACATAGCCGGAAATACAAACATCACTGAAAGTACAGCCGTCAAACGTGATATCGCCGACAATATTGTAGGCACGTGCACCAACAATAATATATTCGGCATTCTGGAATGTGCAGCCGGTGAAGGTGACATTTGCAGCAGCAGCGGTCATTTCAACAGCTGCGATATTGTCGTCCGCATTGGCCTTGGTGCTGTTAGCGAAGGCAATGTTCTCAAATGTGGTGCGGGCAACAGCTGTACCAAAGCCGGTCTGGGCATCGCCGAAGCCGTTAACAGTCACACAGCCGGTGAAGGTAGCAACAGGAACAGTCTGTGCGCCGCGCAGGCTGTAAGAGGAAGCGGTTTCGCCAACAAAGGTAACATTGGTGACAGGATCACCTGCAGGAACGCCACCCTGATAGTTGTTACCGTTGTTACGGCCAACGATGCCATTCCACAGGGGATACTGGTTGATGACGTGATCAGCAGAATACTCGCCGGCTGCCAGATATACGATCACATTTTTATTCCAATAGTCGCTGTTGGTCTTGATGGTGTTCAGAGCAGCAGTCAGTTCTGCATCATTAGAAACATACAGCTGCATGGTCTTACCAACCTCGGTAGACTTCACACCGTTGATAATGATATTCTCGGGCTTCGTGTTAATGCTCTGTACATCGATAGCACCAACAGTGCTGGCTGCGTCATAGTTGAAGTAAACGAAGGTGTCCTGAGTAGCCGCAACCGTGGTCACAGGAGAAGCACACATCGCGACATCCTCGATGTGAGAGTTGTACAGCCAAACATAGCTTGCAGTTTCCTCGCCATGTGCCGCATCGCTGGCTTCGTCGATCATGATATCCAAACCACCGGTGTTCTTGATGACAACATCCTTCAGGGTAACCTTGCTATTCCAACGAACGTAAACGCCCTCACGGGTGTTGCCCTTACCGTCCATGGTTACGTTTTCAATGGTAACATCAGCACCATTCTTAACGGTGAAGATATGAGTGTTACCATAGTTCTTATTAATGGTAACTTCGCCCAAGCCAACGATAGCAACCTTCTTGCCTTCAATCACAATGGGTCCACTTGCTACGTCATGTACACCGTTCGCAAGGAATACAACGCCACCGTCTTCCACATTCTTGATAGCATCAGCAATGCTTTCGCCGGGTTCTACGGTAACGGATGCAGCATCATCGTAATCGTTTCCGAAGCTATCGTTCTCGTAGGCGTACTGAGTAGCATATACGTTGATACCGAGGTTGATTTGAGGAATATTCTTTCCGTCATGGTTAGCTACGTTATCAACCGTAGTGGGCATATAAACTACAAGAGCGAGATAAAGCTCTTCGCCGGATTCCATGCTGGAAGCCTTGCTGTAACCGTTGTTGATTCTCTTTGCAACAGCTACGTCAGCGATAGCCTCAGCTCTTCCTGCATCGGTTTTGGGATAAGCTTCAGTTTCGCCGTTCACGTCTTCAACGACACCGAACATAATGTAATCGGAGAGCTTGAAGGACTCGCCAGCCTGATTCGTACCCTCAACCTCGTTAAGGATATTAATTCCAAGCTGATACTTGAATGCAAGAGAGCCTGCGTTTGCAACTCTGAGGTATGCAACCTCGGTTACACCGGGTTCCCAAAGGGTATTAGTCAGGATGTCGGAAGCGCCCTTAACGTCTTTCCACTCAGTTCCGTTCCAATATTCAAGCTCGATATCAAGGTTACCGGACTTGATGATGTTGTTACCGGAAGTAACAGAGTCAGTGAACCACGCGTAGGTGGAGCCGATGAGCATGGAGAAGCACATGAGAAGTGCGAGTGCACTCATCAAAAGAGCACGTTTCGTGCTTTTCTTCGTAGTCATACGATTTATGACCTCCTTATTTCTTGTCGGTGCAAGTGCTTACTGCACTCCGTCAGCACCGACAGACGGAGGCAGTTCGTTAGGGAGAGACTGCCCCCACAAGAATTGTGCAATATGCACAACTGTGGCGAGAGTGTACCCCCCCCCGTTTGTGCAAGTTGCTATTTGTTCAATTTTCATAAAGGCGTCCTCCTTCCGAATAAATTTATGGCTTTGGGGGTTATCGATCTTGATAAGCCAAACAATTCAAGATCGTATCGTTGTTTTCAGAAATCAATACATTTGAAAAACCAAAACGTTTTCGCAGAGAGCTTTGACTTCGGTTTCGGTCAGTTCGACACCATCTAAAACAATGGGAGCCGTGAGATACACGACCAAACCGCCGTGACCTTCCGCTACGATCAGTTTTTGAACGTTGGTAAAGGTTCCGCCGTTCATGATAATGGAAGCGTTATCAACGTTATCCTTAATGATGATTGCAGCTTCCGTATTGGAAACGGTGGGATTGATCACCGCAACTTCAGAAGCTTCGGTCATAACGTAGAGAGGTTCAGCGTCCACAACCTTATTCACGATTGCTTCGGCATCTCCGTTACTTTCCACGGCTTCGGGAGTATCGGTAACTTGGTCTTCAGCGACGGCAGTATCCCAATATTTTGCAAAGGCTTCGTTTGCGTTGGTAACTCCAACCAAATGTTCAGACTGAATTGCCTGACCAAGAACGTTCACAGTGAAATCCTGAATTGCCATAGCATCATCAACGGTAAGGTTGGTGGGAATGACAACGTCTTTGAAGATTTCAGAAGTAGTAACTCCCGCTTCCAAAACCTTTTGATAGTAATACACAAGAATCATTTCATCATCTTGCATAATGACGGAATCCAGTTTCCAATCAGCATCAGTTCCGGCAAGGAACATATCGGTTTCCCACCACATGTGAGCATAATCACCGCTCCAAACGTTGCGCTTAAGATAATCAGCATCGGACACGGTAACGATGGCACGAACGTACATGGGATGTACACCGGTATTGGTAATAACGGGTTCTTTGGTAATGATTTCGCCGGGGAGAACCTGCGTGAAAGCAGCGTTGTCATCTTTCGTTCCTTTGCCAACCTCTTCGGTGGTTCCGTCACGATCGGTGTCAACGGTTTCCCATACGTCAATACCAAAGGTCTTATCGGGGTCTGTTGTGGATTCTGCAATTTGGAATTTGTTGTTTACGGAGTCTTCTGCGGTAAACCAAGCCAAGGTTCCCATAGAGAGAATTGCGACTAAACATACTGCCAAGGAGATCACCAAAATCTTTTTCTTGCTCATAGCACTTCCTCCTTTGTTAAATTGAATTTGCTTTTTCATCGGATTTTTCCTCCTTTCCTTAAAGATTTTATTTCAAATTCATACTTGTAGGAATTCCTGGTACAAGCACGAATCGGAAAACGAAGTTATTCCGGGTTTGCGGTGTCGGACGACTGAAGTTCTGCCCGAAGTTTTTCCACTTCGGCTTTCAGCCGTTGGTTTTCTTCCGCTGCCGCGGTGATTTCCGGAGAAGGGGCAGGAACAGCCGCTTCCGATGTTTCCCCTTTTTTCTTCCCGATCAGATCCGGGGCAAAGACGAGAAGGATCAACACCACGCCGGCGGCGATGGTGATATACATTCCCGGCGGGTTCTGAATATAATCAGACACGTAACCCAACAGGGGAATGGAAAATTGGGGCACGCCGATGACGTTGTTAAAATGCACCGGATCGTTATCTTCGATCTCGTTGGCGTCACCCTTGGTATAAAAACGCTGATTTTCTGCATCGACCCTCACGACCCGGTGGGTGGCTACCACCAAATCTTCGTTCAAGATGAAGGTGATGGGATCGCCGACTTTGATGGTATTTACGTCAACCTTTTTCACGTAAAGCAGGTCGCCCACCCGATATTCCGGTTCCATACTGCCGGAAATGACGGTATACACCTGATACCCCATGATCCGGGAGCCCATCAAAAAGACGGCGCAGAGAACGATGAGCACCACCAAAACGGTGGAAACCACGTTCCAAACGGTTTTGAACGTTTTTTTCATAAATTTCCTCCTCGATGTTTGTCGCGCGGAAATCAAAAGGCAGATCCCACCGCAAATGGGGAATCCGATCTACCCTTTGATTGCCGCCGATCCCCCCAGAGGGGACGGGGGATCGGACGGACGTAGTCATTCTAAAAAGAAATAACTATATATTTTTTATTTTGCCCACTGTGTAGCAGTGATTTCAGCACCATTAACAGTGACCTTGGCGTTCGCACCGTTAGCACTGTCCCAACCGGAAATACCGACCATAGTACCATTAGCAGGAGCGGTGCAATCAACAAAGTCTACCTCTGCACCCTGAGGGAATGCAGAACTGTTGATTTCGACTGCCCCTTTCGAAGCAGTATTCTCGGTAGCAAACGTACAACCATCGAAGCTAACGCTTACAGCACCGGTACCATTGTCAATATACACGTTTACGGCACGATCACCATAGGTAAAGTCACAGTCCGTGAAGGTCACGTTCTTTGCACCGTAAGTCCAAACGCAGTGTTCTGCATCGTTAGAATTGAGATCGCAGTTTTCAAAGCTTACATTGTCACCATACAAGAACTGCAAGCCATTGATGGTGCAATTCTTATAGGTCAAACTTGCGGTATTTGCAAGACCCATATAGTTGGCTTCCCCGAAGTTAAGGGTTACGCCGTCAAAGACAAGTTCCGCACCGGTTACGAATTGATTCCGAGCGTCAACTTCGGTCATATCAATTACGGTGTCCTTGGTACCGGAAACGGTCAACTTTTTACCCTGAAGATCCGGTTCAGGCATGGTGTATTCCCCGGCGGCGAGTTCAACACCGGCAATGCCGTTGTTGATTGCGTCGTTCAATTCAGCCTGATTGCCGACTTCTTTTGCAGGGAAAGTATAAGTAAAGGTTCCGACGGTGATGTATTCGCCGGTTTCTTCGTTCCAAGAGTTGTTTGTGGAATCTGCAATATCCTTAACCGGATAGATTCGCAATTCTACCGTAACCGTAGTTCCGGCGTTACTTCCGTCCAAATCAGCGATCCCACACTTGAATCCGATTCCGTCATTTCCGTACTGGCAGATGGCGTTGTAGGGAACGGTGATTCCCTCATCCGTCTTACCTTCGTTCATACCGTCAGCAATCAGGCGAATGGGAGTATTTGCAGAAATATCAGAAGCCGTCAGTGCAACCCAATTATAGTTGTTTAACGAACACCATGCCTCATAGTAACCGGCAACAGCAAGGCTATTCGCCTTCACGTCGTTATCAGCATAGATGTAAAAATCCGCATGAGCGTTTGCATACTTCGAAGCCAAGGCTTGCTCGTAGGTTTCGGTGGGTTGGAAGGAATAGCCGGCATTCAGCGTCAATGCACTGACAGGACCGCCGATCCCCCAAGTATGATTAATGTTCAACTCGTCCCCAGTCAAGGCGAAAACGGTGGCAGAGGGTATTTCTTGGGGTGCGAAATCCGCGTTCTGATCGTAGGTTTTGTCAAAACTGTCGCTTTCCGAGGTGTACTGGGTTGCCAAAAGTTGGACGGAGAAGTCTGTACCGATGGACAGACCCTGATATTCGTTGCCTGCAGATTCCTGCATCTTCAGAGCGATGGTAACGGTCTTTGATGCACCTGCAATTAAATCTCCCTTAACGTTTTGGGTAAACAAAGACGCGGAAGGAGTGTTCAATGCTTGAGACAGAGTACCAACGGGGGTAGCTTTGGAAATCATATCCCGGGTTACCGGTGCAGTGCCATCAAAGAAATAAACGTCGATTACGTCGGCAAGTTCGCTGACAACTCCGTTTGCGAGGATCCGAAGTTGATACTTCAGCGCAAGGGTGCCGATGTTGGAAATTTTCAAATGTCTTGCCTGAATATAGCCGGGTTCCCAAAGGTCGTAATCAAAAATTGCGACTTTGGAAGCGTCTTGCCACGTATCGGTGGTTGCAGGATCGGTATCACCGTCTGCCCAATACATCTCGACGTCCAAGTTACCAGACTTGATGATGTTATTGCCGGACGTTACACTGTCGGTGAACCATGCGTAGGTGGAACCGATAAGCATGGAGAAACACGTCAACAGTGCAAGGCCACTGAGCAAAAGGGCGCGTTTTGTGGATTTTTTGCTTGTCATTTTCATGACCTCCTTGTGCATTTTATTCTATTTTCTATGCCAAAATTCCCGGTTCAATAACGAACGAAGGGAATCAAAGATAGCCAAAGTTTGCGACGGCGGGATTTCCAGTGTTGTTGCTCTCTGCCGTGGGTTCGGCGAATTTCAAGGTTGATGCGTTTTAATTCTTTGGAAAAATCGCGGATAAATACGATCAACTGCACAAAACACAAAAGCAGAACAAAAGAGACAACAACACCGAAGATCTGCCAAAAAATAAGGTCTTCTTGCGTCATTTGTCTTTTTGAATCTTTCTACTTCTTTCGTTTTTTTCGGGGG
>JAZUMQ010000008.1:0-51599 GCA_045603745.1 Eubacteriales bacterium | reverse complement strand
CGCAAAAACTCCAAAACAAACTTTTTCATATTCCTTCATACCTCCTTCTGATTTCCGCAAAGCAACGCCTTGAAACATATTCTCGATAGCCACATTGAAATACAGCATCGATACCACCGCTGAATACTGCGTCAAATCTCTGAATTCGGTGTTCATTGGCAAGAGTAGATTTGTTAATGCGGATAAAGTAAGATGGCAAAATATCCTCTAAGTCTCGCAGTCGATCTTTCAGCGAAAATCGGTTGCCTTTCGTATCAATGGCAAACACCTTTCTATCAATAACAGTAATACACTCTATTTCTCCAAAAGGAAGCTTTCGTATTTCTTCCTCATGGTGTCCGATGATATAGTCTGCTCCTGAAAAGCTATGCACGAGATCTTCTATCTCCTCGGTCAGAGAAGAAGGCGCGTGAACGATTGCTATTATTTCTTCCTCGGCATCCTTGTCGATGATAAGTTTGTACTTCATTTCCTATAATCCTTACTGTTTTTTCATTTGTCTGAGGAAACAGAACACAGCGATTGCCGTGATTGCTACACTATACAGAAAAATCGGCAGGATATGTGTGCCTGCAAGCCTAAAATCTCCGCTGAATAACGATTTTTCCATTTCTGCTGCGTGAACGAACGGAAGCGCATTTGCTATTTTCTCGAAAAAGCCACCCACAAGCTTCAAATCGAACCACACGCCTGAAAGCCACGCAGAGAGATTGGTAAGTAATGCTCCGCAGATACCACCTACCTGCTTAACTCCCAACACACTGCCACACAAAAGTCCAAGCGCAATATTAAAAATTGCCATCGGTATCATACCGATAACCGCATAAATAATATTCACGCTGAGCGTAAGCCCCAAGGGAATTGCAACAAGGTAGCAAATGAAGGTCTGTCCGAGTGCAATCGGGAGAAGTGGAAGCATATATCCAATAATAAAATCAAATCCCGTGAGAGGCGTGGTATATAGTCTTTGTAAAAGTGAGCTTTCTCGGTCTTTGGCAACCAACGTTGCAGAAAACAACGTCATAAATGACAGTCCAAACACAGTAATACCGGGCGTCAGCGTGTCGATTTCAAACAAGCTCACGGGAATATTCGTCTGCAAAGCACTGAGAAGCAATAGTAGCACCAATGGGAAGCCCAAGCCGAAGCCGAGATTTATGGGATCGCGCAAAATCTCTTTCGCGCACCTTTTCGCAAAAGTCATCATTTTCATACCACACCCTCCTTTACTATGGAAACAAATGCCGATTCAAAGTCGTTTGTATTCGCTTTTGCCTTAAGCTCCGCTACCGTTCCTTGCGCAAGGAGTTTGCCGTTCTTCATAATACCGATGCGGTCGGAAAGCGACTCAGCTTCTTCCATATAGTGCGTGGTTAAGATAATCGTAATTTTGCCTTTCATAGAGCGAATGGTTTCCCAAAGCTCGTGTCGTGCTATAACGTCAAGTCCAAGCGTAGGCTCGTCTAAAAACAGAATTTTAGGCTCGCTGATCATTGCCATTGCTATACTGACACGGCGCTGCCATCCTCCCGATAATTTTCCTGCCTTTCTGTTCAGAACATCTTCCAAAGAAAATTGTTCCGACAGCTCTGCGATTTTCTCAGAGGTCTTTTCTTTTGAAAATCCGTGAATACCGCAAATCAGGTCTAAATTTTCTTTTACAGAAAGCCCCGGCGCAACGGCAGTTTCTTGCGGAGAAACACCAATTAGGCGTTTTACCTGTTTCGGTTCCTTTGTAACGCTGTAACCGCCCACAAAGGCATCTCCGTCTGTTGGCATTGTTAGGCAAGAAAGCATTTTGAGCGTCGTTGTTTTTCCCGCACCGTTTACGCCGAGGAGAGAGAATAATTCGCCCTCGCGTATTTGTAAATCAAGCTTATCTACGGCAGTTATATTTTTGTACCGCTTGACAAGCTCTGTCGTTTTGATTGCTTGCATTCGCTTTTCCCCCGTTTCGTTTATTGTTTGCGAATATCATTATAGCAAATAAAATCGGAGAATTGTTGATTTTTGCCTTATCGGTAGTTCCTGATGTCTAATCGGTTTTGATAAATCCTTGTTTTTCTTCTTTCCGCTTGTATTATATCAGAAAAGCGGTTAATCTTCATTCATGCGATAAAGTCGCAGGTTCAAGTCCAAAAGGTCGGGGAAAAGGTGCAATGATGAAAGAGGGTTGTTTTTTACCCCTAAAAACACAAAAAGCCCTTGATTTACAAGGACTTTTGTGTTAGGGTGCAAAATTGTTGCCCCAATATGGCTCCCCCTGTCGGACTCGAACCAACGACAACGCGGTTAACAGCCGCGGGCTCTACCAACTGAGCTAAGGAGGAATGTTTCGTTTTGTTACTTGGATATTATAGCACGATTCCGGTCGGTTGTCAAGGGGGTTCACGAAAATGTCACAAAGAAATTTTTTATTAAAAAAAACCTTGATACAACGAATGTTTTTCCCATAATACCATATTTTATACGGGAGGGATTTTTATGTCTTTTTTTTCTTGGATCACGACGGTTTTTTCGTCCTTACCCTTGACCTTGCTTACGGTATTGACCCTCGGCGTAATTTTCGTCAATGGTTGGACCGATGCGCCAAACGCCATTTCGTCCTGCGTCGCCACCCGAGCGCTTACTCCCACCGCCGCCGTTGTTATGGCGGCAATCTTTAACTTTTTGGGCTTGATTCTTACTGTTTCATTTAATCGTACCGTAACCGATACTGTTTATTCTATGGTTGATTTTGGTGACGATCCAAATCTTTCCCGACTTGCTCTTTGTGCCGCCATGGTTGCTGTTGTGGTTTGGGCGGCAGTCGCGTGGTATTTTGGAATTCCTACCAGCGAAAGCCATGCCCTGATTGCCGGAATTACCGGAGCTGCCATTGCCATCAATGGGGGAGACGGCGTGCGATTTTCTATTTGGAGCAGAGTCTTGTGGGGATTGGGATTATCGGTATTTTTAGGATTCGGTTTAGGTTGGTTTTTCGTTCGGTTGATCTTTTTTCTTTTTAAACAAAAACACCGCCGCGATGCCGAAGGTTTTTTTCATAAAGTGGAAATTTTCGGAGGGGCTGTCAATGCCTTTTTGCACGGATCTCAAGACGGTCAAAAATTTATCGGGGTTTTGCTTCTCTCTGTTGCCGCCGCAGGAAACACCGCACCGCCGGAAACGATTCCGATTTGGCTGCTTTTTCTATGTTCCGGAGTATTGTCTTTAGGTACTTGTCTCGGGGGAGGGCGCATCATTCGAGCTGTGGGTATGAAAATGTTGAAAACCGAAGGGTATCAAGGTGTCGCCGCAGATCTTGCTTCTGCCGTCAGTTTGGGATTTTGTACTCTTTACGGTCTTCCGGTCAGTACCACTCACGTTAAGACTACTGCCTTGATGGGTGCCGGAGCTTCCGTGCGGCTTCGTTCTGTGAATTGGAATGTTGCCGGACAAATGATTTTTGCTTGGATTTTTACCTTTCCCGGTTGTGGACTTCTCGGTTATTTATCAGTAAAGTTACTTCTCTTTTTTCTATAAAAAATGCGACCGATTTATTTCGGTCGCTTTCTTCTATTGATTTGCGAACTCATCTAACGTTCCGAAGGTATATCCCTGAGCCTTCCATTGGGTCAGAAGATCGTCCAAAATCTCTGCATTCGTTGCCGAGGTGCTATGTAATAAAATCACTGCACCACCGTGAATTCGAGAATTCAATTTTTGAATGGCGGCTTGGGGATCGGGCTGTTTTTTGTTGTTCCAATCCGCATAGGCAAGACTCCAAAATATCGTGGTGTATCCCAATTCCTTTGCGTGTTGCAGATTAATTTCGCTGAATTTTCCTTGGGGCGGACGATAGATCTTTTTCATTTCCTGTCCGGTAATTTCTTTATACAAAGTTTCTACCGGGGTTAGTTCCCGCTGTAATTCTTCCGCGGTAGAAATTTTGCTCATATCTGGGTGTGATGCAGTGTGATTTGCAACGATATGTCCTTCCTCTGCCATTCGTTTTACCAATTCCGGCGCCGTTTCCATGTAATGCTTTACCAGAAAAAAAGCGGCAGGTACTTCATGTTTCTTCAGGGTATCTAAAATGCGTTCCGTATAACCGTTTTCATAGCCTGCGTCAAAGGTAAGGTAGATGATCTTTGATTCTTTATCCCCAATGTAATATGCGTTATATTCCTTCAAAATTTCAGCACTGACGTTTCCTTGAGGGGCGGCGTTTGGGATTCCAAAAGATAATCCCCAATCCGAGCACGCAAATGCCTCCACCGTTTGTGCTTGCCCCGCGGCGATCATCGCCAAAATAAGGCAAAAACAAACCACTGTCAAAGCGATCATCTGCCAGTTTTTTTCCAATGAATTCAAGATCCGTTCTGAAATTTTCATGTCACTCCACTCCTTTTCTTTCCATTTTATGACATATCCTTTGATTTTATCCATAAAATGAACTGAAAGGAGAGAGGATTTTGGTCGGTTGGATTTGTTTTACTCTGATTTTCATCGGAACGGTCTGTGGAATTATGACCGGAAATGTGGGCGCACTTTCTGAGGCGATATTATCCACCCCTGCCGATACGGTATCGCTGATTTTGAAACTTGGTGGTTCGATCTGTTTTTTCAGTGGACTGATGCGGGTGGCAGAGGATTCCGGTTTGGTTGACCGATTTTCTTCTTTTTTGGCGCGCCCCGTGAGATTTTTGATTCCGAAAACCGCAAAGAATACGGAACTGCGCGGCGTCGTTACCATGAACCTCGCCTCGAATTTTTTTGGACTCGGCAATGCCGCCACCCCTTACGGAATCAAAGCCGCCGGAATGATGTCAAACGGTAAAGTTTCCCGATCTCTTGCGGCGTTTCTTTTGTTAAATACTTGTTCCGTGCAACTGATTCCCACCACAATTTGTGCTTTACGACAAGCCAATGGAGCAAAAAACACTATGGATATTCTCCCTGCCGTTTGGGTGGTGCAAATATTATCCTGCACCTGCGGAATCTTCTTAACACGGATTTTCTTCCGGAGGGAAAAATGAGCGGAGTTTTGCCGATTTTAATGATTTTCGTGTTCGGTTATGGATTGATTCGTAAAATCCCCGTTTTTGCTCATTTTTGCGATGGAGTGAAGGACGGACTTCGGGTTTGTTTGCAGATTTTTCCAACTTTACTTTTGATGTTGGTTTCCGTCGCCGTTTTCCGTTCTTCCGGCGCAATGGATCTGATGATTTCTTTTCTTGCCCCTTGGTGTCAAGCCCTTTCCATTCCGCCCCAAATCTTGCCTCTGGCATTGGTTCGCCCTTTATCCGGCGGCGGTGCATTGTCGGTCTGCGAAGATTTGCTTAAAACCTACGGCGCCGATTCCCTCATCGGACGTATGGCGTCGGTTCTGTCCGCATCTACGGAGACAACTTTCTATACTTTGGGCGTCTATCTCCCCGGAAAATCCGGCAACGGTATGGGAAAATTAGTTACTTGTGCCGTTCTGTGTGATTTGTTAACCCTTTTTGCCACTATTTTTATAATCTATTTTTTATATTAAAAGCTAAAAGGATGCAGTATCACCTGCATCCTTCATTATTTACTTCTCCGCCAATTTCCGTCCCATGAGAACGCCCATAACGGAAGCCATCATCAACCCGCGGGTCCAACCGCTGGAGTCTCCCAAGCAGTACAAACCGGGAACGTTGGTGTTGAAATCCTTGTCCATATCCACCCGATTACTGTAGAATTTCAGTTCGGGGGAGTAGAGCAGAGTTTCCGTCGATGCAAATCCCGGTACTACGTGATCGAGAGCGTGGATAAAATTGATGATATTTGTCATAGCCCGGTAGGGAATTGCGGCAGTAATATCCCCTGCAACGGCGTCAGGTAACGTCGGTTTCAGATTTGAGTGGCTCAGTTCCTTTTCCCACGTCCGTTTTCCGTCCAGAATATCCCCGAACCGTTGCACCAAAATGTGACCGTTGGCAAGCATATTGGACAATTCGCCCACTTTTTGAGCATAGGCAATGGGTTGATTAAAGGGAACGCTGAAATTGTGGGAAACCAAAATCGCAAGGTTCGTGTTATTGGATTTCAGTTCCTTGTAAGAATGTCCGTTGACCACCGCAAGGTCATTGTCGTAATTCTCTTGGCTTACGAATCCGCCGGGGTTTTGACAGAAGGTACGGACTTTGTTTTTGAAAGGTTGCGGATACCCGATCAACTTGGATTCGTACAGAACCTTGTTGACCTGTTCCATTACTTCGTTTCGTACTTCAACCCGAACTCCGATGTCAACAGTGCCGGGACGGTGTTGAATTCCGTGTTCCGTGCACAGTTTTTCCAACCATTCTGCCCCTCTGCGGCCAGTGGCAACAACAACGTTTTCCGCCGATACGGTCAGTTCTTCCGAACCTTTTTTCAGATAGGCGCCTTTGCAAACGTGATCTTCAATCATCAGATTGGTACATTCGTATCCAAACATCATCTCCACGCCGTTGTTCAGTAAATATTGTTCAATGGCATAGTAGATGTCCTGGGCTTTTTCCGTCCCCAAATGACGAATGGGGCAATCCACCAACTTCAAACCCGCCTGAATGGCGCGTTTGCGGATTTCTTTCACTTCTTCGGGATTGCTGATCCCTTCTACGTGTTCGTCCGCACCGAATTCCAAATAGATGGAATCGGCGTATTTGATGGTTTCTTCCGCCAATTCTTCACCGATCAGTTCCGGCAAAGCACCGCCCACGTCCGGGGAGAGGGACAGTTTTCCGTCGGAAAACGCACCCGCCCCGGAAAATCCGGTGGTGATATGGCAATAAGGCTTACAGTTAACGCATTGTTTCGTTTTGGATTTCGGGCAACGGCGTTGTTCGATCGCCACGCCTTTTTCCACGATCAAAATGCTTTTTTTACTTCCTTTACGCAGAATCTCCAGTGCTGTAAAGATTCCGGCAGGACCGGCGCCAATGATTAAAACGTCTTTTTTCATATTGTTATCTTTCTTCCCGGAAATAGGGCAACCCAAGATTTGCAGGGGGTTGATTTTCTCTTTGTTTACGAATGCTGGTTAAAATCAAAACCAACATCGTTGCAACGTAAGGCAACATCTTGAAAATGGGCTGAGAACTGCGGGAAAGCGTAAATCCAAACAGTTCTGTATACAGATACATCCAATAAAGCATGCCGAACAGGTAAGATCCCCAAATGGCATTGATGGGTTTCCATGTGGTGAAAATGACCAGTGCTACTGCCAACCAGCCCAGAGTTTCAATGGTTCCGTCGTTAGCCCAAGTTCCCTTGGTGTAGTCTACTACGTAATACAATCCTCCCAAGCCGGCGATTCCGCAACCGATACAGGTAGCAAGGTATTTGTATTTTGTTACGTCGATTCCTGCAGCGTCCGCAGTTGCCGGGTTTTCACCCACGGCACGAAGATTCAATCCCTTATGGGAACGTTTCAGGAACAACGCCATCGCAATTGCAATCGCAACGGCAAGATACGCTAAGAATCCATATGACAAAAATAATTTTCCGAATCCGCCCAGTTTGTCCAAAAACGGAACGGTGGTACGGAAGGCATCGCTGGTTGCGGAAATGGAAATTTGTCCCACGCCGCCGGCAAGTTTGTTCAGAGATCCTCCGAAGAAATTTGCGATTCCTGCTCCAAAAATGGTCAAAGTCAGCCCGGTAACGTTCTGATTCGCCCGCAAGGTAGTGGTCAGAAAACTGTAAATCAAACCGCCGAAAGCACCGGCAATGAATGCACAGATAAAAGCGACGAGAATACACAGGAAGGGGTTCGGCGAAATGCTTGCTTTAGCGCAGGCGTTTTCATAGAAAAATGCCCCTGCAAGGCTTGCGATACCACCTAAATACATCGTGCCGGGGATCCCAAGATTTAAATTTCCCGATTTTTCGGTCAATATTTCTCCACAGCAACCAAACATGATAACAGTACCAAATACTACAGATGATTGGATCCATTGAATCCAAGAGTCGATGTTCATAATTCAGATCCCCCTTTCTTATTTCTTCCGGAAAATCAACCGGTAGTTAATGAAAAATTCACTGCCCAAAACAAAGAAAAGAATAATTCCCTTCATAATTTCCGATGCTTCGTCATTCAGACCGTGATCGGAAGCGATTTGAGATGCACCCTTTTCCAAGAATACCAGCAAAAGGGAAACAAAAATCATCACAAAAGCGTTGAACTTTGCAAGCCATGCTACGATAATCGCCGTAAATCCGCGTCCACCGGCAATGTTCGTGGAGATCGTGTGGCTGGCGCCTGCAACGTTGATGAATCCGGCAATTCCACAGATTCCACCGGAGATCAGCATGGTGCGGAGTACGATCTTCTTTACGTTCATACCGGCGTATCGAGCCGTGTTTTCACTATCGCCTACGATAGAAATTTCATATCCCTGTTTGCTGTTCCTCAGATAGAAAAACATAAAGATCGTTAATGCGAGAACGATGACAACCGGGAGAATGTAAGGGGAGACCATGCGGTTAGAACCGATTTCCGGTAACCAACCTCCCTTTGTGTCCGGATTGATGACGCCGACACTGTTGGAACCAAAGGGGTTTTCCCATTTGGAAACGAAAAATGCCGTCAGTTGGATTGCGATATAGTTCATCATCAAGGTGAATAAGGTTTCGTTGGTGTTCCATTTTGCTTTAAACAATGCAGGAATCAATCCCCAAAGGGCACCTGATGCCGTGGAGACAACGACCATGATGACGATGTTCAACCACAGGGGGAGAATATCTCCAAGGTAGATCATACACGCTGCGGTGGAAATCCCGCCGACCAAAACCTGACCTTCCGCACCGATGTTCCAAAACTTCATTTTAAATGCCGGTGCCAATCCCAAGGCAACACACAGTAGAATTGCGGTATCCTGGAATGTGATCCAAATTCTGCGGGTGGTACCGAATGCACCCCGCACCATGGAACTGTAAATATCCAAAGGATTCAGCTTTGTAATGGTGAATACGAACAATGCGCAGATCAACAACGCCGCAACCAGAGCAATTCCTCGGATCAGCCAAGCTTTCCAGGTTGCCAGTCCGTCCCGCTTTACGATGCGGAGAAAGGGTTCTTTTACTTTTGTTACTGTATTACTCATTTGTCCCCCTCCTCAATGTAAGAGTCTTTTGCAATGCCGGGTGTTTTGTCTTCCGTGGTTCTTTCTTCCAACAGATTGATCGCACCGGTCATCATCAAACCAAGTTCTTCCTTTGAAGTCTTGTCTGCATTGACGATTCCCATCACTTTTCCGTGGCAAAGAACCATGATTTTATCACAGAGGGAAAGCATTACGTCCAAATCTTCTCCGATGAACAAAATGCCAACGTCGTTCTGCTTTTGCTGATTGAGAATGTCATAAATTAAATAAGAAGAGTTGATGTCCAATCCGCGAACGGGGTATGCAGTGATGATAACGTTAGGTCCACTCTTGATTTCCCGACCCAACAATACCTTTTGTACGTTCCCGCCGGAAAGGCGACGAACCGGAGTTTCCGTGGAAGGAGTTACAACGTCCAGATCTTCAATGATCCGCTCTGCTTCCTCGCGCCCCCGCTTCCGATCTACAAAGGGGGAGATCCCTTCGGAATAGGTCTTCAATAGCATGTTGTCGGTGATCGATAGGGAAGGTGCCAGCCCCATTCCCAAACGGTCTTCGGGAATGAAACTCATGGAAATTCCTTTTTCCAAAATCTGTTTTGGGGTCATGGTGGAAATGTCTTCTCCCTGATGGATCATCATGCCCTGTTCGATCTTCCGCAATCCTGCAATTGCTTCACATAATTCTTTTTGTCCGCAACCGGCAATTCCGGCAACGCCGAGGATTTCACCGCCCCGGATATAAAAATTGACGTTGTCAATGGCGAGATTTCCTTCATCGTTCCGAATGGTCAGATCCCGAATTTCCAGCAGAGGCTTTTTCTTTTCTACTATGGGACGGGCAATGTCAAGGCTGACTTTTTTCCCCACCATCATTTCGGTCAGAGAAAGTTCCGTGGCGTCTTTCGTGTCTACCGTGCCGATGTATTCCCCTCGACGCAGAATCGATACTCGATCCGAAATGGAAAGCACTTCGTTTAGTTTATGGGTGATAATGACGATAGCTTTCCCCGCTTCTTTCATGTTCCGAAGAACTTTAAACAGTTTTTCGGTTTCCTGCAGGGTCAAAACCGCCGTCGGTTCGTCCAAAATCAGGATTTCCGCACCGTGATATAATACTTTTACAATTTCCAGCGTCTGCTTCTGGGAAACAGACATGTTATAGACTTTCTGATCCGGGTCAACGTCAAAACCGTAGGTATCGCAAATTTCCCGAATTCGCGCGGCGGCTGCTTTCAGACTTTCCTTTTTTCCGGAAGTATCACCTAAAATTACGTTTTCCGTCGCGGTAAAGATGTCTACCAACTTAAAATGTTGGTGAATCATGCCAATATTCAGGTCAAAAGCGTCCTTCGGAGAACGAATGGTTACTTCTTGATCTTGTGCAAAAATTTTGCCGGCATCGGGGAAGTATATCCCCGAAAGCATATTCATCAAGGTGGTTTTTCCGCTTCCGTTTTCCCCTAAAAGAGAAAGAATTTCGCCGTAGCGGATGTCAAGACAGATGTCTTTGTTTGCAACCACAGACCCAAAGGTCTTCGTTACGTTTTCCAGACGAATGGCGCTGGTGCATTCCATAGGAAATCTCCTTTGTCTTTTCTCCCGGCAGGCAATACCGGGAAGGATCTCATTTTTTTACGAGCCGGATCATACGGGGGCTCCGTCCTTTCCGACATATTAAGAAAACCGGAATAAGGGAAGTCCCGGAGAGGACCTCCCTTATTCATAAGTCAGTTCAAATTCTTATTCGGCAGTATTTTCGATGATGCCGTCGATACGCAGGGCAAAATAGGGAGCACTGCGGAAATCATCGGAGTTGGATTCATCGATGTAACCGTTTTTGACAACGTTGGTTTCACCAACGAAGTCCCCGTCGATGTCGGCCAGGTATTCGGTAACCTTGCCGTTTTCATCAACTTTAACGCCGTCTGCAGCTTTTGCAGTGAAGGTAGCGGTATCGAATACGTTCAGAGTACCGTTCTTCAGAGCAGCTTCCACAGAAGCAACTTTTTCGGCAGTGCCGACAGCACAAGCGGTTCCCAACTTGGTGATACCAACAGCGCCGTCAGGATAGCCCTTAGACCAGTTGGTAGCGATGTCTTCGCCCTTCAGAGCCTGACCAATGGCATAGGTGTAGTAAACGGACCAGTCGTTGGTGGCAGAGGTCAAAGCGGCGTTGGGAGCAACAGAGAGCATGTCAATGTTGTAACCAACACAGTAAACAACGGTGCCTTCCTTGTTCTTTGCTTCAACGGCAGAAGGAGCACCGGTGGAGTCAGCGTGCTGGGAAATGATGACACAACCGTCAGCGATGAACGCTTCAGCAGCGGCAGCTTCTCCGGTAATGGAGAACCAGGATTCGGTATAGGAAACGTTCATGACGACTTTGTCATAAACAGACTTAATGCCCAGATAGAAAGCGGTGTAACCGGAAACAACTTCCGCATAGGGGAAAGCTCCGACGTATCCGACCTTAACGTTGCCGTTTGCGTCGTAGTTCTTGTCGGTCAGTTTGCCGGCGTCTACCAGTTCCTTAATCTTCATACCGGCAACAACACCGGAAACGTAACGAGACTGATAAGTAGCGTTGAATGCATTGGAGAAGTTTGACTTGTTGTCTTTCTTAGCGGTGTCGCCGGTAACTGCAACAAATCTTACTTCGGGATATTCCTTAGCAGCGCGGAGCACGTGGCTCTGATGGCCGTAGGAATTCGAGAAAACGTAGGTACAACCCTGTTCTACCAAGTCAACGGCGGCCGAATAGGCTTCGTCGGTTTCGTCGGCAACGTTGTACTTCCAGATTACTTCGATCTTGTCTTCTCCGAGGGCTTTGATGGCATCTTGAATGCCTTTGATGTGAGCGTAGGTGTAACCTTCGTTCTCATCGCCAATCAGAATAGCACCGATCTTCAGTTTTCCGGATTCTTCGTTCGCAGGAGCGCAACCGACAAACAGAGCGGTAGCCATGCAGAGAACGAGAAGAAGCGCGAAAATCTTTTTCATGTTTTTTTCCTCCTTGCTTGTTCAGCAAAAAAAATATATATGTAAATTTTTACATATCAAGATTATCTGTCCTGATTCCGAAAGACTATTTCAGAATCGGTCATTTCATCGATAATCGCCATGGATTCCACGCGAATTCCTTTGGCACGGATCGCGTCGCCGCCTCCTTGAAATCCCTTCTCAATGGCGGTGGCGATTCCCACGGTTTCAGCCCCGGCTTGTCCTACGATTTCCATCAAACCGTTCAATGCGTTTCCTACTGCTAAAAAGTCGTCCACAATCAGGACTTTTTCTCCTTCATGAAGAAAATCTTTGCTGATATAAACGGTGTAATCCGTGTTGTGGGTAAACGAATGGACAATGGCGGAATACAGATCTGGGGGTAAATTGGAAGATTTATGCTTTTTTGCATAAACTACGGGGACGTTTAATTTTACGGCGGCGGCAAAGGCCACAGCAACGCCGGAAGTTTCAATGGTTACGACCTTGTCAATGACTTCATTTTTGTACAGATCGGCAATCTCTTCTCCAACTTCCATTAAAAACGAGGTGTCTAACTGATGATTCAAAAAACTGCCGACTTTTAAAATGTGACCGGGGAAGACCTTGCCTTCCTTGCGGATCTTTTCTTCCATTGCTTTCATTGATACGTTCCTCCGGGTTTATAAAACAAAAAAACAGACCTTGCAAAAAAGTCTGTCAGATCCTGCACCTCAGGAAACGGTACAGAAATCCATTGAACCGTCAAAAATTGACGGTATTATCGGGAATGCGACCGGGTGTCAAAGGGGACGAAATATTAATTTTGTAAAATGAAAATATTTACAATCGTATTATACCATATTAATTATAATGATGTCAACCGTAGTCTTTCACAGTTCAAAATTTTGTCGACATTTTTGTAAGAAAGAAGCAGCCTTGTTGAAATCCGTACAAGGCTGCTTCTTGGTACCCCCAACGGGAATCGAACCCATAACTAGCCCTTAGGAGGGGCTTGTTATATCCATTTAACTATGAGGGCGTGCAAAGGGGAGACAGAGGTGTTCTGACTCCCCTCATTTTTAATCTTTAAATCGAAGTTCGATCATTTCTTTGATCAGTTGAACCGCTTTGTCGATTCCGCCGATTTTGGAGACGTTAATGCAAAGATCATAATTCTTCAAATCGGTCCAACGATTATTGGTGTGAAAATGATAATAATTGGCGCGGGTTCTGTCTTTTTTCTTGATGACTTCTTCCGCTTTTTCCAAAGAAAGATTTCCTTCTTCTGCAATGCGTTTTTTTCGATCTTCCAAATCTGCTTGAATGAACACACGAAAGACGTTTTGTTCGTCCCATAACAGATAATCCGCACAGCGACCGATGAAAACACAAGATTCTTCTTCCGCTTTTTTGCGAATAAAATTTGTTTGAGCCTTGTAGATACGGTCGTTTAGAGAATCTTCCGTCCAGTTTAGAAAATGAGATGCAGCCGCATGGGGTTCCAATACCATGGAATAAAGGAAACTTCCCGTCGTCTTTTCCTCTTCTTGGGCAATGACGTGTTCGCACATTCCATTTTCTTTTGCGGCTTGCACAATCAGGTCTTTATCGTAATATTTGATATTCAGTTCATTTGCTAATCGGTAGCCGATTTCACTTCCGCCGGAACCGAATTGCCGGGCGATAGTAATGATGAATTTTTTCTTCATGGGGGAATCCTTTCTTCAATCAATCTTGATTGTTAACGGTAAATTTCCAGGAATCTTTACACATTTCTTCAATATCCATAGTTGCTTTCCAGCCCAGTTCTTCCAATGATTTTGCCGGGTCTGCATAACAGGTGGGAATATCTCCGGGGCGGCGAGGATCGATAACGTAGGGGATTTTTTTGCCACAAGCCTTTTCATATGCTTTGATAATGTCCAAAACGCTATATCCTTTTCCTGTTCCCAGGTTGTAAACGTTAACGCCGGTGCAAGACATCGCTTTTTCCATGGCTTTTACGTGGCCCAAAGCCAAGTCTACGACGTGAATATAATCGCGAACACCGGTTCCGTCGGGGGTGGGGTAATCGTTTCCGAATACGTGAACCGCTTCATACTTTCCGCAAGCAACCCGGGCAACGTAAGGCACGAGATTGTTGGGAATCCCGTTGGGGTTTTCTCCGATAATACCACTCTTATGGGCTCCAATAGGATTGAAGTACCGCAGAAGAACTACGCTCCAATCGGGATTTGCCACAACAACGTCTTCCAAAATCCGTTCAATGAATAGTTTTGTGGTTCCGTAGGGGTTCGTAGTGGAGAGGGGAAAATCTTCTTTGATGGGAACGGTCTTTGGGTTGCCGTAAACGGTAGCGGAAGAGGAGAATAGAATCTTTGTGCAACCGTATTTCTTCATTGCTTCACATAATACGATGGTTCCCATCAAGTTGTTATAATAGTACATCAGCGGTTTTTGAACCGATTCTCCGACAGCTTTATATCCGGCAAAATGGATAACCGCATCAATCTTGTTTTCTGCAAAGATCTTATCCATCGCTTCACGGTCGCACATATCGGCTTCGTAAAACTTAAAATCTTTGCCCGTGATCTTGCGAATTTTGTCCAGGGCATCGGGTTTGGAGTTGCTGAAATTGTCCATGATAACGATTTCATAACCCCGATCGAGCAATTCAACGCAGGTGTGACTTCCGATGTAGCCTGCGCCTCCGGTAACTAGAATCATGATAATTCTCCTATCATTATATTATAAATTTTGATTGTATGATTTGTTATTTTTTCTTGTGTCGGCGCCCGGTTTGAAGGCGTTCTTTTTCTTCTTCCGCTTTTATTTCCATTTGTTCTTCTTCCAGTCTGCGGCGGCGAGATTCCTGACGGCTTCTGCGTTGAAAGTAGGAAACGAGGAACAGAACCGCTGCGATTAAAAGGATCCCTCCTATAACGCAAAGCAGGATCAAAAGAATCGTTTTAATGACGTTCCACAGTTTTGCGCCGAAAGAAAGAGGAATTATCTTTTCTCCGCCGGGAAGTTCTTCCAATTCCACTTCTTTCGTTTCAATCTCTAAAATAATTGTTCCGATCTCAACCACATTGTTACGTTGGTTTTTTGCTGAAACGGTAAGTTTGAGATTGGTTTCTCCTTCGTTGACGTAATCCGGCAACGGAGACAATGACATAGTTCCTTCTTGGAAATCTACGTTTGTGGAAAGAATCGTTCCTTCGGGAATGGATACGGTGATCTTGCGGACGATCGTTCCGTCCTTCATCACGGGAATTTCAGTAGGAATGAGCAGAGTGGAGGGAATCGTGACGTTTTGAAATGCAGAAAAAGTATATTCAAAAAGGGACACTGTTTCTTCATACCGTTGTTTTGAGGTTTCGGCATTGAGAACAACACAAATTAAAGTTCTTCCGTCTTTTTTTGCGACGGAGACAAGATTGTATCCGGCGTTTTTATTCCAACCGGTTTTCCCTCCGATGGCATTTTCGTATTTGACATTCATATCACTGTTTTTTAACAGGAGACATAATGTGGAAAAAGAACGCCCCGTTGTGTTTTTATTCGTCTCTTCCATTGTGTAAGACGTCGTGTTAAACACCGTACAAAATGCCTCGTTCTTTAACGCTTCTTGCATCAACAAGGCAAGGTCTTCTGCGGTGGTAAGGTTGTTTTCTGCGAATGCACCGTCTGCATTTGTAAAGGAAGAATTGTTTGCACCAAGATCCTTCATGCGTTTGTTCATTGCCTCAGCAAAGGCTTTTTCCGATTCACTGACCGTAGTGGCAATGATTTTTGCTGCATCGGAAGCGGAAGCAAGCATCACTGCATAAAATAGATCTTTTACTTTAACTTTTTCATTAGGAGAAAGAGAAATATGAGTTCCTTCACGATCAACCCCGTCAATGATTTCATTCGTTACCGTTACCGTTTTATCTTCTTTTCCCGATTCTATTCCCAAAAGAACGGTTAAGATCTGAACGGTGTCTGCGGGGGAAAGCTTTTCCGCAATATTCTTTTCGTACAAGACCATTCCGGTGTCAGCGTCCATGATAATAGCAGCGCCGGATTTGATTTCGGGTTCTGTCGATAATGTTGAATTATTTTGTTCTGCGTTTTGCGGTTCTGCAGAAACAGGAGAGCAAAACAACGTGATGCAAAGCGTGATCGCGAGGAAAAGTGAAAGTA
The DNA here is from genome assembly GCA_045603745.1 of Eubacteriales bacterium. Classification (GTDB taxonomy): domain Bacteria; phylum Bacillota; class Clostridia; order Oscillospirales; family UBA644; genus RGIG995. The sequence goes on along the minus strand of JAZUMQ010000008.1, from coordinate 35,329 downwards.
ATTTTTTCATAAATTTATACCACAAAACAGGAATATCAAATCCATCTAAATATATACGAGTATATTATACAACATTTAGGCTGAAATGTCAAGAGGAGTTTTCGGAATATCCTTGTATTTGTAATCATAGATTTGCAGTAGAAACACGATTGGAGGACACAGGTTTATGGATGAACTTCGGGAACGGGTGTTGGCACTTGCCACTTACATTGCGGAAAACGGAGCGACGGTACGTGATGCAGCCAAGCAGTTTGGCGTTTCAAAATCAACGGTACATAAAGATGTAACGTGCAGATTGAAAGAATATCACACCGGCTTATATGAGCAGGTTCGCGAGGTCTTGGAACAAAATAAATCGGAACGTCATCTTCGCGGCGGTTTTGCCACCAGAGAAAAATACCGGATTTTACAAGAAATTCAACGTAAAACATCTTGACAACCATCGGGAGCGTATGCTATAATGGTTGAAAGAATGTTAGGAGGAAAAATCAATGATTCACGATTTTTCTCGTTTTGACCACGTCGTCGCTCCCATTATGTTTGCATCACCGGATTTGCAAATAGTTTATACCAATTCTTATGCAACGCGGGTTTTCCCGCTTTTGTCCACGACTACAGGATTGTTTTCTCGTTATGAAAAGGAAGAATTAGATCAAGCGATTCAAACATTGAAGAAAGGACAACCTTGTCTGCTGCCATATGATGAGTCTCTTCGTTTGTCTGTTCTTTTAGAACCTATTTCTCTCGATGACGGAAATACACTGTGTGTTTGTGTTTATGTGGTTTTTGATTCGACGGAAGTTGACAAGGTGTTTCCTTTTCTCACCAATGGAGAATTGCTGGACGTAATGCAACGGGGTGTGGCAAATCCGTTGCAGATTGTCGTAAAACAGTTGAAATTCCTCGAACAAATTATTGGAAAAGGTAATATTGAAAAGTCTCTCCGAGTCCTTTCAATGATTCGGACCCGAATGATTCAAATGATTTTGTTCTTTGCCCGTGCAGAGGTGTGTTCTCCCCAATCTCTCGGAAACACGGCTATTTCCAATGTGGTTTCCACCTTGACTAAATGTCAAAAGCTTTTTAAGTTTATGAAATATACCCCGATTGAAAACAAATACATCTATATGGAGCAAAGTTCCCAGTCTCTGATGTTTGTGGATATTCTGGCAAGTTTGACTTATCGTCAGGACGAGCCTTCTATTTCCGTGAAGACTTTTTCTGATGTGAACAGTATCACGATAAAATTTGTTTCCGGATCGTTGAATACACCCCTTGACGTGCCCTGCAATGAAGAATTTGACGGAATTGATATTGGAATGTTTTCCGTACGTCGTCGGGTGGAATTGGCAGGCGGACAAATGAACATAAAACAAAAAGCGAGGGGCGGTGTTACGGTAACTTTAAAATTTCCCTTGGCAAATCCAATGCTTGCAGGTGGTTTTGTGGAAGATACTACCGGTTCGTCTGTTTCAGATGTTGAAGCACTTGCCTTTGAATATTTGGGCATAATCGCGGATTCATTTTCTTAATTCCCCCGGAATAAAAGTGATAGAAAAGTAAAAACAACGGAATCGAAACCGTTGCCCAGATCCAAACGGACAAGGGAACAAATTTGCTGAAAATTTTTAATGGTAAAATTGTTGCCAACGATACGATTAACGGTATTATGACCCCATCTCGTATCGGGAATCGGACGGAACAAGCCTTTTTCAACGATAAAAATGAAAATGTGAAATTTAATACGGCTCCGGTACAGAAAATCGCTACGTATCCCGCGATTCCCATTCGAGGAATTAAGAGCCAAGCTCCAACTGTTTGAAAAATCGCATCTGCCAAATTGATCTTCATCGCGGTTAATTGTCGATTGTATCCCTTCATGATCCCATCGATGACCTTGTCGCCGTACAAAAATGGGACGATGGGCGCAAGATAAATCAGATATGCCCCGCAGGTTCCGTCGTGGTATATGGATCTCCCCAGATCGTGTCCGAAGAAAGCTGAAAAAGTTCCGATAAAAACCCCATAAGTCATAGTCCATTTTAAAATGGAGTAGGTTGTTTTTATGTTGTTTTTTCTGTGTCCCATTGCGTTTTCTGCCGTGATTTCGGGAACGAGCAATTTTGATACAACGGCAAGAAACGCCGCGGGAAAAATCAAGATCGGCAGTGCCATTCCTTCAAATTTCCCCAGCGCAGCCAAGGTCTGTTCCGGAGTAAGTCCCGACGCTTCCAATCCACGGGGAACAAGAATGCTCTCAATCATTCCGATTCCGGAACGCAAGTACCCGCTGAAAGCACAGGGGAGCGCAATTTTAACAACTTCGGAAAAGATTCCGCGTCTATTACCGTTTCCCAATAACGATATTTTTTTGCTTTTGCTCCGATATAGCAGGTATCCAAAGAGGCAAGATACCGTTTCTCCGATGGCCATTCCTGCTACCATTGCACACAACGCTGCATTTGGGCCTTCGTCCAGATAAAGTGTAAACAGTAGTACTGTTACGGCAATCTTTGATAGATCTTCCGTGACTTGCAGTACCGTGGAATAGGACGCTTTTCTCAAAGACAAAAAGAATCCTTGTAATGCATTCGCCGCCGACAAAAAGGGTAGGCCGAATGATAAAATTTTTAAAGGAATTTCGGCGTTCGGAAAGGCAAGCCAATGCTCAGCAATCAGTTTTGCTCCGAAAAACAGAAGAAGAAATGCACTGATTCCAAAGGCCAAACCATAGATCAAACAGCTGTTTAAAATTTGACCGATTTTTCGGTCTTTTCGAGCCAATGTTTCCGCGCAAAGTCGGGTCGAGGCAACGTATACTCCTGATGATGCCAGTGTACAGGCGGGATAATAGACTGACAGGATCAACTGTAAAAGCCCCATAACTTCCGAGCCTACCCGATTTGATGCGTACGCTCGAAATAGAACTCCGATTGCACTCATGATCAATGAGACAGCGGAGACGGCAACGGCGTTTTTAATAAAATTTTTCTGAATCAAGTATATCACCGAAAGAATAATATGATTCTTTCAACACACAATATACGTCCCAAATGGACAGAAAAGGAATATTTCATGGCAAAATATACTGTAAAAATTTTGGACGTTTCCCGCCCCGAAGTACAACAGTCCTCTTTCCGAATTCTTTATGCGGCGTTTAACGATACTGCAGACCGTCGTGCCGCTGCGAATTCCCTCCCAAAGAAGACCAATATGTTTAAAAAATTGGAGTTGACCGAATGTTTCGGTGCGTTTCAGGGGGCAACCCAAGTGGGGTTTGGGATTCTTCGGAATTTGAAAAACCAAACGTATCGTATCTCTCACATTGCTGTAGATCCTTTGTTACGACACGACGGCGTCGGCGGAAAACTGGTTCGTTTTATGCTTCGATTTGTTGCGAAGCAAGGTGGTGGAACCGTGATTTTACAGACCGATCCCGGAAAAAAACAAGAAAGAAAGTGGTTTATGAGTATGGGATTTGCCCCATCAAAACGGGGAACGGACGATGGGGTTTCCCTTTCTCTTACCATCGATGAACGGATTCTTCGTTATCTTGATCTTTGTGAAACTTTGGATCGCTATTCAGATCTTGTCTATGGCTTTTATTCCGTAGATGAAGATCCGTATCGAGATACCTACCCCACAGCACTGGTTCTGATGAGACCATACCATTGCACCGGACAGGAAGGCGATGATACTTACCACGAAACGTTGCTTCGTGAAAAAGAACGTTTAAACGAGATTTTGCGTTCAATTTCCCATTTTCTTAGCGATCGCGGAATTCAAAATCTTCCTATGCCGCTGCACCGTCTTGACGTTGATGAAAGTCTTGCCCGAAAAGTGGCGGCAATGCGAGCCGGACTCGGTTGGCTTGGAAAAAATGACCGCGTCGTTCATCGGGTCTATGGTTCTCAGACCGTTTCTTGCCGAATTTATATCGGTGCGGATTTTCCGGTCAATACTCATATTCGCCGAAATCATTGCGGAGATTGTCGTGCCTGCATTGACGCGTGTCCAATCTCTTGCCTGAAAAATAAAAAATGGTCTACCAAAGTTCCTCGAAAGGAAATTATAGACGAATCTGCTTGTTTGGAATACCGTTCCAGATCTTATTCTACCACGGGACGATATTCCGAATGTGATCGTTGTGTGCGTTGTTGCCCCGGAAAAAAATGATATAAAACCCGCTTTTTGGCGGGTTTTTATATTGACAAATTTTTTGTTCTATGATATAATAATATAAATAAATATTTAAAATGCAATTGCGTTCGTTCTGCACATATTTTGCTCTTTCTTTGAATATTCTTCATCGAAGGAGTGGTCAATGATGAAGCAAACTTATCCTCCCCGATCGGAACTTCCCCCCATTGAACTTATCGGAAATTCTCAGGTTCTTGTTGGCGCTTGCGATGGGATTTTGGAATATGAGCCGGAAACGGTTAAACTTCGGGCAGGAAAACGCCTTATTCGGATCAACGGCAGAGGTTTGGACCTTTGTAACCTCACGGAAAATACCGTCGTGATTCGCGGCCTTGTGGTTTCCGTAGAATTCGAGGGCTGATCCATGACGTTTTTGTGGAATGGGATTCGTTGGTTTTTCGGATATACTGTTTTGGAAATTCGTGGTGCATACGGTGAAAAATTTGTAACACTCTGTATGAAAGAGGAAGTTGATCTTTGGGAAATCCGCCGGGTTTGTCCCGGGATTATTCGTGCAAAGATCTATTTGTTTTCCAAAAAGCAGATGGATTCCTTGGCTCGGAAAAGCGGCGTAACGTTGGAATATCTTGAGGAAAAAGGTTTTCCCATTACTTTGAAACGGTATCGCTTCCGTCCTGGGCTGTTTCTTGGAATTGCGCTTTATTTGGTTTTATTGTTTACGCTCTCTCGCTTCGTTTGGTCGGTAGAAATTCCCGATGCGAATCCGGTTCAGGCAAAACAGATTCATGCCATTCTTTTAAAAGAGGGATTTGGGGTCGGCTCCTTTATTCCGACGGTTAATTATCGAAATCTCCGTTATCAATTGATGTTAGCTTCGGAAGATGTTTCTTTTGCTTCCGTGAATATGGAAGGCTGTCGCGCTGTGGTAGAAGTTCGTTTCTCCGAACATATTCCCGAATCTGTAGACGATGGAACACCTTGCAATATCGTAGCTTCTCAGGACGGTCAAATTCTTTCGGTCCTGGTTCAAACCGGAATGCGTTACGTCCAAAAAGGGCAGACGGTACAAAAAGGAGACCTGCTCGTAGGCGGGATTATGGATACTCGTTTGGGATATTACGTTGTCCACGCCAAAGCAAAAATTATGGCGAGGGTCACCGATACACAATCTCAAACTGTTTCATTGCGTCAAACCGTCACAGAACGTACCGGTCGTCACGTCGTCCAACGACAATGGAATTTTTTTGGAAAACAAATCGACGGTTCCACCGGATTTTCTTGTCCCTACGAAACCTATGATACGGAGACTGAAATAAAATACCTCTCCTTTGGGAAAAATTCCGTTGTGCCCATTTCGTTGACCGAAACCCATTATTACGAAACCCGCTCTTATGAATTGGAAATTACCTCGGAACAGGCAATCGCCATTGCTTGTAACCAAATGAACGAAAAAGATCGGCTTCGATTGTATGACGTGGAAGTGGAATCGCTTGAAGAATTCGTCACCGAATCGCCCGATGATATTACCCTGACCCGAGTGCGAAGCGTCATTGTTGATATTTGTGAAGACAAAGCGTTTTATTTTGAAGATAAAGGATAAAAGACCGTGGAAGAAATTTTAAAATTTGAATCACTCGACATTCTCTCGAATCTTTTCGGACACCTGGACGAAAATATCCGCCGAATCGAATCGGAACTCCGGGTTTCCGTCACCAATCGAGGGGAAGAATTGAAGATCTCCGGCACGCCGGACGACGTGGCAGATGCGAAAAAGGTCATAGAATTGCTGACTGCCCTTGCCCGGAAAGGGGAATTGATTGACGTACAGACCGTGGCGTATTTTATTCTCTCTGTCCGGGAGGGGAGGGAAGAATCCCTTTCTGAATTGGGAGGAGACTGTATTTGTATCACTTCCCGAGGAAAACCGGTTAAGCCCAAAACTTTGGGGCAAAAAGAGTATATTTCCGCCATAAAGTCCAATACCATTACCCTCGGTGTCGGGCCTGCCGGCACGGGGAAGACCTACCTCGCCGTCGCTATGGCGGTTACTGCCCTTCGGAACAAACAGGTCGATCGCATCGTCCTTACCCGCCCCGCCGTGGAAGCCGGCGAAAAACTTGGCTTTTTGCCTGGGGATCTGCAAGATAAAGTCGATCCCTATCTTCGCCCTTTGCACGACGCCTTATTTGATTTTTTAGGAGTTGACACCTACCGCAACTATTTGGAAAAGAATATTATTGAAGTCGCTCCCCTTGCCTATATGCGCGGACGTACTTTGGACGATTCCTTTATCATTTTAGACGAAGCGCAGAACACCACTTGTGAACAAATGAAAATGTTCTTGACCCGCCTTGGGTTCCGCTCCAAAATCGTCATTACCGGGGATATTACCCAGATCGACCTTCCCGACGGAAAACAAAGCGGTTTGAAGCAGGCGATGAAAGTTTTGGAAAATATCGACGACATTTCCATTCAGAAACTTTCCGCCAAAGACGTGGTTCGTCACGCTTTGGTTCAAAAGATTATTCGTGCTTACGATAACTTTTCCGAAAAACAGCAATCCAATCCGGACAACTCCCGGAAGAAATGAGTTTCTATGAGCAACAACTGTTACGTCAGTATTACCAATCAACAACGAAAAGAGCGCACCCCTAAGGCTTTAAAAGACCTGATTCGTACCACCGTAAATGCCGTTTTAAATTATGAGGGTGTCACAGTGGAAAGCGAAATGTCGGTGCTTTTGGTGGACGATAAGGCGATTCGGGAGTTGAATCGGGATTTCCGAGATATTGACCGAGCAACCGATGTCCTTTCTTTTCCATCGGGAGAATATCCTCTTCCCGAGGGGGCGAATTACTTGTACGTTGGGGATATGGCGCTTTCTCTGGAACGTGCTCGCAAGCAAGCGGAAGAGTACGGTCATACATATGAACGGGAAGTGGCGTTTCTTACGGCTCATTCGGTTCTTCATTGCCTTGGTTATGATCACGTGGACGGCGAAGATCAGGAACGGGAGATGTTTTCCCGGCAGGAAGCCATTTTAAATGGAATGGGGTTGAGCCGATGATCGAAATGTTTAAAGGGATCTTCCGTTCCTTCGGCTATGCTTTTCAGGGTATCTTTTGTACTCTTCGGGAAGAACGAAATTTTCGGATTCATTTGGTCGCCGTCTGTTTGGTTACTTGGTTTGCAGTTCTTTACGAAGTTACCGTGGGACAAGCCGTGGTACTCGTAATTTTGTATGCCTTGGTTTTATCTTTGGAATTGATCAATACCGCCGTAGAAAAAGCCGTCGATCTCGCCACGCAAGAACGTTGTCCTTTGGCAAAAAAAGCGAAAGACGCTGCGGCAGGCGGGGTTCTCGTTTCCGCCGTTGCTTCCGTTATCGTTGCCGTTCTTATGTTTCGTGATTCAAGTCATTGGTCGGTTGTGTGGCAAAAAATTTCCACTCCCATTGGCATTGTTTCAATCGTCATTTTCGTTATTCTTGCCCTGTTTTTTGTTCGAGGGAGGAAACGTAAATAAATTTTGTGAGGTAATTTATGAAAACTGCATTTGTTTCTATTATCGGACGGACCAATGTTGGGAAGTCCACGCTGTTAAACGCAATTTTGGGAGAGAAAATTTCCATTATTTCCGATAAACCCCAAACTACCCGAAGTCGCATCGTCGGGGTTTATAATGCTGAGGACGTGCAGATTGCATTTCTCGATACCCCCGGGTTTCACCGTCCTGAAAATAAGTTAGGCGCGCGTATGATCGAGGTCGCAGAAGAATCCATCGGTGATGTGGATTTGATCCTTTTTGTCGCCGAATGTCGTACTCCCGGTTCTATGGAACGGGACGTGATCAAAAAAGTACAAGCTTCCGGTCTGCCTTGTATTTTGGTCTTGAATAAGATCGACAAGATCCGCAAGGACGAGATTCTCAAAGTTATTTCAGCCTACGCGGAATTGCATGAATTTGATTCCATTGTTCCTATCAGCGCCCTGCAACGAGACGGTGTCAAGATCGTTTTGGACGAAATTCTGAAGTATGTGGAAGAATCCCCGGTAGTTTATTATCCTACCGATGCCGCTACCGACCGTTCCGAACGGTATCTGGCAAGTGAATTGGTTCGGGAAAAACTGCTTCGCAACCTGCGGGAAGAAGTTCCTCATGGAACCGCTGTGGAAACGGTATTGTTTAAAGATCGGGACGATGGAAATCTCACCGAAATATACGTCAATATTATCTGTGAACGAGAATCCCACAAGGGTATCATCATCGGGAAACAAGGCACGATGTTGAAAAAAATTGCTACCGAGGCACGCTCTGAAATTGAAAATATGCTGGGACGCAAAGTCTATCTGGAATGCCGCGTCAAGGTGAAAGAAGATTGGCGCAACAACGAAAATCTGATCAACGAATATAACGAATTTTAAGGAGCAACCATTATGGAAGTGGTCACCGACGGCATCGTCCTGAAAGCCCGTCCTTACGGCGAGCGGGATATGATTCTGACCCTTCTTACTCCCGAACACGGCAGAATTACCGTTCTTGCTCGCTCTGTTGGAAAAAATAAGAAACAATCGGTTTTGTATGCGCAAAATTTTGTTTTTTCCCATTACGTTCTTTTCAAAGGCAAAGGAATGTACGTGGTCAATTCTGCCGATGTGGAAGAAGCATTTTACGGTTTAAGGCAAGACCTTTCCCGACTCGCTTTGGCACAGTATTTTGCCGACGTTGCCGCAAAAAGCGGAGAGGAGACCGACGCTGCGGCTCTTTGTTCTCTGCTTTTGAATTCTTTGTTTCTTTTGAGTTCTACCGATATTGACGAGCAATTGATCAAATTGGTCTACGAAACGAAATATTGTATGATTGAAGGGGTATTTCCGGAAGTCTCCTGTGCCCGATGTGGCAAGGAACCGGTCAAATGGTCTTTTCAATCCGGTTTTTGTTGTGAAGCGTGTGGGAACGGTTATCCTATAACCCCCGGAATGATCTCCGCATTGCGTCACATTTCCCAAAATGAAGGGAAAAAGGCATATTTGTTCTCTATGAATGAGGATTCCGCTCACTATTTATCGAAATTACTGTCCGACTATATTTCTTTTATCACCGATACGGAATTTCCGTCTTTGGAATATTACCGCTCTGTCCGAATTTCACTCTGAAAGGTTTCACCGCCATGGATGAACTGATTCCCCTGGAATATCATAAAATTCTCGACCGTCTTTCGGTTCATGCTATTTCCGAACCGGCAAAAGAACTATGTCGAGATTTAAAACCTCATAAAACTCCAGCCGATGCCCAAAAAGCATTGGAGGAAACCGATGCCGCCATGATGATTTTGCAACGTTATGGTGCTCCTTCTTTTTCAGATTTAAAAAATATCATTTCTTCTGCCCGGAGGGCGCAAAATGGTGCAACCCTTGCCATTTCGGAATTGATTGCTATCGCAGACTTGCTTCGTATCGTCCGGGGATTGGGAGAAAATCGCCCCACAGAAAGCGGAGCTTTGAGTGAGTATTTTGACATTCTTGTTCCCGACGTGATGTTGGAAAATAGTATCAACACCGCATTTCCCTCTCCGGAAGAAGTTTCCGACGCTGCATCTTCTAATTTAAGGGATATTCGACGGAAACAATCTGCGGCTCGGGCAAAAATCCGTAATGTTCTGGACAGTTATCTTCGTTCTGCCGGACAATATCTTCAGGACGCCATCGTCACCATTCGCAACGATCGTTACGTGTTGCCGGTTCGTGCCGAATGTCGTAACGATGTTCCCGGGTTGGTTCACGATACTTCTTCCAGCGGAGCAACGGTTTTTATCGAACCTATGGCGGTGGTAAACGCGAATAATGAAATTGCAGTCCTTGCCGCAGAAGAACGCCGGGAAATTGACAAGATTCTCATGAATTTTTCTCAACAGATTGGCGATCGGGCAGACTGGCTTGTCAACGATTTTAAGATGGTATGTTTTTTCGACTTTTGTTTTGCCAAAGCCCGTTATGCTACGGAAATCTCCGCCTTTAAACCCAATTTGACCGAAGACGGAAGCACCGTTCTTACTGCCGCTCGACACCCTCTGATTTCAAAAGATAAAGTGGTTCCCATCGACGTTTCCATCGGAAAAGAGTATTCCGTTTTGATCGTCACAGGTCCGAATACCGGCGGTAAAACCGTTTCTTTAAAAACCTTGGGATTGGCTTGTCTGATGGCGAAATCCGGGTTGTTTATTTGTGCTAAGGAAGGATCTCCAGTAGCGTTCTACGACCGAATTTTTGCGGATATTGGAGACGAACAGAGCATTGAACAGTCTCTGTCTACCTTTTCTGCCCACATGACCCACATTATTTCGATTTTAGGGCAGATTACCGATCGCTCGTTGGTTCTTTTAGATGAATTGGGTAGCGGTACCGATCCCTCGGAAGGGGCAGCCCTTGCAATGTCCATCATCGAATCCATTCAATCTATGGGTGCAAAGGTTATGTGTACCACCCACTATGCGGAACTGAAACTCTACGCCTTACAAACTTCCGACGTAGAAAATGCTTCCTGTGAATTTGACGTTTCAACTCTTCGCCCTACTTATCGACTGATCACGGGAATTCCCGGAAAATCCAACGCCTTTGCCATCGTTCAAAAATTAGGAATGGACGATTTGGTCATCGAGGGAGCAAAATATCATCTTGACCACGAGACCGTCAAATTGGAAAGTGTTCTTGCCGATTTAGAGACAACCCGCAAAACTTTGGAACATGATAAAAAACAAGCAGAAGAGTTGCGTTTTGAGGCGCAATGTGCTCTTAATCGTGCCAAAGCCGAACGGGAAGAATTGGAAGAAAAAGCGCAGGCGCATTTGGAGGCGGCAAAGCGAAAAGCCGCAGAAATCGTCGATCAAGCACGTCGGGATACCGACCGTCTTTTAGATGAAATTGATGAACTACGCAAGGAAAAAGATCGGGCAGACTTTCGGGAAAAGGTGGGTGCGGTTAAAAAGTCCACCGCAGAAACTTTGGATCAAATGGAATCCGCCGTTTCTCCCAAAAAGGAAAAGAAACCTTTGCCCCGTCCTTTGAAAGAGGGGGATACGGTCAAGGTTTTGTCCCTTGGAAAAACCGGAACGGTGCTCGCCCTTCCGGATAATAAAAAACAAGTTTCGGTACAGATCGGTATTATCAAAACGAAAATCAAGTTAGATGATCTGGAATTGGTGGAACAAAAAGCAAAGATCCCCCAACAACCCCAAGGAAAATCCGTCTATTCCCTTGGTAGAGATACCAGAGACGCTACCAATGAGATTGATATTCGCGGTATGAATATTTTGGAAGCAGAACCGGTGGTAGAAGGATTTCTCGACCGTTGTCGTATGTCCGGACTTACCACCGTCAGCATTATTCATGGGAAAGGTACCGGCGCATTGCGTCAAGGTGTACACGCCATGTTGCGAAAGGATCATACGGTGGAATCCTTCCGTCTCGGAGTTTACGGTGAAGGGGAGACCGGCGTTACCATCGTCACGTTAAAACAACGATGAAACATGCTTCCTTTACTGCCGCAGCAGCTTTGTGCGGCGCAGCGATATTCTTCTTATTTTTCCCGAAAACATTTCTGCCGGCATTGTTGATTTTTGTTCTTCTTGCCTCTATATTTTGGGTTTTCTTTCTTGTCTATCGTACTATTTGGTTGCGAGATGTTTTCTTTGCGCTCTGTTGCCTGGTGGTGTCCACTTTGCTTCTGTGGTCTCCGGTGACCGATTACTATGATACTGCGGACACCTACAACGGAAAGACCGTCACTACTACCGTAACCTTGACCGAAGATCCGGTTCCAACTTCCGAGGGCAGTTATCTTTACGTTGCCCGACCGGATAAAGAACTGTTCAAGCAAAAGATCGTTTTCTTCAGTTCCATGCATTACGGCAATGCCGGTGATTTGCTTACCGCGACCTTTACTTTCTCTAAACCGAAAGACGAATATGTTCTCGAGAATCTTTCCGAAGGAATCGTATTAAGCGCTTATCTTGAAACGTCTCCGGACGAAATTGTGGTGGTCGAAGGAGAGCGCTCTTTCTATACTTTGTCCGGAAAAGTACGCCGCTTTGTATCCACTACGTTTCTTCGCTATATCGGTGGAGACGAAAGCGGCTTTATGACGGCGGTGCTGACCGGAAACAAGCTGGCGTTGGCGACGGATGACTATTCTGTTCTTCGACAAACAGGAATGTTACATATCGTTGCGGTTTCCGGACTTCACGTTTCGGTCTTTATTTCTTTTGTTCTTTTCTTTCTTCAAAAGATGCGCAATCTTCGACTTCGGGTGATACTTTCGGTATTATCTTTGGGAATTATTCTTCTGTTTTCCGGGTTTACGCCGTCGGTTCTCCGCGCGATAATTATGAATTTGATCGCGTTTGGCGGAGACTGGTTCTCTGCTCAGACTGATTCTTTGAACCGACTTGGTATTTCCGCCATTCTGATTCTGCTTGTATCTCCCTGTACGGCGTTATCATTGTCGTTTCAACTTTCTTTTTCCGCAACGTTTGGAATTTTGCTTCTTTCTGAATCCTTTACTCAAGCGATGATTCAATGGTTGTTTGTCCGTTGTCACGTAATTTGCGGGAGAGTTTTGCGGAATTTGGTATCTTTGTTTTGTGTCTCTCTTGGGGCATTTATCTTTACAATTCCGGTGCTTTGGCTTCGCATGGACTCCTATTCCACTTGGTCTCTGTATCTGTCTCCTGTGATACTTCCTGTGTTGCAGATCTGTTTTTCTATGGCGTTGATGCTTCTTTTATTGTCCTTCTTTCCCTTTTTTCCCGGGGTTTGTAAAGGACTTGGATTCTTAATTCGATTTGGGGTGAATTATATGACCTATCTTGCTTCTTGGTGTGCGTCCGTTATGGATATGGTGGAAAGCGTTCCTAACGGATTGAAGTGGGTTGTTGCAGTCGTCACGTTGATTCTTGCGGGATTCCTGTTTTTTACGCCTACCGGAAAAACCACCTCCAGACGCAAGAAAAAGCAACGAATTCGCCAAGGACTTTCTTTGGTTCTTCTCGCCGTTGCTCTGCTTACCGCATATCAAGCATCTGAATCTGTCTTTTCTAAGGTGACGGTGGGAGACGTTGCACCGACCGAAGGCGTGCTTCAAACCGCTTTTCTTGATGTAGGACAGGGAAACTGTTTTGTGACTTTGCTGGATAACGAAGCTTATATCGTTGATTGCGGCGGAACAAAAGAACCGGGCATCGTTGCCGCGGATTATCTTACCTCTGCCGGAATCGATACGGTTCAGTTCGTTTTAATTTCTCATCTTCACGATGACCATGCCAATGGTTTGAGCGATCTTTGTGCAGAAAAAGAAATTTTAGAAATTATTATTCCCTATACTGAAGGGGACGCTTCTCTTTATGCGGAAATCACTGCCCTTGCGGCAGAAGAAGGTGCAGTGTTAACGGTCATAGAAGAAGATACACAACGTGCTCTTGGAAATTCCACTTTGAGATTATTGACCAAACACTTGGATCCCACGTCTGATGATCAAAATGAAAACTCTATTGTCGGACTCTGTGAATACGGAAATTATCGGGTTATGTTTACCGGTGATATTACTTCAAAGGCGGAAAAGCGCATGGTCTCAGCCTACGGAAATGCCCTGAAGTGCGATGTTCTTTCTGTACCGCATCATGGATCAAAGTCTTCTTCCTGTGAAAGTTTTTTGAAAGCTTGTTCACCCCTTTATGCCGTGGTTTCCGTAGGGGCGAAAAATTCTTACGGTCACCCCACTGAAGAGGCAATCAATCGGATTTCCAACATCGGAGCAACTTTATTGCGCACCGACAAACTGTCTACAATCACTATTCGTTCCGACGGAAAGATGATGGAGGTGTTGTCTGAATATGAGTCTTGAAAAATTGAAACAGGATACAGATACGAAAACGTTCCGTCGTCTCTATTATTTTTCCGGTTCAGAACCGTATTTAAAACGGTTTTATCTCAATTCTCTTATTACCGCCTTATTGCCGGATAATGCAGATACCGATTTGCATCGTTATGAAGGAAAAGGCCTTGATGTCGACGTGTTTTCCGAAGAACTTTGGCTTTGTCCCATGGGGGAATATAAAGTTCTCTTAATTTCCGATCTTCCTGCTTCTTCGCCGGTCTCGGAGTTTTTAGCGGGAGAAGATTGCGAAATTCCGGAAGATACGGTCGTTATTATTTATCAGCAGACCGAAGTTCCCGATTCTCGGACAAAATCCTTCAAAGATTTGAAATCCCGCGTGGAGCGTGACGGCCTGTTTTTAGAAGTTAAGACGGTAGACGATTCTACGTTGTCTCGTTGGGTTACAAAGCAATTTCAACAACGGAATTGCACCATCGCACCTGCCGAAGTTTCTTATTTTCTTTCGGTGGAAGAACGAAATATGGAATCAATGTTGACGGAGATCGATAAAGTTGCCGCGTATTGTCATGGTTCGGTTACACGGGAAGCCTTGGAAAAACTCTGTGTCAAAACCGTACAAGCTCGAGCGTACGAGTTAAACGACTTGATTTTGGAAAAGAAATCCGATCGAGTTCTTGAGGTTCTCAACGATCTGCGGGCATTACGGACTCCACCTCAGATGATTTTGGGGTCTCTTTTCTCTTGTTTTGCAAACTTGTATAAACTCAAAGAAATGGAACAACTTCCCGAAGATGTTCGTGCGGAAGAAACCAAAATGAAGCCTTTTCTCGTTCGGAAGTATGCGCGCTATCTTGCTTCGATTCCTTTGGAACACTTGGATAAATTGATGGATCTTTGCGCAGAAATTGACGTACTGTCAAAATCTTCTGCAACCGATCCGGACTTGCTGGTTGTTCAACTTCTTACCCAAGCCTTGGAGGTTCTATGATCTATACCGACCGTGTTATCGTGGTGGAAGGAAAATACGATCGTATTGCCCTTTCCCGGGTTGTGAACGGCGTTATCATAGAAACCGGCGGTTTTGGGATATTTTCCGATGATAAAAAGTTGGAGACAATCCGCACCCTTGCCAGAGAAAAGGGGCTCATATTACTCACTGATTCCGACCGTTCCGGTATGGCGATCCGAAATTATCTGATCGGTTCTATTGGTTCGCAATATATCCGAAATGCCTATATTCCTGACTGTTACGGGAAAGAAAAACGCAAACAACACCCTTCCTCAGAAGGAAAGTTGGGCGTCGAAGGTATGAGTGAAGACGTTCTCTCTTCCATTTTAAAAATTGCCGCAACACCAGAACCGGAAAATAAGGAACCTATAACCAATGCCGATCTATATAACGCGGGACTTCTTGGAAATTCCGACAGTAAAAAGTTACGGGCAAAATACCAACAACGTCTTGGCTTGCCGTCACATTTGTCACCTCGAAAATTTGCAGAGATCCTCAATCATCTCCGTACACGAGATGAATTTTTGAGTGAAATAGAGGAGTTGTTATCATGAATTATCAATTTGTCGTTCCCTTATCCGAAGTGGAATTCTCTACGTTTGTTCAATCTTTGCCTCATTGCAATTTCATGCAAAAAGCTCAGTGGGCACAGGTGAAAAATGCTTGGCAAAGTGTTCTTTGCGGATTAAAGCGCGAAGGGAAGCTTGTCGCTGTTGCCCATTTGTTAATCCGTCGTCTGCCTTTGGGACAAAAGCTGATCTATTCTCCCCGGGGATTACTCTTGGATTATTCCGATAAGGAAGTTCTCTCCCAATTTACGAAAGAATTGAACCGTTATGCTGTGGCGTCGGGTGCGTATATGATTCGCATTGATCCCGAAATCATTCTTTCTCGGAAATATAAAGGAGAAGAAGCCCGAGACGAGTTTGGATATGAATGTTTAAAGTCCCTAAAAGAACAGGGGTGGAAACACATGGGCTTTGCTACGGATTTCCATTCCTATACCCAGCCTCGTTACAATGCGGAATATCTTTTGGTTCAGGACGGAATTCCGATAAGCGACGAAGAAATGCTGAAAGGATTTGATAAAAAACTTCGGAAATTCATCGGTCGTTATACCGAATCTCGCGGAATTTTCTTTACTTATGGAAATTCGGAAGAAGACATCAAACTTTTTTGTGAAATTTCTTCTCATACGGAAGAACGGCAACATATTTTATTACGCGATCCGGCGTATTTTACCCGAATGAAAGAGGCGTTCGGCGACGATTGTATGTTTTTCTTTGCAAAAATCGACCTTCGGAAATTTATCGAATTCCTCGATTCTCAACCGCAAGATGAGCAGACGCAAAAAGATAGGGAAGAGGCGGAAAAGTGGCTACAACAGGGCGAAATTATTCCCATGTCGGCTTTACAAATGATCCGCAGTAACGATACGGCATATCTTCTGTATTCCGGATTTGATGATCGAGTTTTCCCTCGATTCCGTACCACCAATCAAATTCGCTATGAGGCTATGAAATATTTTCGTGATCGCGGTTGCTCTGTCTTCAGTTTTATGGGGATTCGAGGAGATCTCAACGATCCACTTTCTGATTTTAAGTTGAAATTTAATCCAACCGTCATTGAATATGCCGGGGAGTTGGAGTATCCGGTAAAACCCTTGCAATATCGTTTTATGACGAAATTCCTTCCTTTTGCGAAACGATGGTATCTCCGTCTTGCTCGCCTAATCAAAGGAAAATAATAACCAGATCAAAATAATCCCCTTGAAGAATTTGCTTCAAGGGGATTATTGTATTATTCAGATTTGTGTTTCTGAAGTAGAACTGTTCTGTGCTTCGGTCTCACTGGAACTGCTTGCGGAATCTGTTAAAGTATCCGTCGTTTCCTGTTCGGAATCAAAATTTGAATTGTTATCCTGATTTGTGTAATCCTCGGGTGGCAGCAAGTCTTCCTCATCGTCCGGAAGGAATTCCTGCCCTCTTGAATCTTCAATGGCGACGCCGTATTCATCGTAAAGAGTGTAATCGTATCCACCGTCTTCTCGATAGTAATAAACGGTCTTGTTGATTAGATTATTGGTCTCTCCGTATGTTTGTTTTACAATAACTCGGCCTAACTCGTCATATTCAAAGGAATTGTGAGATTCAAATTTTCCATCGCTATCGTAATCGGTTTGACTCGACACAAGCCCGGATTCATTATATTGCTTTTTCACGATGGGGGTGTTCAAAATGTTTGTATCTAAGCTCTCGACCAAAATATCGTTTTCATTATAAGAGTAAGACGTTTTTGTCAGGATCTTAGTTCTGCTATCCAAGGATTTTCTGATAATAACCAAATTTTTCTCATTATAGGTATATTCGTTAAATTCGAGTTCTCGACCGTTTTCATAGAGAGTTTCGGTACGGATCTGTTCCTTTTCGTTGTAGATTCGATCGTAGATCGTTTTTCCCGACTTATCAAACAACGTTTCTTGCAGTTTCCAGCCGTCTTCGTGATATGCATACAAGAACTGTTCATACCGATTTTCCGCGGTAATCTCGTTAATTTTCATGGTAACGAGACCTTTTTCGTTGTACTGTTCGCTGAAATGGTCGATCTTTTCTCCCGAGTCTGAGAAATTGGTGACTGATTTTTCCGTTAACCGTTGTTTACTGTCATACTTTGATTTTTGTTCCAGCGTCAACGTTCCGGCATCATTAAATTTATAAAGTTCCGTCAAAAATCCGGCGTCATTGAACTTGGTTTTTTCGACCAGAACGTCTGCGGAATTGTGAACGTTACTTTCAATTACCATTCCGCTTTCATTCCGGCTGAACAGGGTGTACAGATCGATCACTGTGCTGTTTTGGGTATTGTAAACGATGGATTTCGCTACGTATCCTTTTTCATCGTAATCATAGCCGGAGCAATAAGCAATAGAACCGTCTGCGTTCAGATCGGTTTCTTTGATCACTTGGTTCTTATCGTTGAATACTTTCAGGACTTGACTCTTCATCGTCCCATCGCCGGAATAGGTAACCTGCTTAATGGGATTGTTGTTCAGATCGTAGTTGTAAGTATCGTATTCAAGGATAGCACCTGCACCATCATATTGAATGGTTTTGGTTAAAAGACCTTTTTCGTTATATTGATTAACAATTCTACCCTGAATCGCATTTTTTGCATCATATTCTGTTTGCGTCAACAGTTGTTTCGCATTATTATATTCATAAACTATACGGTTTGTAATAATTTTTGCTTCATCATAAAAGATCTTTTCCGTTACCAAAGTGCCATTGTAAGTATCTTTATGGGTCAAAACCGTGCCGGTATAGTATTCGGCAGAAAGTACGTTGCCGGTATCTGCCAAGGTCAAGATGGAAGTTTCAGTCCGATTGTTTTCCAAATAATAGGTGGATTCGGCTTTGATTTTCCCTTCTTCTGTCAGAGTATATTTCACCGACTGAATCATCTGTCCGTCTTCGTAATAAGAAGATAAGATCCGATAGCCATCTTCATATTCATGAGTAAAGTAATAATCTACGTTTCCGTCGGAAGTGAAAACCGTTTCTTTGATGCAATTTCCTTTTTTGAATTCTGCAATTGCGTTGATCTGTCCAATATTTCCGTATTGGGTAATTTTTTTCAGATTTCCCAAAAATGAAAAATCTTTAATACCATCGTCAATTGCAAGTCCCATGCCCCAATACTGGTAGGTGTAGTTTTTCATGTTTGCATTGCGAATTCCAAAAATTGAGGTAAACAGAATGGCAAAAAAAGCAAGGACAGAAGCCGAAGCTATTAAAACGGTCTTGCGGATTTTTGCCCGCAATTCTCTCGTTTCTTCATCTATCTCTGGCTTTACCGATTTTCGGGCACGGCGTCCGCCGGAAGGTGTTGGAGCGTTTTCCGGTTCCGATTTTGTAACAGGCGTAAATTGAATCGTTCCGCCGGAAATTTCTTCTTCGATTTCTGTTCCCAGCTGATCTTCAGGAATTTCCACATCCTCAAAATCGGGAATGCTCAGCTGACCCAGATCAATCTTTTCCAGATCTGCGTTTTTTTCTTCTTTTAATTTCTGAAGTTCTTCAAGAAATTTCGGATCCATACCCTTCGTCCTTTCGGAAAATAATGTTCGCACGATGTGTTATTCTATAATTATAGCATACTTTTTTCATAATTGCAACCGTTTTTCGGAAATTGAAAGAATTTCTTGACAAATACTACTCTTTTTTGTTATAATACAAGTAGAATTTACCAAAGAGGGGATACCTTAATGAAACGAATTTTCGGCACGGTCTGGTTTCGCATTGTTGCGCTGGTAATTACTGTTTTTCTTCAAATTGGGATATATGTTGCTCTGTTTTTGTTCTTTTCGGATTACGGAACCTGGTTTTTCCTCTTTTGCACGGTGCTTTCTGCAATAGCTGTTATGCGCATTGTCCTGAAAGACGGTTGTCCGGAATATAAAATCGCTTGGATCATTCCGATTATGGTCTTCCCGATTTTAGGTGGCGGCTTGTATCTGATTTTTGGACACAAAATTTTGAGTAAAAGAGAACGACGCCGAATCTCTTCTATTTCAGAGCGATTAAAAGTAGGGGCAATGGAGGCGTCTTCTTTGTGTAAGTTGGAATCCGTTAGCCGTACAGCCGCATTTCAAGCGCGATATTTGGAAACGCATGCTAATGCTACCTTATACGACAGTACCGACGTCAAGTATTTTTCTGTGGGCGAGGAGATGTTTGAATCCCTTCTCGAAGATCTGAAATCTGCAAAAAAGTTTATTTTCCTGGAATATTTCATCATTAGCGAAGGGGAGATGTGGTCTTCTGTTTTATCCGTATTGGAAGAAAAAGCAAAAGAGGGCGTTGACGTTCGTTTGATGTATGATGATTTGGGGTGCGTTTTTCTCCTTCCGGGAGATTTTCCGCAACAAATGGAGAAAAAAGGAATCCATTGTTGTCCCTTCAATCGTTTTCATCATATTTTCAATTCCCGATTTAATAATCGAGATCATCGGAAGATTTGTGTTATTGATGGAAACGTTGGTTATACCGGCGGAATTAACTTGTCCGATGAATATATTAACCGTGTTCCAAAATATGGTCATTGGAAAGATACTGCTCTTCGGCTTCAGGGGAAAGCGGTCTTTGGGTTGACCGGAATGTTTTTATCGGTTTGGGAATTTTATCGGGGTGTTACGGACGATTATTCACAATACAAAACGACGGAACTTACTTCCGCAAAAGGCTTCGTTCAACCCTTTGGTTCGTCGCCTTCGTCTGCTGAGACTGTCGGCGAAAATATGTATATCAACTTTTTAAATAAGGCTCGTAATTACGTCTATATTACCACACCTTATTTAATTATCGACAGTAATATGATTAACGCCTTGACCTTAGCGGCAAAATCCGGGATTGACGTACGAATTATTACTCCAGGAATCCCCGATAAAAAGATCGTCTACTTTCTTACCCGTTCTTATTACCGAGTTCTGTTGGAATCCGGAGTAAAGATTTACGAATATACCCCCGGCTTTATTCATGCAAAGTCTGCCGTCTCCGATGATACTACCGCCGTGGTCGGAACGATAAATCTTGACTATCGAAGTCTATATCTACATCATGAATGTGCCGTTTGGTTGTACGGTACCGATTGTGTAAACGATATTCGGGACGATTTCCTTATAACTCAGAAAAAGTGTAGAGAAGTTACCGTTGACAAGATTAAAAAAATGTCAGTATTTCAACGTATGATTTTGGCATTTCTGCGCATTTTCGCTCCTTTGATGTAAAATAGAAGAAAGAAGCGTCGGTATAATAACCGACGCTTCTTCGTTATTCATCTGCACCCAAAAACTTCTTTACTTTATCAGCGAAAGAACTCTTTTTTTCATAGGTGCGTTTATTCTCGATTGCATCAAATTCTTTTAGCAATTCTTTTTGACGAGAATTGAGATTTTTGGGAGTTTCCACAACAATACGAACGTAAAGATTTCCCTTTCCTTTGGAATTCAGATAGGGAACACCCTTACCTTTCAAATTCAATACGGTACCGCTTTGAGTTCCGGTTTCGATCTTCTGTGTTACTTTTGTCCCATCCAATTGGGGAACTTCAATTTCACAACCTAATGCAGCCTGGGTAAAGGTGATGGGATAATCGCAGAACAGATCGTAATTTTTCCGTTCAAAAATACTATGAGGACGGACGGAAATGGAGATGTTCAAATCTCCGTCAGGACCGCCTTTGATCCCAACACACCCTTGTCCGTTCAATGTAATAACTTGCCCGTTTGCAATACCGGCGGGAATCGTAACCGTAATGGTTCTTTGTTTTCGTTCCTGTCCGGTTCCATTGCAGTTTTTACAAGGAGTTTTTATAACCTTTCCGGTACCGTAACAGTTTGTACAAGTTCTCTCGCTTTGCATTGCTCCGAACATGGTCTGCTGAACCGTCCGAACCCGACCGGTTCCCTTACAGGTGGGACAGGTTTCTGCGGTGGTGCCTTTTGCAGCCCCGGTGCCGTTACATTCCGAGCAGTTTTCTTTTCGGGTAATGGTAACGGACTTCTTACAACCGAAAACCGCTTCTTCGAAGGTCAGGGTCAATCGGGTATCCACGTCATCTCCCGGGATCGCCGAAGAACGACGACGTGTACCGGCACCGCCTCCAAAGAAATTCCCGAAAACGTCACCAAAAATATCTCCGATGTCTACGTTTGTGTAAGAACCGCCGTAGCCACCGTAACCACCCGGAGCACCTGCCCCAAAGTTTGGGTCAACACCGGCATGGCCGAACTGATCGTATTTTGCACGCTTATCTGTATCGGAGAGCACTTCGTAAGCCTCGTTGACCTCTTTGAATTTTTGCTCTGCCTCTTTATTTCCGGGGTTTAGGTCAGGGTGATATTTTTTTGCCATTTGACGGTAAGCTCGTTTTAGTTCGTCCGCACTGGCGGATTTTTCAACCCCCAAAACCTCGTAAAAATCGCGTTTATCTGCCATGATATTCCTCTTATACGAAACATATCAAGGGGACTGAAAATCCCCTTGATATGCAGTTATTAGATCTCTTAGTCGTTATCGTCAACCTTGAAGTCGTCAACTTTGACGTTTCCGTCTGCCGTAGGTTCTCCGGCAGGAGCACCATCGGGCGCTACGTTGCCCTGAGGTTGTTGCTGAGCATAGATTTTTTCTGCAATTTTGTAGAATCTCTGCTGCAATTCTTCAGTTTCCTTTTTGATGGCTTCCGTATCGTTGCTCTTGACGGTTTCTTTCAGCTTTTCGATCTGTTCATTGATCGGTGCTTTATCTGCATCGTCCAATTTGTCGCCCATATCGTTCATGGATTTTTCGCACTGATAAATCATTTGATCTGCGTTGTTGCGAATTTCCACTTCTTCCCGGCGTTTTTTGTCTTCCTCTGCAAATTTTTCTGCATCCTGAACAGCTTTTTCCACGTCCTCTTTCGACATATTTGTGGAAGCGGTGATGGTGATTTTTTGTTCTTTTCCGGTACCAAGATCTTTTGCGCTGACGTTTACGATACCGTTTGCATCAATATCGAACGTAACTTCAATTTGAGGAACCTGCTTAGGTGCTGCGGGAATTCCGTCCAGATGGAAGCGACCGAGCGTTTTGTTGTCTGCAGCCATTTCACGTTCACCCTGAAGAACATGAACTTCAACGGAAGTTTGATTGTCCGCGGCAGTGGTGAAAATTTGGCTCTTCTTTACGGGAATGGTGGTATTGCGCTCAATCAATTTGGTTGCAATTCCGCCGTAGGTTTCAACGCCCAGGGAAAGGGGAGTTACGTCCAGCAGAACCAAGCCTTGAACGTCACCGCCCAAAATACCGCCCTGAATAGCGGCACCAACAGCAACGCATTCGTCGGGGTTAATGCCCTTGTGAGGATCTTTACCCAAGAAATCCTTCAATTTTTCTTGAACGGCAGGAATTCGGGAAGAACCGCCAACCAAAAGAACCTTGTCAATTTGTGCGGGAGTCAGTCCGGCATCGTTCAACGCTTTTTTCGTGGGAATCATCGTTCCTTCGACCAAGTCCGCAGTCAGTTCGTTGAACTTGGCACGAGTCAGGGTGATGTCCATGTGTTTTGGACCGGTTGCATCTGCGGTAATAAAGGGAAGATTGATATTGGACGTAGTCATTCCGGAAAGTTCGATTTTTGCCTTTTCTGCGGCTTCCTTCAATCGTTGCATTGCCATTTTGTCGGCAGAAAGATCAATGCCGTTTTCTTTTTTAAATTCGGCAACGAGGTAATTCATAATTCTTTCATCGAAGTCATCGCCGCCCAATCGAGTGTTACCGTTGGTTGCCATAACTTCAAAAACACCGTCTCCGATGTCGAGAATGGAAACGTCGAACGTTCCGCCGCCTAAGTCATAGACCATGACTTTTTGAGAGGTTTCTTTGTCTACGCCGTAGGCAAGGGCTGCAGCAGTGGGTTCGTTGATAATGCGCAATACTTCCAATCCTGCAATGGTGCCGGCGTTTTTGGTTGCCTGCCGCTGAGAGTCGTTGAAGTATGCGGGAACGGTAATAACTGCTTGGGTAACCTTTTCACCCAAATATGCTTCTGCGTCTGCCTTCAATTTTTGAAGGGTCATGGCGGAGATCATTTCAGGGGTGTAATCCGTACCGTCGATGTTGACTTTTTTATTCGTCCCCATATCGCGTTTGATGGAAATAATGGTGCGGTCGGGGTTTGTGATCGCCTGGCGTTTTGCCACTTGACCGACCATGCGTTCTCCGGATTTGGAAAATGCTACGACCGAGGGCGTTGTTCTGGCCCCTTCTGCATTTGCGATAACGACCGGTTCTCCGCCTTCCATGATGGCGACGCAAGAGTTTGTCGTACCAAGATCTATTCCGATAATTTTACCCATTTTAATTTGCCTCCTAAATGTTGAGTTCTTTATGATTAATGTATTGTTAACAGTTTAAAAGTTTTAATTCGCAACCTTGACCAGAGCGTGACGGACGACTTTGTCCCCCAGCTTATAGCCTTTTTGGAATACTTCTACGATAACGTTTTCTCCAAGATCTTCGTCGTCTACGTGCATAACAGCATTATGAATCTGGGGATCAAATGGATCTCCGGGGACACCGACAGGGAAGACGTTGAGATTTTCAAAGGCTTTTAGCGCTTGTGTTAAAACCATTTCCACGCCGGATTTCATGGGACTGTCCTCCGCTGCCGCAATAGCCCGTTCCAGATTGTCGATGATTGGCAACAGTTCACCAACCGCGTCTGCGGTGGCATTTGTGTAAGCAGCATTTTTTTCTGCCGCAGAACGCTTTTTGAAATTATCAAAATCTGCCGCTAAACGAACAAAGCGATCGTGCCATTCGTCGGTGACAGGCACTTCCGTTGTTGCGGATTCTTCGCAAACTTCCGTTTCTTCTGTGATTTCCACAGTTTCTTCTTGATTTTCGGTGTTTGCTTGTTTTTTCTTATCTTTCATTTTCGGGGGTCCTTTCCTTAATATTCCCGTTCAATAAAGGTTTTCAGGTGTGCAAGAATATGATTGCATCCGGCAATGGTGCGAGCGTAATCCATTCGAGTCGGCCCCATAAGGCCAAGCATGACCGGTACTTTTTCATCGCAAAATAGGGTAATAAGACTTGCATGAGGGCTATTAAACAACCCATTCTCCGCGCCGATGCGAATTTCTATTTCATCATTGGGGCGGTTTGACAACAATGCTTCCAGAATTTGTTCTCTTGTGGAGAGCATACCAATGAAACCTCTTGCGGTTTCAATATCAGAAAATTCAGGGTAGCTCAATAGATTTTCCGTACCGCCGATATGCAATTCATAATCCTGAACTCCTGCAAGAATCTTCTTTACAGTGTCTACGATTCCAAGATGTTTGGGGCAATGAGTCTTGATTTCATGTTCCAATAGCATCATGCGAACCGTTCCGATACGGTCGATGGGGAATCCGGCGAAGACCGAATTCATGATTTTTGTTAAAATCAAGGCATCGTCCGGTAAAACATCTTCCTGGGCTCGATAGAAATAATTTTTTACCGACCCGCCGGAAGCGATGACCATAATTGCAAAGATTCGTTTGCCGGCAGGCAGAACTTCAAATTGATAAATTCCATTGGGACAATTTGGAGATACTCCAAAGACCGTGCAACCGGAAAATGCCGCAAGTTTGCGGGTTGAAGCTTCCAGTAATTCTTCCAAGCTCGCACTTGTTTCAAAAGGACTGTTCAAATTTGCCCGTTCTCTTTGGGTCAAGCGATATGGGGTTAACGTTCCAACGTAAAAACGGTATCCTGAATTAGAGGGAACGCGGCCGGAAGATGTGTGGGTCTTTTTTAGGTATCCCAAACGTTCCAGTTCCGACATCTCGTTTCGGACGGTAGCAGGGGAGACTCCAAGATTTTCTCGTCCAAGAAGCGTTTTTGATCCTACAGGTTCGCCGGTTTCAATGTACGCAGAAACGATAGAAGATAAAATTAACCGCTTGCGGGCATCTAATTCCA
Source organism: Eubacteriales bacterium (assembly GCA_045603745.1). Classification (GTDB taxonomy): domain Bacteria; phylum Bacillota; class Clostridia; order Oscillospirales; family UBA644; genus RGIG995. Next base: position 9,760 of record JAZUMQ010000008.1, on the reverse strand, counting down.
TTATGGATTTCCCCTTTCTTCCAAAATGACGTCGCATTTGGGGGTATTGTTTTAGCACTCTTTGTGTTTGAGTGCTAACCTATGAATACTGTACCACTTTTTCCATCATTTGTCAAGAGATTGGAATGGTTTTCCTCTAAAATGTCACAATCTTGTAACTATTGTAACATGGCAGAGCGAAGCATTTCCGATGCGGAAATGAACAATGCTCGATTTTCCGGGAGAATAAACCAAGAAGGATCTTCAAATAGTTGATCTGCAACTTTTGAAACTTGCTCTAAGATCTTCATATCTCGCGTTAAATCCGCAATTTTAAAGGGAGGCAGACCATGTTGTCTGTTGCCTAAAAAATCGCCGGGTCCCCGGAGTTCTAAGTCTTTGCGACTGATTTCAAAACCGTCGTTCGTGTTACAGAAAGCCGATAAGCGCTCGGTTGTTTCTTCACTTTTATCGTCGGAAACGATGAAACAGTAGGACTTTTTCTTTCCTCTGCCAACGCGACCTCTCAACTGATGAAGTTGCGATAACCCAAATCGTTCGGCGTTTTCAATGATCATCGTCGTTGCGTTGGGAACGTTTACCCCAACTTCAATGACTGTGGTAGAGACTAAAACCGAAATCTTATTCTTTACAAAGTCAGATAATATTTTTTCCTTTTCTTCGCTTTTCATTCGGCCGTGCAAGCAGGCTACGGAAACACCTTGTAAATAGCCATTTTGTAGTTGTTCGGAAAAATCTACGGCACTCTTCATTTCGTCGCTTCCTTCCACAGAAGGGCATACTACGTAAGCTTGTTCTCCGGAAAGAGCTTTTTGGCGTAGATAGTGATACATTCGTTCTTCCATATCAGATTCCACCCTGCGGGTTGCTACGGGAATTCGACCGGGTGGAAGTTCGTCCAAGATGGAAATATCCAAATCTCCGTAGAGAACCAATGCCAAAGATCGGGGAATCGGAGTCGCAGACAGGAAGATCATATGGGGATTTTCGCCCTTTTCTTGGATTGCAGCCCGTTGCTGAACACCGAAGCGATGTTGTTCGTCTGCGATTGCTACCGCGAGATTTTTGAATTTAACACTTTTTTGTATCAGGGCGTGAGTTCCGATGACCAGATCTGTTTCTCCAGCTTCTAAACGTAAAAGTAAATCCCGCTTTTCTGTTGGGCGCATGGATCCAGTCAGAAGTTCAATTTTTATGCTGCAAGGGCTTAATAATGTGGAAAGAGATTCATAATGCTGGATCGCCAGAATTTCCGTCGGTACCATCAACGCCGCTTGTTTTCCATTCTTTGCGGCAAGATATGCAACCGCGGCGGCTATTATCGTTTTCCCGCTTCCAACATCTCCCTGAATCAAACGTGACATGGGATAGGGGCAACGAAGACCGTCGAAACATTCTTTGATTACCCGCTTTTGGGCGCTGGTTAATGCGTAGGGAATACGATTTAAAAACGGTGTCAAATCCGCCGGTTTCAGTTGGGGTGCATCTAACTTTCTCACCCGCAATTTCAAGATGCGAACTCCTACGGTAAATAAAAACAACTCTTCAAAAATAAAGCGTTGTTTTGCTTTTTCCGCTTCTTCCATGGTTTTCGGAAAATGAATAGAGCGGAACGCATTGTGAATTTCAGGAAGTTCGCATTGCTCCCGAATTGATGGTAGCAACATCTCCTTTAATTGAGAATCACAAACTTGCAATGCTGTTGCGATATTTCGAGCAAGAGATGCCTGAGAGACTCCTTCGGTTAAAGGATAAATTGGTTCAATTTCCGGGATAGCTTCGGTTTTAATCTTTGGAGAATCCATACGCCGGACAACACCGTCTACCGATACGGGGCCGTGGAGTAACACCGTCATGCCCGGGTGGAGATGTTCTGCGGTGTATTTTTGATTGTATAAGGTGACAAACAGCGTATTTCCTTTGGGATCGGAAACGGAAAAGAGGAAGCGAGTCACACGCTTCCCCACTCGCTTGGATATATCCGAACTGATCTTCGCTACCACCGTAGCGGTTTGCCCATTTATTAACTTATCAATGGGATTTATTTCGGACATATTCAAGTACCCACGCGGAAAGTATCGAATCAGATCCGCACAGGTGATGATATTCAGTTTCTTCAGCAGTTCGGCTCTTTTTTGTCCAATGCCCCGTAATACCGTTACGGGACTGTTGAGAACGTCAATCATAGTTTGTTTTCCGATTATATTATGTCAATTATTTTTCTGCTCTTTTCCAACGAATTCCGGCGGGAGTGTCTTCCAATATGATTCCCATCGCTGTCAACTGATCTCGAATGGCATCTGCTTTTGCCCAATCCTTTGCCTTTCGGGCTGCGGTTCGTTCTTCAATCAGTGCGTCAATGGCGGCGTCGTCTTCCGTTGCTTCATCTTCTTTGGAAAGAAGCCCTAAGACGTCGATCAGTTCTTCAACTTTGTGAATCAAATCTTTATAAACGGCTTTGACCTGTCCCTCTTTTGCCGTAACGTTGATTTGTTTGATCAGATCAAAAATCGCAGTCAGAGCGTTTGCGGTATTCAGATCGTCGTCCATGGCATCTTCAAAGCGGTTACGATAAACGTGGAAAGAATCCAAATATTCCTTTGCTTCTGAGGAAATTTCACCCTCTGGGGCATTTTTAGCAAGGAATTTCAGATTGGTCAGACAGTTGTTGATCCGTTCCAGCGATGCTTTTGCCTGTTCGATAATGCCCGGTTCGTAATTGATGGGCATACGGTAGTGTGCCGATACGGCAAAATATCGCAAGGGGAGGTATCCGTATACTTTGGAAAGATCACGAACGGTAAAGAAATTATTCTTGGATTTGCTCATTTTTTCATTATTGACGTTAACGAATCCGATGTGGAACCAAGAACGAGCAAAGGTGCAACCGTTGGCACATTGGGATTGCGCAATTTCATTTTCGTGATGGGGAAATTTTAAGTCGTGTCCGCCGCAATGAATATCAATGGTTTCCCCTAAATACCGCTTCGCCATAGCACTGCATTCGATATGCCAGCCGGGGCGACCTTCTCCCCAAGGGGAAGTCCAATGGGGTTCTCCGGGTTTCGAGGCTTTCCAAAGAGCAAAGTCCAAGGGATCTTCCTTGATTTCACTCACATCAATGCGGGCACCGGAAGCCAAATCTTCAATGGATTGTTTTAGCAGACTATTACCGTATTCGGGAAAACTGCGGACGCGGAAATATACGTCGCCATTGCTCTCATAGGCATGTCCTTTTTCAATCAGGGAAGATACCAATTCAATAATTCCATCAATATTTTCCGTGGCGCGAGGATGGACGGTTGCTCGCTTAATGTTTAATCCGTCAGCATCGGTAAAATACTCATTGATGTATTTTTCTGCAACTTCTGCCACGGTGATGTTTTCTTCGTTTGCACGTTTGATCATCTTATCGTCGACGTCGGTGAAATTCTGCACGTATTTTACGTCGTATCCCTTGAATTCCAAATAGCGACGCAAGGTGTCGAACATCATAAAGGAACGGCCGTTCCCGACGTGAAAATAGTTATAGACCGTAGGTCCGCAGGCATAGATGCGGACGGTGTTGTCGTTCACTTTAAATTCTTCTACCTTATTGGTTAATGAATTGTAGAGTTTCAGCATATTATTCTGTCTCCTGTGTATTGCTCTGTTGATTTTTTATATCGGCACAATCTTTTGCCAGGCGTTCCAACTGAATCCGCAGTTTGCAGATTTCCTGGGATACCGGGTCTGGAATGTGAACGTTGTCAAAGTTGTCGATGCGCACACCGTCTCTCTTGACGATGCGAGCAGGGGAGCCCACGGCAGTGGAATTGGGAGGGATGTCGCACAAAACTACTGAACCGGCGGCTATCTTACTGTTGTCACCCACGGTAAAAGAACCGAGCAATTGGGAATGTGCGCCGATGAAAACGTTGCTTCCAATCGTTGGGTGTCGTTTGCCGGATTCTTTTCCGGTGCCCCCCAAAGTAACACCGTGATAGATGGTGCAATTGTCGCCGATTTCCGCCGTTTCTCCGATTACAACGCCCATACCGTGGTCGATCAAAAGTCCTCTTCCAATTTTTGCGGCAGGGTGAATTTCGATTCCGGTGCGTTTACGGGCGTGTTGGGAAATCATACGAGCAAGTAGTTTATGTCCATGTCGGTAAAAATAATTTGCAATGCGGTGATAGATAATGACATGAAATCCGGGATAGCAAAAGAAAACTTCCGCATTGGATCGTGCGGCGGGATCTCTCTCCCGAATGGCGCGAATATCGTAGCGCAGATTTTTAAACATAGAAGGACATCAGCCTTTCAGATACGGCGCGCACGCCTTAATATAAGGAATTGCAGAAATCCACGCGTAAATGGCGTTGATTGCAAAGAGAATTTCAGGGATCAGCATAAAATACCAAGGAATATAGGGATTACAAACAGCGATAGAATCCAAAAATAAAAAGAGATATGTAACGCCGATGGAAACGCCTTGCAAGATCGTTTTGATCTTTCCCCACCAGTTCGCCGCAACAACGATGCCGTGAGATGCGGCAGACAAGCGAAGCCCGGAGATCATCAGTTCCCGTAGTAAAATTGCGATAACGGAAAACAACATGATATGACCGAATTCTCCCATGCCTGCAAAGGCAACGCAAACGCTTAATACCAACATTTTATCCGCAATGGGGTCGAGAAATTTACCCAAGTCGGAAACGTAATTGTATTTTCGGGCTATGTTTCCGTCAATGGCGTCGGAAATCATGGCAATCCCATACAAAAACCCGGAGATTAAGAGGGACACGGAATAAGAAATCCAGCCGGTTAAATTATTTTCAATCAGAAAAAATAAGACTAAGGGAATCAAAATAATCCGAAACCAGCAGATAGCGTTTGGAATATCTTTCTTTTGCATTTGGATCACTCCTGTGGGAACGATGCCGTTCCGTAAAAATCATATTCGCGATACCGTTTCAACAGAACCGGAACGAAGGCTCCCAATTCGATCGGACGGTCAGACGCGAAAATAATCTGTCCGTCCACTTCCGGGGCTTGAAAATAGGCTCTGCCCACGTATTTACCATCGTTTCGCTGTCCTTCGCAAAGTACTTCTACCGTTTTTCCAATCAAAGGTTTGTTGGTTTTTCTTAGAAGTTCGTGTTGAATTTCCATTACAAGGTCGGCACGACGTTGTTTGATTTCTTCGTCAATTTGTCCTCGCATTCGTCCCGCCGGAGTTCCTTCTTCTCTGGAATAGGGGAAAACTCCAAGGTTTGCGAATCGGTTGGTTTTTACAAAATTGCAGAGGATTTCAAAATCTTCTTCGTTTTCTGTAGGGAATCCGGTGATAAAGGTCGTTCTTATGCTACAGTCAGGAAGAATTTCCCGAATGTGGGAAATTAGCTCCGTCAAGGAACAATCGTCTCCGGAACGGTTCATCTTTTTTAAGATCCGACCCGAGGCGTGTTGCAGAGGAACGTCGATATACGGTACGCATTTTTTGACCTGCGCCATGGTCTGTAACAATTCGTCGGTGATTTCTTCCGGACGACAGTAGAGAATCCGAATCCAATGTACCGATTCGATTTTTGCAATATCCTGAATCAAGCGGCATAAGTCCGGGTGCTTTGTGGTGTCCTGTGCAATCAAATTAATCTCTACTGCACCGCCTTCGGCAAGTTTTCGCGCTTCTGACATAACAGAATCGTATGACCGGGGCATAAATTCTCCCCGTACCGAAGGAATAACACAGTAAGAGCAATGATTTGAACAACCTTCCGCAATCCGAAGATAAACCGATTTGTTTCCGGTCGTCAGCATTCGGTCATATTCCGGAGGGCAACAGGAAAGAGGTTTGTATTCTGTATATACGTTCTCGGAACGAAGGGCTTCTACAATTTTGTCAAAACTTCGGGAACCGAGGCACGCGTCTACTTCCGGCAGAAGTTTTAATACTTCGTCTTGATACCGTTGTGCAAGACAGCCTGTGACGATTAACCGTTTTAACTTTCCTGTTTCTTTATATGCAGCAACGTCGAGAATTGCCGCAATGGATTCGGATTTTGCGGCTTCAATGAAAGTACAAGTATGTACCACAACCGCATCACATTCCGAAAGATCCGGACAAATTTCAAATTCTTCGTCACTGAGTTTTTGCAACATCATCTCCGCATCAATGCGGTTTTTTGCACACCCCAGTGCGATCATTCCTATTTTCAAAAGGTTTCGTCCTTTCTAAGTTCGTCATAGCGGGCGAATGCGGCAGAAATTTCGGAAGATCCGTACCCCAATCGCGTTAATTTCGCAAAGATTTTATTCTTTTGAGCCGGATCGTGCAAATCTTTACCCTTTGCGGCTTTTCCGAGAATTTCATCTAATTTTCCTGTTTGGGCAGGTCCATTGTCGAATACTTCATCGCTCACTTGACGAATGGTTTCTCGATCAATGCCATGGGTATAAAGCATTTGTTCCACTCTGCGGCGACCGTAGGAGTTTGCTCCCAATTCTGCCAATCGCTTTGCATAGCGATAATCGTCTTGATAGCCATGATCCGTCATGTATTTGATTGCGCCTATTGCGGCATCTTCCGGAATCCCCTTGTCGCATAATTTTCGGAGCAACTCTTTTTGGGAATAATCCTTCCGGCTCAGAATATCTACACACTTACGGATTCCGTCCAACAAGTGAGCTTTTGCCCGAAGTAACTCAAAATCATTATCTTCAAATTCGGAATAGAGAAGAATGTCGTTTTCGTTCAGAAATTTTTCGTTTGCAACAAATTCCAATCCGTTTTCCGAATGAATTTCAAACAATTTTGTTCTTCTGTAAGGGAGAATATCAGTGATCAGAACCATAATTATTCTTCAAAATCGTCTGCGGAAATATTAATGTTTGCGGATTTTTCCGTAGCGGTTTTCGGTTGGCGGGAAGATTTTGTAACTTCTTCCACTGCGGCTTCATTGCCGTGGAGTTTGTCATATAGGTCTTTTTCCAAACGAGTAGCCAACGCTTCGTCGGTTTCGATCATTTTTTTGATATTTTCCCGACCGTTCCCCAGTCGTTCTTCACCGTAAGAGAACCAACCGCCGGATTTTTGAAGAATTCCAAGTTTTACCGCACAGTCCAGCATTTCACCGGAGCGAGAGATTCCTTTTCCGTAGATCAGATCAAATTCGGTTTCACGGAAAGGAGGGGAGACTTTATTCTTCACAATTTTAACGCGGGTGCGGGAACCGTAGGCTTCCGTACCGTTTTTCAACGTCTCAATTCTGCGAACGTCGAGACGGACAGATGCGTAGAATTTTAAGGCGTTACCTCCGGTGGTGACTTCCGTAGGACCGTACATAACGCCGATTTTGGAACGTAACTGGTTGATAAAGATACAGATACATTTTGTTTTGGAAATAATTCCCGCCAGTTTCCGCAATGCCTGAGACATCATGCGGGCATGTAGTCCCACGTGAGAATCTCCCATATCGCCTTCGATCTCGGCTTTGGGCACCAATGCCGCTACCGAGTCCACAACGATAATATCTACCGCACCGGAACGCACCAGAGTTTCGGTGATTTCCAAAGCCTGCTCCCCATTATCCGGCTGAGAAACGAGAAGAGAATCCACGTCTACACCCAATTCAGCGGCGTAAACGGGGTCGAGGGCGTGCTCTGCGTCGATAAATGCCGCAGTACCGCCTGCCTTTTGACATTCCGCAATGGTGTGAAGGGCAACGGTGGTTTTACCGGAACTTTCCGGTCCGTAAATCTCGGTAATGCGTCCTTTGGGAATTCCGCCAACCCCAAGGGCGAGATCCAATCCAAAGGAGCCGGTGGAAATGCTTTCCACACTCAGAGTTGAGTTTTGCCCCAGAGTCATAACCGAACCTTTACCAAAAGTTTTTTCGATTTGGCTCAGCGCCGTTTCAAGGGCCTTTTTTCTGTTTTCCTGTGCATCTGCCATAATGTTTGAATCCTCCGTATTCTTTCTGTTTCTCGACGTACATACTAAAATCTATAATTATACCTTATTATACAACAAATGCCGAGGAAAAGCAATAGATTTTACTTTTTGTTTCGCTTTGCGTTTCATATTTTTATCAATTTGTTCGAAAATTAAGTTTTTCGATTTTAACCTTATGGGAAAAATCGGAACATTTTGTATATTTTTTCATAAATACTTGATTTTTGTCGTCGGAAGGTATATAATTATTCCATCAAATGTATGGAGGTAACATCAATGAGCTTCAAGAGCAAATATTTGAATGACGTCTTTGAAAACGTTAAGAAGCGCAATCCCGGTGAACCTGAATTTCTGCAGGCGGTTTACGAAGTTTTGGAATCTCTCGAACCTGTAATCGAACAGAATCCCAAATTTGAGCAGACCGGCGTGATTGAACGTATGGTCGAGCCGGAACGGCAAATCAGCTTCCGTGTGTCTTGGGTGGACGATAACGGAAAAGTTCAAGTTAACCGCGGTTACAGAATTCAATTCAACTCCGCAATCGGTCCTTATAAGGGCGGAATTCGGTTCCATCCTTCCGTTAACTATTCCATTATGAAATTCCTCGGCTTTGAACAAACCTTTAAAAATAGCCTTACCGGTCTTCCTATGGGCGGCGGTAAGGGTGGTTCCGACTTCGATCCCCGCGGTAAGAGTGACGGTGAAATCATGCGGTTCTGCCAAGCGTTTATGACGGAACTTGCCAAACATATCGGTGCAGATACCGACGTTCCCGCCGGCGATATCGGTGTCGGCGCCCGTGAAGTCGGTTATATGTTCGGTCAGTACAAGAGACTGCGCAACGAATTTACCGGCGTTTTGACCGGAAAAGGCCGTTCTTTCGGCGGTTCTTTGATTCGTCCGGAAGCCACCGGTTTCGGCGCGGTTTACTATGTTGTCGAAATGCTTAAGACCTTCGGCGAAGAAGTGAAGGGCAAGACCTTCGCAATCTCCGGTTTTGGTAACGTTGCTTGGGGTACTGCCAAGAAGGTTGCCGAATTGGGCGGTAAGGTTGTTACGATTTCCGGTCCCGACGGCTACGTTTACGATGCTGACGGCGTTGTGACCGACGAAAAGATTAACTTCCTTTTGGAAATGCGTGCTTCCGGTCGGGATAAAGTTCAGGATTATGCGGATAAATTCGGCGTTCCTTTCTTTGCCGGTAAGAAACCCTGGGAGCAAAAGGTTGACATTTGTATGCCTTGTGCAACCCAGAACGAAGTTCGTATCGAAGATGCGAAAAATATCGTTGCAAACGGTGTGAAATATTACGCTGAAGTCGCAAATATGCCCACCACTGCCGATGCTGTTGCTTATCTGAAAGAAAACGGCGTTGTTATCGCTCCTTCCAAGGCTGTTAATGCCGGTGGTGTTGCCGTTTCCGGTCTGGAAATGAGCCAGAACTCCATGCGCTACAGTTGGACTGCAGAAGAAGTCGATGCGAAACTTTATCAGATCATGGCTGACATCTACAAAAACTCCTACGAAGCCGCCAAGAAGTACGGTATGGAAGGCGACCTGATCGCAGGTGCTAACATTGCCGGCTTTGAAAAGGTTGCCGATGCGATGATCGCACAGGGTATTATCTGATTTTTCTTCACAAAGGAACAACTCCCCATCAGCCGTTTGGACGATGGGGAGTTTTTGTATATAGAAAACCACGCGATAGTCGCGTGGTTCAATATAGGCTATTGCCGATGAACATTGAAGAAAAACTCCTGATGTGTTATAATCAAATCGTGACCTGCCAGTTACGAAAAAATAAACACATCAGGAGGACATTAA
>JAZUMQ010000007.1:0-41499 GCA_045603745.1 Eubacteriales bacterium | reverse complement strand
ATCAAGTCCTCTGCTGCGCCCTTGGGGATCATACTCAGCAGCATGGACTTATCCACGCTGCCGAGACCCAGCATGTCGATCATCTCGCTGGGGGCTGTGCCCTCGGCGGTGAAGCGGTACTGGAGGGGGAGGCGGGTCTTTTTAAAGATGGGCTCGGCCTTATCCGCCAGCTTATGGGTGGTGATCAGCGCCAAGAGCTGATAGGCGTTTCTATTGCTCATTTACGCGTACACCTCCTCAAAATCCACGATCATGTCGCTGTCATCGGGCAGGACATAGAGGGAAGCCAGCTTCCGCTGACGGGCTGTTTTGATCTGAAAGACGAGACCCATCAGCTGAATGGCGATGAGGGGGGTCATTGCCACCAGCGCCACCACGCCAAAGGCGTCGGTCATGACGTTTCCTCCAACGCTGGTGCAAGCGCCGATGCAAAGGGGAAGTAAAAAGGTGGAAGTCATCGGTCCGCTGGCAACGCCGCCGGAGTCGAAGGCGATACCGACGAAGATCTTCGGTACGAACCGAGACAGTACAAGGGCGATCAAATAACCGGGAATGACGATCCAACGAATGGAAATTCCGGACAGAATCCGGAACATGGCAAGGCCGATACTGACCGCAACCCCCACCGAGAGGGCAAGATTCATGGATTTTGCGGAAATAATGCCGTCGGTTACCGATTGAACCTGTTTATTTAAGATCTGAATGGCAGGTTCTGCCTTGACGATAAAATATCCGATCAACATTCCAATGGGAATCAAAAGCCATTTTTGTCCTCCGGCAGCCAATTCGCTTCCCAACTGGCTTCCCACGGGGGCAAATCCCACGTTGACGCCGCACAGGAACAAGACCAGACCGATGGCGGTATAGCCAAAGCCCACGGAAATTCTTAAAAATTGGCGTCTGTGGTATCTGCGGCTGATAAGTTGAAACAGTAAGAATACGACCAAAATAGGCAGCAGAGAAATCAGAACTTCTTTAATAAAATGGGGGATTTCCACGGCAAAAGCGGAGGTGACGTCTTTCATGGTTTCCACTTCGGGGACCACGGTGGATTCGTAGGCCGTATCTCCCGTACGATAAAAACATCCCAAGATCATGACCGCCAAAATAGGGCCGACGCTGGAAAGAGCCACAAGTCCGAAGGAGTCGCTGGCGGCGTCCCGGTCGCCACGCATGGCGGAAAGCCCAACCCCCATCGCCATGATGAAGGGTACGGTCATCGGCCCGGTGGTAACTCCGCCCGAATCGAAGGCGACGGCAAGGAATTCTCCGGGAACGAAGAAGGAGAGGATTAAAATCCCTACGTATAAGATCATTAAAAGAATGGAAAGGTCAATTTTCAGGGCGATTCTCAACACCGCTAAAGCGAGGAAAATTCCCACCCCCACGGCGACGGTCAAAATCAAGGTCAGGTTGGGAATTGCCGGCACTTGATTGGACAATACCTGCAGATCCGGTTCGGCAATGGTGATAAGAAATCCCATCAAAAAGCCGACCAGCGCCGCCAAAAACAAGGTCTTGGATTTTGCGATCTGTACCCCAATTCCTTCTCCCAAGGGGCTCATCGCCATTTCTGCTCCCAATTGGAACATTCCCATGCCGATGATCAGCATGACCGCCCCAGCAAAAAACATGGCGACGGTGCCCACTTTCAGGGGAACGATAAAAATACTCAGGGCAAGGACGATAAAGGTGATGGGAAGGACGGCGGAAAGGGATTCCATGGTGGTTTTTTTCAGTTGTTGATTAAACGTGACGTTGATGGACTTCACAAAACCGCCCTCCTTTCGCTTATTTTTAATACTACATTTATTATACTTGAAAATAAAACGTTTGTCAACCAAAAAGATATTTTCTTGGAAAAACGTCACAACTTCTATGGCATCAGCGACAACAATCGGTTGAGAAGTGCTCCGAGGAACAGAATACACAAACAAAGCCACAACCAAAGCATCAGCATCGCCACGTTGGATAATGCTCCGTATAGGCGGGGAAAATTCGCAATTTTTTCTACGTAGACCGAATAGCCTTCCGTAAATAAAATCCAGCCGATGGCAGCTCCCACGGCTCCGGGCAACTGACGAAGGGTGCTGGTGGAATGATCGGGCAATACGGTGTAGAGAAAAAGAAAAAACGCCGTCAAAAGAAGAAATCCTCCGGTCGTGCGAAAGATTTCCCTCCAAAGTCCGTCCGTGCCCGCCGCCGTTCCCAAGGCTTCCCCTTGCACCGCGCCTCCTAAGGTACAGATCAAGGCAATTTCCAAGATCAACGTTTCCGCCAAAGCAAAAAATCGAAGCAGAAAATAGTTTCGGGTTTCGGTCAGTCCGTACATTCGGTTCAATCCCCTTGTCAACGCCACGATCCCCCTTGACGCCGACCACAACGCCGTCACCGCCGACAGGGAAAGCACCGCTACCGTGGGAGACGTTTCGGGGAACAACCCCAAAATTTCTTCTCCCAACGCCAAGGGCAAAATGGACACCAGATCTTGTTCCGTCCAAGGAACGTAATGCAATACCGCCGTGAGAAACACCAAAAAGGGCATGGCGGAAAGTAACACGAAAAAAGCGGCTTGGGCGGCAAAGGCTCCCACTTGCGCGTCTCGGAATAATTGCAAAACCCGGTACAAAGGAATCCCTTCTTTTTTCGACATTTTCGGTGTCGGTTCCATATATTTCCTCCAAAATAGGTGTAATTCGGCAAAAAAAATGTGACTTTTATCCGAAATTTGTTGACAGAGGGAGAATTGCTTGTTATAATGAGAATAAGTGAATAAGAGAGAAGAGTCGGAGAGGGGGCGCAAAAATGACCGACTGTCATCGCATTTTTCGGGGAATCGTCAGCATCGTTTTGGTTCTGACGTTGGTTGTTTCTGCCCTGTTTCTTCCGCTTTTTCCCCATAGGTTTCACGCTGTAACCCAAGAGACGATCAAAGGAATCGAAGGAATCGGCGGGGATTACACCGATAACGCTTACGTTGCCCGGCGGTTGGACGTGGTCTTTTCCGAATTCCCCGTGGGATCGTACTTTTCCTACACCGGAGAACCTTGTACCTGTCACAATAAATGCAGTTTTTTCGGCGGGTGCGATTGCATTTCCGACTACAACGACCCCGAAAAAAACAATGCGTTGGTGCGCCTTTATTCCTGCCAATGTATGGGGTTTGCCCATTATATGTTTTATAAGATCTTCGGATTCATCGACCGGGCGACGGAATACCCGGAAAACAAAGATAAATTTTATTCGCTGGGCTCTTTGAAGCCGAATCAGATGACGGTAGAAAACGTCAAAGCGTTGTTCAAAGACGTGAAAACCGGCGCAAACGTGCGGATTCCGGGGAGCAAAAAACACTCGTTTATCGTCCTTTCCACCGATGAAAACGGAATGTATCTCTATCACGCCAACACCGGCGTTCCCTGCCGGGTCGATTGCTGGTACTGGACGTGGGAAAAATTTACGAATTATTACCAATCCTGCGGCATTGAATATATTCATATGCCCACGGAATATCCTGAATCTGTCGGGACATACGTTCCCCCTGTGACTTCCGAGACCCCCGCCGTCCCTCTGCATCAGTTGGGGCAGGTTCGGGTCGATCTTCCCGGTTCGACGTTACGGCTTCGCTCCCAGTCGAATACGGATTCGGAAACGTTGGCGTTAATTCCCCATAAAACCCTGTTGAACGTTACGGAAATTTCCAGGGAATGGGGAAAGGTTCAGTACGAAGAAAAGACCGGTTGGGTCTTTTTGGAATATACGCGACAGGTTCTTTCCGTTGACGTTCCAAAGGATCGGTTTTATTCTTACTACGGCGTTCCGGTGAATTTATCGTCGGTTACCGTCTCTCTGTTGCAGGAGGATATGACCTTAAAACCGGTGGAATCTTCTTCCTATGGGATAACCTATTCTCCCCCGGAAGAGGGAAAATATACCGCCACCGTCACCGTTGGGGATCAATCGATTTCTTTCCCCATGATTCTGTTGCCTCGAGGGGATCTGAACGCGGACAACGTTGTCAACGCCACCGACGCCGGAATTTTGGCGCGAGCCCAAGAAGTTCCCCTGACCGATCGCCAAAAAGAGGGCGGGGATCTGGACGGAAGCGGAACGGTAGATCGGGCAGACATTATGGCAATCCTTTCCTATTTGACGGGGCAATCCCCGGAATTAACCAACGAAAAGAAGGAGGAATGAGATGAAAAGAATATTATCTTTCGTTTTGGTCTTTCTCCTTTCCTTTGGGCTCTTTTCGGGAATCACTTCTACCGCGGCGACGATTCCTTCTATTTATATGCGCCCGGTGTTCAATTCAGAGAAAACCACTCTTACCGTGGAGGTCTATACTCACGGATTGCGCTGGACGGAGTTTGACGGCGGGATTCAATTTGATCCTTCTGCCATGACCTTGATCTCGGTTACTGAGGGCGGAAAAGTGGTTGCCGCCCGGGCAAAAGCTCAGGAAAAGGGGTTCGACCTTCTCTCTGCTTCGAGAGACGTTGCCCAATCCAACCAAGCCGGATATTGCAATTTCGTTGCGGTGGTCGGCTGGAAGGATTGCAACATGACGTACTATGCCGGCTCGGTAGTATTTTTCACCTTTGCGGTCAAAGATCTTGCCAAGGCAAAAACCGGCTATCATTTGTGCCTCAACACCTTGACCGACACCAATGGCAAAGCCTTGGTTTCCTACACCCCCTTTGCCCTGTCTTCTCCGGTGGTGTACCTGTCCAACGAGAAAAATCCCTTCCAATATGGGGATTTGACCGGAAACGGCGTTGATATGTATGATGCGTTGTTGGTAATGCAATATCTTGTGGATTTGGTAGAGTTGGAAGAGTATCAAAGGTTTGCTGCAAGTACTTCCGGTGGAACGGAAGTTTCGATGTATGATGCATTGTTAATCATGCAGTATCTCGTTGATATGATCGAAGTTTTTCCCGTAGAAGGATAATTTGGAAAGGAATAGGTTTATGACGAAATTTTTAGTTTTATGGAAGCGCGTTTCCGCCCTTTTTGTATGCATTGGAATTTGCGTATCGTTATTCGTGTGCACCTCCGTATCTACAAATGCTGCGGTTTCGTTTTCCATGTCTGCAAGTACGGTTTCCGACAATAAATTTACTTTGACGATAAATATTCCGGAAACGTCTTGGAATACGTTTTTATTTTCGATTTCTTATGACCATACTGCCGTGCAAGCCTCCGATGCGACTCATTCCGCAGGTGCTATGGTTGTTTCGAATACGGCTGCAGGAAATTCCACCGGAACATACAAAGTAAATGGAATTGCGGTCGTTCCGGTTGCGTCTGCTTCAACGCTTACCATACCGTTTGAAGTGAAAAACAGTTCCGCTTCCAGTGTGAAAATTTCTCTCACAATTTCGGATTTTGCAGCGGGATCAACGCAAATCGAACGTACTGCCCCCGCTCCGGTAACCGTCACCCTGAAAACCCAGTCCACCGATGGTGGTGGTTCGTCGTCTTCCACCTCTTCGACCCAAAAACCCACCGATACATCGACCGATACTATTTCTTCCACGTCCACCGTGAATAAACCGCCGGTAACCGATACGGATATTCCGGTAAATACGTCCACTTCTACAAAGACGGACACGACGTCGACAAAAACATCTACAAAAACATCGTCGAAGAATACTTCTACCAAGACCGATACGGACACCGGGACTCAGTCGGATACCACCGATACGGAAGAATTGACCGATACGGAAACGAATTTTCCAATTTCGGATTCTTCCACCGGAACCGAAACCGACGTGACTGACGTGACCGATGCAACGGACACTTCCAATGCGGAATCCTCCGGAAGCGTGGCTTCTACGGTGATTTCTTCCACCTCGAAGCCGGGTGAGAAAACGCCTCCCTCTACGGGAATGATCGCCTTGATCTCTATCGTCATTGCGGTGGTCTTCTGCGGAGCTCTTACGCTGATCGGATTGCTCCGGCACAAAAAAGAACAGGAATAAAAAGATAAAAAAACAGGGCAGAGAATGGTTTTACGTTCTCTGCCCTGTTTTTTTATCTAAAGGAAATTTGTTTTTGATACGGTTTTATTTCAGTGCGGGTTGTACGAACAGTTCTTTTGGAGGAACTGCGACTCGGAAGGCCTCTTTGACCGCCAAAATTTCCGCGGCGTTGGGTTCTCCTCCGAATTCTCCGTCCAACGTCCAAGGAACGTTCGTGTCGGAAATAAAGGAGATTTTCTGGGTCTTTAGGGCGACGATATGCCGGGATTGTAGGTTTGCCCGAAGCAGGTCGGACATCAACTCGCTTTGTTCCGCTAAGGTCTTGGGTTCTTTGATCAAAAGCACTTCCAGAAATCCGTCGTTGAGGGCAACGCTCTCTTTCCCGTAAATCCCGTTAAATCCCCCCACCGAATTGGAATTGGACACCATTCCGTAGAGATAACTTCCCGAAAAGGTCTCCCGATCGGTTTGGACGGTAAAGGGAATTCCTTTGATTTGGGGAAGAGATTTGATCCCTTCCAAAATATACGCAAGGTGTCCCAGAGAATTTTTCGATTGCTGGGGGGTGGTATAAGATACTTTTGTAAACGCTCCGAAAGCGGCGACGTAGGCGAAGGGGTGACCGTTAAAAGTTCCGCAATCGCAGGGGAAAATCTCCCCGGTGGCGGCGACCTGTGCGGCTCGAACCGGGTCGGTGGGAATTCCGAGGCTTAAGGCAAAATCATTGGTAGATCCGGTGGGAATATAACCCAATTCCGGAATCTTCATTCCCTTTTCTTCCGCCATGCGAATCCCTGAAAGAGCTTCGTTCAGCGTTCCGTCTCCGCCGCTGATCACGATGCGATCGAAGTTTTCTCCGTAGCGGGTCAAAAATCGGGCAGTGTCCCCTTTTCTGCGGGTCGGGCGGACGGTTACGGAATAGTCGGCTTTGTCGAAGATCTCCACAATATCCGCCAGAAACGTGCGGATTTTTGCCTTTCCTGCTTTCGGATTGTAGATAAACATCAAACGTTTCAAAGGGTTCACCACCTGTCTTGGATTTATATGACCATTCTAACACAAATTATAGAGAAATGAAGAACGGAATTATGTCAGAATTTCGGAAGTTCTTCCATTACAGAATCTCGTAGAGGAAATTTTCCCATTTCAGCCGCGTTCCAACGTCGCACCCAAAGGGCAACAATGCAAGGGCGATAAACAGTTCCTCCGTTTCCGGGGAAGATTCGTCTTGCAAATAGGCGTATTCTCCCTCAATGCGGGTGATCTTATAGTATTTCAGCATGATCAATCACAATAGAACAGAATGTCCGTATAGGTGGGATAGGGCCAGACCGTAGCGTCCACGTCCGGCTCGATGGCGTCGATGATCTTGCGGATCACTCCCATACGGGCAAAGATTACGTTGCGATAGACGTCTGCCTTTTCTTTGGCGGATTCGTTCATGGATTTTGCTGTTTCCAGTTCCTGTTCTAGGGCGGCGTTTTGCTCGGACAATTCTTTCGCGTGATCGGAAAGGCGGGTCAAAAGCCCCAGTTCCGGTTCGGTCTGAATGCCCAACTGTTTTTTCTGCAACACGGCTTTGGAAAGGGTAGAGGTATACCGAATGACGGCGGGCAAAATTTCCCGACGAACCATTTCCACCAAAGTTTGCCCTTCGATGTTGATGATCTTGGAATATTCGCCCAGCAAAATTTCCCGGCGGGAAATTAATTCCTGTTCCGTAAAGACTTTATGCTTTTCAAAGAGTTTGACGTTCTTTTCGTCGGTCAGCCGAGGTAAGGCTTCGTTGGTGGAAGGAATGTTGAGAAGTCCGCGTTGTTCCGCTTCTTTCACCCATTCTTCCGAATAGTTGTCGCCGTTGAACAAAATCCGACGGTGATTGCGAATGGTTTTGCGAAGCAGTTCTTCCAATGCGGCGTCGAAATCCTTCGCATCTTCCAATTCGTCGGCAAAATCGCACAAGGTGTCTGCCACGATGGTGTTCATGATGATATTGGTTTCCGCCACCGACGCGGAAGAGCCCAGCATACGGAATTCAAACTTGTTTCCGGTGAAAGCCATGGGGGAAGTACGGTTCCGGTCTGCGGTATCCTGAGAGAACCGGGGCAGAACGTCGACTCCCGATTCCATCACGACTTTTCCGTGTTGGCTGTAGCGGTCGCCGTGCTCGATGGTGTCGAGAATCTCACACAATTCGCTTCCCAGATACATGGAAATGATGGCGGGCGGGGCTTCGTGTCCCCCCAGGCGGTTATCGTTATTGGCAGATGCGGCGGAAATCCGGAGCAGATCCTGATGCTTGTCCACCGCGGCGATGACCGCCGTCAAGAATAACAAAAATTGCTTGTTTTCTGCCGGTTTTTTGCCGGGTTTCAGCAGGTTTTCTCCTTCGTTGGTGGAGATTGCCCAGTTGTTGTGTTTGCCGCTTCCGTTGACCCCTTCAAAGGGTTTTTCGTGTAACAAGCAAGCATATCCGAATTGGGGCGCCAATTTCTTCATGACCGCCATGGTGATCTGGTTGTGGTCGGTGGCTTGATTTGCCGATTCAAAGACCGGTGCCAGTTCGTGCTGGGAGGGGGCAGCTTCGTTATGTTCGGTTTTTGCGGGAATTCCCAACTTCCACAGTTCCCGGTTCAAGGCTTCCATGAATTGAGAAACCCGCGGTTTAATCGTTCCGAAATAATGATCGTTCAATTCCTGTCCCTTGGGGGGCTTTGCGCCGAACAGGGTACGACCGCACAGAATCAAGTCCTTGCGCTTTTCGTACATGGATTCGTCGATCAAAAAATATTCCTGTTCCGCTCCGACGGTAGTATCGACCCGAATGGTGGAAGTGTTGCCGAACAACCGTAAAATCCGCATGGCTTGGGCGTTCAGAGCCTCCACGGAACGCAGTAAGGGGGTCTTTTTATCCAGCACCTGTCCTCCGTAGGAACAGAATGCGGTGGGGATACACAGGGTATGATCTTTGATAAAAGCGTAAGAGGTGGGATCCCATGCCGTATAGCCACGGGCTTCAAAGGTGGAACGCAGTCCTCCGTTGGGGAAGGATGAGGCGTCCGATTCGCCCTTGATCAGTTCTTTCCCCCGGAATTCCAAAGCAAGCTTGCCTTCTCCGATGGGATTGATGAAGGAATCGTGCTTTTCTGCCGTGGTTCCGGTCATGGGTTGGAACCAATGGCAATAGTGGGTCGCGCCCTGTTCCAGTGCCCATTGTTTCATGCCGTCCGCGACCGAATCGGCAATTTTTTTGTCCAAGGGCAGCCCTTCCTTGACGGTCTTTTTTAATTCTTCGTAAATCTCTCTCGGGAGATATTTTTCCATTGCGGCGTCATTGAATACCATCGAGCCGAACAGTTCGGGGATATATTCCATGTTACGTCCTCCAATATCTGATAAAGTCGTGTTGTTACAGTAATTCTACGCCGTGATCCCGGCAGATCTGCAAGGTTTCTTCGTCCCACAGGGAAACCTGAACTTCTCCCACGTGAACCTTGCCCAAAAGCAACATACAAAGTCTGGATTGACCGATCCCGCCGCCGATGGTCAGGGGCAGACGGTTTTCCAGCACCATTTTGTGGAAGAGAAGATCTCTTCGGTTATCGCAACCGGCTTTCTTTAATTGTTCGTCCATGGATTTTCCGTCTACCCGGATCCCCATGGAAGAAATCTCAACGGCGCAGTTTAAAGGTTCGTGCCAGAATAAAATGTCGCCGTTCAGCGTCCAATCGTCGTAGTCGGGCGCTCTGCCGTCGTGCTTTTTGCCCGATTTCAGAACGTCTCCGATCTGCATGATAAATACGGTCTTATGCTCTTTGGTAATGGCATATTCCCGTTCCTTTGCCGTCATGTCCGGATATAAATCTTCCAACTCCTGGGACGTGACGAAGGTCACTTCCGGATTCAACACCGTTTTGATCTGGGGAAAGCGTACCCGCAGGTCGTGGCTGGTGGCAACGATGGCGTTAACGATGGATTGGACGGTGGATTTCAAGTATTCTACCGTTCTGCAATCGGCGGTGATGACCTTTTCCCAATCCCACTGGTCTACGTAGACCGAGTGAAGATTGTCCAATTCCTCGTCCCGGCGAATGGCGTTCATGTCGGTATATAGTCCTTTGCCCACCCGAAATCCGTATTGGTGCAATGCCATGCGCTTCCATTTTGCAAGGGAGTGCACCACCTGTCCGTCTTTTTTTGCGGAGGGAATGTCGAAAGAAACCGGGCGTTCGATTCCGTTCAGATCGTCGTTTAACCCCATTTTCGGATCAACGAACAAAGGGGCAGTTACCCGGCGCAGATGCAAGGCACGGCTCAGATGACCGATAAAGATCTCCTTGATGCTGCCGATGGCGGTCTGGGTATCGTACAGGTCCAGCTCGGCGCGGTAGTTTTCGGGAATGTAGGTTTTGCTCATAGTCAAAAGTCCTTTCGGAGCATTGATGCGTCTTATAATATTTCATTATATCTCAATCTTTATAACTTTGTCAACCCCTATGTCGTAAAAGATGAAAAAATTCGGGAATTGTTCGGATTCTGCCCCATATTTTTTCTTCAAAATGCTTTGGAAATCCTTGAATTTGCTTGACATTCTATCTTCAATATGGTAAAATAGATATATTATAAAATGGGGGATTGCAGGCGCATGAAGAAAAACGATTTGGTCACGGTGCAAATTACCGATATGACCTTTGACGGTGCCGGAATCGGACACATCGACCAAGGGGGGAGAAGTTTTCCTCTCTTCGTTCGTGCCGCCGCCGTGGGCGATACGGTGCAATGTCGGATCATTAAGGTGCTGAAAAATTACGCCGTCGCCATTTTGGACAAGGTCGAAATCTCCTCGTCCCACCGCATTTCCTCAGCTTGTCCCGTGGCGGAAAAATGCGGGGGTTGTGCCTTCCATCACGTGTCTTACGCCGCCGAATTGGGATATAAAACCAACGCCGTCAAGCAGGCGTATAAATTGAATTATCCGGGGCAAATCACGGTCAACGATTGCGTTGCATCGCCTGAAGAATCCGGTTATCGGAACAAATTGCAGTTGCCCTTGTCTACCGAGGGAAAATTCGGATTTTATTCCCTACACTCCCATCGGGTGGTTCCCGTCTCCTATTGCGCCGCCGGACACCCGGAGTTTGCCCCCATCGTTAAGGCGGTGGAAACGTGGATTGCAGAAAATAAAGTTCCTGCCTACGATGAAACCACCGGCAAAGGACTTGTCCGTCATCTGTTTTTGCGCCGGGGGTATCACACCGGGGAAATCATGGTATGCCTTACCGTCAACGCCGGGGGAAGAAAAGAAATACCGGCGAAAGAAAAATTGATGGAAACTTTGGGAAAATTCTCTCAAATCAAGAGCCTTTGGCTCAATTTTAACGCCAAAAAAACCAACGTGATTTTCGGCGACCGTTTTTCCCTTTTGTCTGGAAATGAACGAATCTACGATACTATGAACGGCGTGAAATTCGCCATTTCTCCTCGTTCTTTCTATCAGGTCAATACCCGGCAGGCGGAACAAATTTATGCCGACGCCACCGCGTGCCTTTCGCCCGACGATATTTTGCTCGACCTGTATTGCGGAATCGGAACCATCGGGTTGACCTGCGCCAATAAAGTCAAGAAACTCATCGGCATCGAGGTGGTCCCCGAAGCCATTGAAGATGCCAAACAAAACGCAACATTAAACGGCATTGAAAATGCACAATTTTTCGTGGGTGATGCGTCCAAAACTTTGGAAATCATCGCCTCTCTGCCCGAAAAACCCACTACCGTCATCGTCGACCCTCCCCGCAAAGGGCTTTCGCCCGACACTATCGACGCCCTGAAACAAATCGCACCCGAAAAAATCATCTACATCTCTTGTAACCCCTCCACCCAAGCCCGGGATCTGGCGTTGCTTCGGGATACGTACGTGCCGGGTGATGTTACTCCTTACGATATGTTCCCAAGGACAGGACACGTGGAAAGTCTCGTATGCCTTACAAGAAAGGATCTGTCGCTATGAAATTGTTGCTCGATGGTATTTTGAAATTCATTGCCGGGTTCGTTTGCATAGGCGGGCTTTTGTTTTTGCCTGCGTGGACGCTGAATTATCCCGGCGGGTGGCTGTTGCTTGCGTTGTTGTTCGTTCCTATGCTGGCAATGGGAATCGTGCTTTTCGTAAAAGCCCCTGCATTGCTGGAAAAACGCCTGAACAACAAAGAAAAAGAGAAAACGCAGCAGGGGGTGATCGCCCTTTCCGGGTTGATTTTTCCCATCGGATTTGTGGTATCTTCCTTCGACTTTCGTTTCGGTTGGTCTGAAGTTCCTCTTTGGCTTGTTGTTTTGTCATCAATTTTATTCCTGTTCGGCTACGGAATGTACGCTGAGGTGATGCGGGAAAACGCTTATCTGTCCCGCACCGTCGAGGTTCAGGAACATCAGGTCGTAGTCAGTACCGGATTGTACGGCATCGTCCGTCACCCCATGTATTTGGCGACGTTGTTCCTGTTTTTGCCCATGCCCCTCATTCTCGGTTCTTTTTGGGGAGTCCTTCCGTTTGGATTTTATATCGTCGTAATCGTTCTGCGGATTTTCAACGAAGAAGCGGTTCTGGTCGCGGGGCTTGAGGGTTACGATTCTTATAAGAAAAAGGTAAAATATCGGTTGATTCCCTTTGTGTGGTGATAGATGGTTTTGTCTCTCAAAGTCAATTTTAGAAATATAAAAGGAAGAAGGAACTTACAATGTTTCAAGGAAAAATGAAAGCGATTACATTCAGTTATGACGACGGTGTTACGCAGGATATCCGGTTGGCGGAGCTGTTTCACAAATACGGATTAAAGGCAACCTTTAACCTGAATTTTGAGTTGCTTGGAAAAGAAGCAACGCTTGTGAGAGACGGAAAAGTCGTCTCTCATAACAAAAATATGGTTGCGGATGTTTCTCGTATTTACGCCGGGCATGAAATTGCAGGGCATACGTTAACGCACCCTTGGCTTCCCGCGGTACAGAGCGATGGGGAAGTAATTCGACAGGTGGAAGAAGACCGTCTTCGGTTGTCCGAACTTGCAGGATACGAAGTGGTTGGATTCGCTTATCCCGGCGGGGGAGAAAATAACGATGAGCGAGTGGCAAAGTTGATTCGGGAAAATACCGGAACAAAATATTGTCGCACGATTGTCAGTACCCATTCCTTTGCTCCCCAGGAAAATCTTTACCGATTCAATCCCACGGTATATCATCATCGGGAAATGGACGAAATGTTTGCGTTAGGGGAAAAATTCCTTGCTATGAAGCCCGATATTCCTCAAATTTTTTATATTTGGGGGCACGCTTACGAGTTTGATATACGGGATGATTGGGATAGATTTGAGGAATTCTGTCAGATGATGTCGGGGAAAGACGACATTTTCTATGGAACCAATAAAGAGGTTTTACTTGGTTAATATGGAGAAAGTATTGTGATTTTAGTAGATTTGCACGCCCATTCTGGGGGAATCAGTACCTGTTGCCGGGTGGGGTATGAGCCGATCATCGACCGGGCGAAAGAAACCGGCATCGGCGGAATCGTTCTGACCAATCATTACGTCAGTTCTTACGTTGCCAACGACGAATACGAATCCTTTGGTCAAAAATATTTGGAAGAATATTACAAAGCCAAAGAATACGGCGATTCCGTAGGGGTCAAAGTCTTTTTCGGAGTCGAAGTGTCGGCGGAATGGGATAAAAACGTCCATCTTTTGGTCTACGGCGTTCCTACGTCTTTTGTCACCGACCACCCCAGAATGTGTTTGTATTCTTTGGAAGATTTGTATCGCACCGTTCACGAATACGGCGGGATTTTGGTGCAGGCACACCCCTATCGGGTTCAGCCGCGGCTTCAGGATCTGAATTATCTGGACGGCGTGGAAATTTCCTGCCACCCCAATCATAAAAACTACGGTACGGCTGACGATATTAGAAAAATCGCCGAGACTAACGGAAAACTTTTAACCTGCGGCGGGGATTATCATGCCGACGCCCCCTACCGCCCTCAATGCGGCGTATTTGTTCCGGAGGAAATTTCCGACGGCATTGCCCTGAAAGATTGGCTGATCTCCCAAACCTCCCTGACCTTGCGGGTTCACGAGCGGGGAAGCGAATGGTACGATCTGACCTATCAGAGATAAATTTTGACCATGGAGGAAGTTTCATGTCATTTTCCGGCGCAATTCGTCACTTTAATACCATCACAAAGCACCGTCACAAGGTGATCTCCCATTGTTTCAAGGCAGGGATTCCTTGGCGGGGGTTGATGCACGATCTTTCCAAATACACCCCTACGGAATTTTGCGAGGGTGCGAAAAATTGGTTGGGAACGCGATCTCCCAACGAAAAAGCCCGGGCAGAAAAGGGGTATTCCTTGGCGTGGCTTCACCATCAGGGACGAAACCGCCATCATTTTGAATATTGGTTTGACTACAACCCCCAAACCCATCAGCGCGCTCCGGTCAAAATGCCCTTTGTTTTCGTTTTGGAAATGTTTTGCGACCGGGTTGCCGCCAGCAAAATCTATCAGGGGAAAAATTATACCGACCGACACCCTTTGGACTATTTTCTCCGAGCGAAACCTACCCGTATCATTCACCCCGAAACCTCGGATTTATTGGAATCTTGGCTTGTGATGTTGGACGAAAAGGGGGAGCGGGAGACGTTCCGCTATCTTCGTAATCTCCGAAAAAATTATCCCGAATACTGAAAAGAGGGTTTTTATTATGAACGTTGAAACGTTACTTGATCTGATCCATCGCACCCCCACCGCTTGGCACGCCGCCGAAAACGTAAAAGAAATTTTGCTCAAATCCGGTTATTCTTCCGTGGCGCAATCCGATCCCGATCCCATGGGAGCCGGGAGTTGGTTCACGGTACGTAACGGTACCGGTCTTGTGGCTTTCCAGATTCCCGAACAAGTGGATCCGGCGACGGTCTGTTTCCGTATTTCCGCCGTCCATGGGGATTCTCCCTGTTTTCGGCTGAAGCCCAACGCCACGATAAAGGGGGCTGTGACCCGTCTGAATACGGAGCTTTACGGCGGGGGAATCCATTCTACGTGGTTGGACGTTCCCCTGGGATTGGCAGGCCGGGTCATGGTGCGCACCGCCGACGGATTGAAGGCAAAATTACTTCATCTTGACCGTCCCATAGCGGTGATTCCCAATACCGCTCCCCATCTTCGCCCCATGAATGACGGATTGACTTTAGATCCGAAATGCGATCTGGTTCCTCTGTTCGGAGACAAAGAGGCAGATCTGCAACAACTTTTGGCAGAGGAACTTTCGGTTTCTGCATCGGACGTCGTCGGCTGGGATTTGTCCCTGGTGTCCTGCTGTAAAGGATTTACCTTCGGCCCTAAGGGCGAATTTGTAACCTCCCCCCGACTGGACGATTTGGAATGTGTTTTCACCTGCTTGGACGGATTTTTGTCTGCAAAATCCCCCGAAAACGTGATCCCGGTCTTTGCGTTGTTTGATAACGAAGAAACCGGCTCTTTGTCCTTTTCCGGGGCGGCGGGAACCTTATTGAAAGATGCCCTTGCCCGAATCCTTCCCGACGAGGGAGTTCGGCAAAGCGCGTTGGCGCGGTCGTTCTTAGTTTCGGCAGACAACGCCCACGCTTTGCACCCCAACCGTCCCGAATTGCACGACGGACAAAATGCTCCGGTGATGAACGGCGGTGTTGTGGTAAAATATAACGCCGCACAGCGGTATATGTCCGACGGATTTTCCGGGGCGATCTTTACGGAGATCTGCAAAAAAGCCGGAGTTCCGGTTCAGGTTTTTGCGAACCGTTCCGATAAGCGGGGCGGCAGTACCTTAGGCAATCTTTCCGAAGCCCAAGTTCCGGTTCGGGGCGTAGACGTCGGGGCGGCACAGTTGGCGATGCATTCCGCTCGGGAGACCGCCGGAAGCCTTGACGTGGAATATCTGTCCAAAGCAATGACCGCATTTTATCAAGCGGATTTTGCCCTGTCTGACGATGGGGTTCAATGGAATTAAGCGGAGGAATTTGAAATGAATAAGACTATGTTGAAAAAATATGCCCGGCTGATCGTTCGGGTGGGTGCTAACGTACAACGCGGGAATCGGGTGGTGGTTTACGCCGACGTGGAACAGGCGGAGCTGACCGCGGAAGTGGTGCGAGACGCGTACCGTTGCGGTGCTTCTCACGTTGCCGTGGAGTGGAGCCACGATGAAATTACCCGCTTGCACTATACTCATCGTATGACCGACGTGATGACCGAAATTCCTCGCTGGGAAAAGGAAAAAATGAAGGATATGGCAGAACGCCTGCCCTGTCGTATCTATATCGAATCTTCCGATCCTGATCTGCTTCGGGGAATCAGTCAGGAAAAACTTCGTGCCGTCCGGTCTGCCCGGGTCAAGACTTTCAAACCCTATCGGGATCAAATGGACAACCGTCATGCTTGGACCATTGCCGCAGCGCCCTCCAAAGCGTGGGCGAAAAAGATTTTCCCCGACTTGACCACCGGAAAAGCGGTGGAAAAACTGTGGGACGCGATTTTGAAATCGGTTCACGTCTCTGCCGACACCGATCCGGTCAAGGAATGGGAAAAGATCAACGAAGCCTTCAAGGCAAAGTGTGATTGGCTCAACAAAAACGAATTTACCGCCATGGAATATTCTTCTTCCAACGGAACGAACTTCTTTGTCGGCTTGATTCCCGGCGTCAAATGGCTCGGGGGCGGCGAAGAATTTTTGAACGGACATTTCTTCAATCCCAACCTTCCCACCGAGGAAATTTTCACTTCCCCCAAAGCCGGTGCGGCATCGGGAACGTTGGTTTCCACCAAGCCGTTGTCTTACAACGGACAGTTGATTGAAAACTTTTCCATCACCTTTGAACAGGGGAAAGCCGTTTCTTGGACGGCAGAGCAGGGACAGGGAATGCTGGATCAGTTGTTGGGCATGGACGACGGCGCCAAAATGTTGGGAGAATTGGCTCTCGTGCCCAAAACCTCGCCCATCAATCAATCGGGCATTTTGTTCTACAATACCCTCTTCGACGAAAACGCTTCCTGCCACGTTGCCCTCGGTTCGGGCTTTACCAATCTGTATCCGGGATTTGAAAATTTGACCCGGGCAGAGCTGACCGAACGGGGCATCAACGATTCCTTGATCCACGTGGATTTCATGATCGGAGCGGACGATCTGACCGTCACCGGAATCCGGGGCGACGGAACCCGCGTCAAGGTGTTTGAAAACGGCGACTGGGCGGAATCCATGCTGAGCGAACTGTAAAATAAAACCGGGAAATTCCATCGGAATTTCCCGGTTTTTTCACGTTCTTTCTTTCGTTCCTTGTGTAAAGCGACGTAATGCCGTCAAGATAGGTAAAATCAACGTTCCCATAAAAAGATTTCCCACGCCGTGCATGGCGTCGAAGGGCAAGCCGGATAAAATCCAGGCGATGGTCTGTTCCAAATTGTAATGGAACAGCAGAGCTTGTGCCGGGGAATATAAAATTCCGTAGCAAAAGCCGTGCAGAGCGCAGACTGCCGGATAGACGAACATTGCCCATTTGTTTGGAATCTTTTTGGGGATCAGCATAGTCATGCCCCACAGAACGGTCCAGATGTAAAGATAAGGAATCCACCAGATGTTAAATCCGTTGGTCAGCCCCATCAAAAACACGTAAACGTAGAGGGGGATCAATGCTTTTGCGCGGAACAGCAAGGTCATTAACATAATAAACATTCCCGTCAGATGAATGTTTGGAAGGGCGGACATTGCCAGTTGTGCCGCGTAAATAATGGCGGGAAATAAGCCGAACAGAACGATTTCCCGCAAGGTTAAAAAGGATTTCTTGCTCATCCTTTGGTGTAGACCAGTTTATAGTGACCGCCGTCGGTGATCTTGATTTCGTCCACGCCGGTCATTGCTGCTACGTCTCCTTCATAGACCGCCCAGTAAGCGCCGTTGACGTTGTAGTCTGCCAATTCGCCGTTGACGGTTTTGATGTACAGGCCGTAGGGACCGTCTTCACCCTCAACGAGGTTGTCCTGTTCCAAAGCGCCCCGGAGATTTTCCGATTCGGTTTTAATGGTGAATGTGGTGGTCTTTCCGTCGCTTCCTACCACGTCGACGGTGATAGTCACGGTGTTGACAGCATCGGAATTCTCGGTGTTGGTGCCCGAAGATGCGACGCTTCCGGTGTCTGAGTTGGTGTTGGGGGTTTCTTTGGGAGCGCAAGCTACCAGACAGAGCGCCATCATCAGCGCCAAGAGCAGGGATACGATGCGAAGTTGTTTTTTCATGATTTTGTTTCTCCTTTGAATTTTAATGTTCAAAAAAGAACAAACGGAAAGCCGTCTCTTCCGAAGAAAAGACGGCGCAAAAACTCCTTGTATTGCCCCGTCTCTTCCTGTTGCCCAAGAGACCGATTTCGCAGGCGCAAGACGGGAAGCATTCTGACTGACCGATCCTCTGACGGCGAATCGGATCACAGCAATGGCGGTTGCTCCGGATTTTCACCGAATTTCCTTCCCACGGCAGGGCCGCACCGCGATCAAAATTGCCACGGTGAATTGCGTGTTTATTCCATTTTGAGGGTATTCTATCATATTTTATGGGTTTTTTCAAGGGAGTTTACAAAAATGTGCGTTTTATACACCTTGCACAAAATTTCCAAGGTTTTTTCGTCATCGGAGAGGGGAAAAGCCATTGACCTTTTTCCTTATATATGTTATAATATAATATATACATACTGAGAGGGAGGAGAAAACGTGAAGCGAATTTCGATGCTTGTTTGTCTGCTCCTTTCTTTTCTTTTTTTAGGGGTTCTTTTGCCCGATCCCAAGACCGACGCCCAAGATACGGTTCCCGAGGGCTTTACCGCAATTAAAGATGCTGCGGAATTGCAAAAGATTTCCACCGCCCCCGACGGCAAATACATACTGATGGCGGATATTAATCTTTCGGGTCTCGATTGGACTCCATTGTGCAGTGAGGACGAGCCGTTCACCGGGGAATTAGACGGAAACAACCATAAAATTTACGGCATGACCGTTTCTGATACCGTCAATACTTGCGGTTTGTTTTCCTATATTTGCGGCGGAACCGTCCGGTCTTTGACCGTTTCCGGAACGGTTTCAAGTCCTATCGCCGGGCTGATTTCGGGGAAAATCAGCAAGGGAGAAATTATTTCTTGCACTGCGGAAGGAACGGTAACTTCCTCCTTCTTTGGAGGCGGTGTTGCCGGACAAATCTGCGGTTCGTCGGTGACGGTTTCCGGGTGCGTTTCAAAAGCCACCCTGGTGGGAACCGGCTCTGCTGCCGGGGAGTTGTATCTGGGCGGAATTGCCGGTGCCGTTTACGGAGCAGGACACGTTTTTGCCGATTGTAAATTTGCCGGAGCGTTAAAACCCACAGGAGCAACCCTCTATGCCGGGGGAATTGCCGGGATTGTCGACGCGGATCACGCCGGCGTGATCACTTTTTCCAAAAACCGTTCCGAGGGAAGTCTGTCACTTTCCTATACCGAAACCGCCTGCTTGGGCGGAATCGTGGGTCGGATCGGAAGTCGTGGAATAGAGACCGACGGCACCGTAGAGGTGAAGAATTGCTTTTTCTCCGGAACATGGTCCGGTTCCGGTTGCGGAAAACCCCTGTTTTTGGGAGGAATCGTCGGGAAAGCCGACGTTACCGGCACTGTTACGTTGTTCCAATGTACTGCGTCGGGGAATCTGACCGGAGTCGGCCACGTGAAATTTGTTAATCCCAACGATACGGGGTACCGTTGTCCTTCTTGTGGCGAGACGTTGGGTACCGTAGGATCTGAAAACAGTGGAATGGTCGTCGTTCAAAAAGATTTTGGTTTGCGCTATTCTTCTTATGTGGGAGGAATTTTGGGGCAAGGGGTTGCCGACGGCGGAAGCCTTACCCTTTCCCAATGTTCTGCCACCGGATTTTTAAAAGGAATCGGAAGCCCTATTTTGTTGGGCGGAATTGCCGGAATGTGCCGTGGCGACGGAAATGGAACTGCCCTGATCGAAGATTGTGTTTCCGGGGGAAGCATCACCGATACCTTTCCGGTAAACGGAGAATTGGCTTCGGCCCGAGGGGGGATCGTCGGATTTTTGGGCGGTTCCGGAAATGCGACGTTGCAACGGTGTTTTTCTTCTTGTGAACTGCTTGTGGATTATCCCTTGTGTGATGGGGCGATTGCGGGGATCGTAAGCCCCTATTATGGAGAAAATTATCCGAAAGATCCTGTCAAACCAAGCGTTACCGGCTGCTATTTTTTGACCGGAGTCCGGGATTATTACGGTACGGCGCTTTCGGGAACGCAGGTTTCCGATCCCGCCACCTACGTCGGCTTTGATTTTGCCGGGGTATGGCAGATTGATCCGGTTTCGGGAATGCCAAAGCTTCAAAAATCCAGCCTTTTCGTGGAATCCACCCCCTTGGGAGACGTGGACGGAAATGGGAAAATCACCCGCTATGACGCCGTTCTTTTGACCCAATATTTGACCGGAAACGCTACCCTGACTTCTGCTCAGCAGAAGCGGGCGGATTACGATAAAAACGGTCTTTTAAATGCCTTGGACGTTTCGGCGATCTTGCGCAATGCTTCCTGATGATTTAAGATAGAAAAGAGGATCTGTTTTGAAGTTAAAAAAGACGATTTTGTCGCTGGCATTGATTTTCGTATTTTCTTTTGGTTTTTCCTTTATTTCACAGGGAGCGGTAGAAACGCCGGAGGAAAAGCCGTTAATGACGGTTGCCTGTATTTCCGATCCGCACTCCGATCACGCAAACAAAGAATTAAAATCTTGGACGGTCATGCGAGATGTGGCAGGTTCCTTGGAAGATCAGCCTACCGATTCCCCTGAAAATTTGCCGACGACGGAAGGAGAAACCGAAATGATTCTTTTTGATCTGATTCTTGCCTCTGCAGGCGGAGTCATCGCTTTGGGCGGAATAATCACGTTGATTATCGTTTTGTACCGAATGTGGAAAAAAGATCGGGCAACCCCTTACAAGGATTGAGATAATCAGACGCCCTTCAGAAAGGAAGGATCTTGTGGATTCCGATAAGAAAAAGATTTTAGAACCGGTAACTTCCTACGCCGAGCACGTGTTGGAAGACGAGGAAATGCTCCGCCAGTTGGACGGCTATTTGCAGATGCAACACGTTTACAACGCCGCCATTCGGGAAGTGACGACGAAATTGCAGATTCTGGACGAAGAATTTCAATGCCGTTACGATCACAACCCCATTCACCATATGGAATCTCGATTGAAAACACCCCGATCTATCGTGGAAAAACTGCGTCGGCGGGAGGAAGAAGTGAGCGCCGATTCCGCCCGGAGGCATTTGACCGACATTGCGGGAATCCGGGTCATCTGTTGTTATATCGAAGACGTTTATCGTATTGCGGAGTTGTTGTTGCATCAAGACGACGTGACGCTGATCCGCAAGACAGACTACATTAAAGAACCCAAAGAAAACGGTTATCGCTCTTTGCATTTGGTCATTCAAGTGCCGGTCTACCTTTCCAATCGGACGGAATTCGTTCCGGTAGAAGTCCAGATCCGTACCGAAAGCATGGATTTCTGGGCAAGTTTGGAACATCAGATGCGGTATAAATCTTCCCGCCCGGTCTCTTCCGATCTGCAACGACAGTTGCGGGAATGTGCGGAAGATCTGGCGAAGATCGACGTAAAAATGCAGAAGATCTACAAACACCTTCAATAAAAAGATTCCCTCCGTGCCATACTAACGGTACGGAGGGATTTTTATGGATTTTTTGCAAAAGGCACAAGATCTGAAACCGTCGCTGATTTCTTGGCGGCGATTTCTTCACGCCTGTCCGGAAATTGGCTTTGACCTTCCCCGGACGAAGGATTTCATTGTTGCGGAATTAAAAAAGTTGGGACTTGTCCCAAAGGTGATGGGCAAAGGCAGTATCGTTGCGGAGATCGGAAAAGAATCGGCAGATACGATGCTTTTGCGGGCAGATATGGACGGACTTGCAATTTCGGAAGAAGCAGACTTGTCTTTTCGGTCAGAAAATGGGAAGATGCACGCCTGTGGTCACGATCTGCACACCGCCATGTTGTTAGGGGCGGCGGCACTGTTGAAGGAAATGGAATCGTCCTTGCCCCGTCGGATTCGGTTGTTGTTTCAGCCGGCAGAGGAAACCTTGCAAGGGGCGGCAGACGCCCTTTCTTCCGGCGTGTGTCGTGGGGTGACTTCTGCTTATATGCTTCACGTGTCGGTCAATACCAAATTACCGGTGGGCACGGTAATTTTGCCCCCTGCCGGGATCATCGCCCCTTCCGCAGATTTTTTTGAAGTTGCCGTTCGAGGAAAGGGGTGTCACGGAGCCGATCCGGCATCGGGAATTGATCCCTTGTCGGTGGCGGCGCGAATTTTGTTGGGGTTGCAGCATCTCCCCGCCCGGGAATTTCCGTCACAGGTTCGGGGAGCGTTGACGGTGGGAGCATTTCAGGGGGGAGACTCCTTTAACGTGATCCCCGATTTTGCTTCGTTGCGGGGAAGTATGCGTTGCTATTCCGAAGAATTCCGGCAAACCTTAAAAAATCGGGTCTGCGAAATCGCCCAAAGTACGGCAACGGCGTTTCGGGCAGAGGCGACGACTTCCTTTCCTGCCGGATGTCCGTCTTTGATCAACGATGAAGCGTTACGCAATGCCCTGAAAAGCCCTTTAAAAACTGCTTTGGGCCCCGATCGGATCTTGGTGGTGGATTCGGTTTCGGGAACGGCAGGATCGGAAGATTTCGCCGTCCTTTCCCGGGTTGTTCCTTCGGTGATGCTTGCCCTTGCCGCCGGAGATCCCGGCGTTGCGCTCCATCACCCCAAAATTCTTTTCGACGAAAACGCTCTGCCCTACGGTACCGCCGCTTTCGTTGCCATTGCAATGCAATAGAAAATCATTTTGGGGGTTTACAAATGAAAAAAAGTGTGATATAATAGAGTAACCACATAAAACTCTAACGTAATATTTCCACACGGAAGTGGGCATTTTACTTTTGGTAAAAATGTCGACTTCTTCTCTCGCTTTCTGTGTGGAATGTCGGAGTTTTGTGTGGTAGCAAAATGAAGTCGTGCGTTTTTCAGTGTGTGCGATTTCGGTTGCACACACTTTTTTATTGCACAAAGCGGGTATTGTCATGGTTGACAAAAAGGAGCTATTTATGGGAAATAGCATAGATAAGAAGTGATAAAAATATAAAATGTCGGGGTCGGCAAAGTGCCGACCCCGGAATAATCTATATTTCCCCGACGAATGAAATTCGTCGGTTTTTGCTTTTCTTTTTCTGGTTCTCTTTTTCTTTTCTTATGAAAAGAAAAAGGGAACACCCACGTTAATTCTAACCCTTACTGTTCGCTCAAATCGCCCAATACCAACTGGGTGGTATGAATGGCGTTGTTGCGCAGGTAGGTCAACTGTACCGAATCGCCGATCTTCATGCCTTGAAGCAGAGATTTCAATTCGTCGATGGATTTGATGTCGGTATCGCCGGCTTTGATGATGATGTCGCCGGGTTTCAATCCCGCTTGATCTGCCGGTCCGCCGGGAATGACGGTGTAGACGAAAGCACCCTTCAGATCTTCGGTATCATAGGTGTATCCGGTGATTCCGATGCCGGGGCGGGAGACTTTTCCGGTGTTCATCAACTGTTCTGCCAAGGGGAGCACGTCGTCGATCTGCAGAGCAAATCCCAGATTTTCGTAGGTTCCGGAAATTTTGATGGAGTTGATTCCGATGACCTGACCGTAGACGTTGACCAACGGTCCGCCGGAGTTTCCGGAGTTGATGGCGGCGTCGTGTTGAATCAGATCCAGGGTGTAACCCAGTTCCGGGAAATTCAAGCCTTCCCGCAGGGCAGAGACTATTCCTTCCGTGGCGGTGTAGGAAAGGTTCAGATCGTAGGGAGTTCCGATGGCGATGACGGGATCTCCGGGCACTACTTTAGACGATTGCCCGAATTCCGCCGGGGTAAGTCCGGTAGCGTCGATTTTAATGACCGCCGTATCGGAATCCGCGTCTGATCCGATTACGGTGGCGGAATAGAATTTTCCGTTATAATCGGTGACCGAAACTTTCGATGCTCCGTCCACCACGTGGGCGTTGGTCAAAATATATCCGTTGTCGGTATAGATAATTCCCGTGCCGAATCCCGATGCCATCTGACCGGCTTCGTTGACCCCTTCCACCGTCACGGTGACCACAGAGGGCGAAACTTTTGCGATGATCTCTTGGGCGGTCAGTTTGTCACCCTCGGTGACGTTGTCCCGATAATTGTAGGAGGGGGTGATACTCTGGGGAATGACGAAAGATTGTTGAGAATTCGTTGCCGCCCAAAGGGCAAAAGCACCCATCAAAAGGGAAAGAGACGTGGCAATAATGGCAATCGCCAGCCACATTCCGTTCCGGGTTTTCTTGGGAGTTTCTGGGGAAACCGGAGCATAGGCAATCGGCTGTGCGACAGGTTGTTGGGGTTCGGGAACGGGCTGTGCTACCGTGGGTTGTTCCATGGCGCAGGTTTCGGGGGAAAAATCGTAGGATTCCATATGGGTATTCTCCTTTGAGAAAAAAATTATCAGATTCGTCGGAAGCGACCGCCGTGTTTTCCTTAGCAAAGAGGGAAAAACGGCGATCCTTCACGTTAGAAGTCTTGCTGAAACTTCCGTGATTTTATTATAGCCGAATTTCTTGGGTCTCATTTGACGCAATTTCGGGAATTTTATGGGATTTCCCATTAAAGCAGATCCCATCGGGTGACGTGATACTGCAGGCAGTCTGCGGTATTTCCCCGCAGAGAGATGTATCCGGGGAGGGTCTTGTGGTATTTGTATCCTGCCTTTTCCAATACCCGCAGCGATGCGGCATTTTCCGGGTGGCAGATGGCGATGATCTCGTCCATACGCAGGTTTTTCAGGGCATAATCCCCCAAAGCTTTTAGGACTTCGGTGGCGTAGCCTTGTCCCCAACATTTCCGTTGAAGCCAATAACCCACTTCTGCGGAGCGGTTGAAAAAGTCGATTTTATTCAGGTGGATCAATCCCAACACTTTCGCGTCTTCTTTCCGTTCGATCGCCCATTCGGTGCAGAGCCCCGCTTCCAGTTGAGTCTGGATATTTTCGATCATCTGAATCGTTTCTTCCCGGTTGTAGGGTCCCCAGGGTTCGTATTTCGTGACCCTTGGGTCGGAAGTGGCTTCCAAAAGATCGTCGGCGTCTG
This sequence comes from Eubacteriales bacterium, assembly GCA_045603745.1. Taxonomy (GTDB): domain Bacteria; phylum Bacillota; class Clostridia; order Oscillospirales; family UBA644; genus RGIG995. The sequence continues at coordinate 16,260 of JAZUMQ010000007.1, read as the reverse complement.
CTCGAAAAACTTTCCGAAGGCGGAGACGAGGGGTTTCAATGACGGGATAGGGATTCATCAGACGGGAAAAATCCCGTTCAAACTGTTTTTCCGGTTTCATGTATTACTGTTTTCCGTACTTTTCCACGAACTCTTCATAGCAAATGCCTTCACTCATGATGATCTGGGCTGCCTCTTTGCCTACGTAACGGTAGTGCCAAGGTTCGTAAATGATTTTTGTGATCTCGGTTTTGTCTGCGGGGTAACGGAGAATAAATCCGTATTCCGCACAATGGGTGATCAGCCATTGATAAGCTTCGGTCTTGTCAAAATCTTTGTTCAGCCGGTCAAAGGACGGGGTGGTAATATCCGCCGCAAGTCCGGTGTGATGTTCCGACGTGCCGGGGACGGCAACGATGGTGGCGGCAACTTTCGTTGCTTCTTCTTTGGAATATCCTTTGTTGACGTATTCCTGTACCTTATCGTTGAATCCTTGAGTCTGTAACGCGATACCCCGATAGGTGGAGCGAAGCAACAGGGTAACGCCGTCTTTTTTTGCGGCGTTGACCATTTCCCGGAAGGCGTCGGCGCAAAGAGAATTGACCTGCCGATCCTTTCCGTTCAACGAGACCCATGCCAACTTCAATGGGTAGTCATCGGGAATCGGGTTGTCCGGATTGACTAAGATCATATTCCACGCAGTGAAATCAAAACTTCCGTCGTCGTTGATTCCGGGGGTGGGGTCGTCGGTTTTGTAGTCGTTGTCAGAAGTATTGCTATTGCTATTACTGTTGCTGTCGGTGGAGGTGATGGTAATGGTGTTTGTATCCGTATCTGTATCCGTATCGGTGATAGAGTCGGTCTCCGAATCGGATTGAGAGGTCTGGTCTGTGACGGTTTCGGTGGGATCATCGGTTTGTGTGGAGGTGATGATCACGGTGTTTGTATCGGTATTCCCGGAACCCGAACCACCATCAGCATTCTCGTTTTCACCCAACAGTTGAACGGCAAAAACGATTAAGGCAATTCCAACAACGGCAATGGTGATTCCCAAAAGAATACGCATACGCAGTTTTGCGGCGGCTCTTCGGGCGGATCTACTCACGGTCGGTTTCCTCCAGTATGTAAAGATTTCGCAGCATGGTGGCTTTCCCTTTCCAAGCAAAGGCGCGGTTGGCGTATTGCTTCCGGTATTGACGGTCGGAAAATCCTTCGATGTCAGCGATGGTCAGACGGGGCAACAATTCATTGGGGGGCAGGGCGATGGCTGCCGTTTCCAACCCTTGATTGTGGGGGCAGGCTTCGGAACAGCGGTCGCAACCCCATGCCAATTTGTTTTTCCGTATGGCGGTGCGTTCCTCTTCGGTTAATTCGCCCTTTTTCTGGGTCAGATAGGCAAGGCATTTGGTGTAATCAAAGCCATCTTCGGTCAATGCTCCGCTGGGGCAAGCCTTGATGCACCGATCACAGATCCCGCAATTCCGAGTCAAGGAAGGGGCGGGCAGAGAAAATTCACCGTCGGTGATGATCTCTCCGAGAAAAACGAAAGAGCCTTTTTCGGTGATACAGAGATTGTTTTTCCCTTTGATGGCAAGTCCACTGATCAGCGCCGCATTTCTCTCGTCGATGGGGGAATTGTCGGTAAAGGGTTTGAAATAAAATTCCGGATACCCTTGGGTCAATTCTTCGGCTACTTGATGTAAAATGTCGCCGAAATATCGGTGATAATCCGGCAACGCAGCAAAGCGCGCCAGATTCTGTTCCGGTTTTGTGGGGAAATAGTAGGGCAATGCGGTGATCAAAACCGTTTTTGCCCCCTCTACTTCGTGGAGCGCCACTTGATCAAAGGGCGCGGAAGCCACGGGCAATCCCCGACGGAAAAAGGGTTCTGCAATGGGGTTCATCGCCGTCGCTTCCTTTCCTTATTATAATACGAATGCAATATTATGCTTCTTCTGTTTCGGATTTGGGTTCTTCTTTTGCTTCAGAAGTTTGTGCAACTTCCACTTCTGCGGGGGCAAAGACTTCTTCGGGGGTCTTGCCGTCCAACAGGGCACGGAATTGGTCGCCGGTGATCTTTTCGTGAATCATCAACTGTTCGGCAATGGTGTGCAACTGGGGAAGTTTTTTCTGCAAAATATTCTTCGCCCGGGCATATTGCTCGTCGATGATGCGCTTGATTTCTTCGTCGATGGTGGCGGCGACTTTTTCGGAATAGGTCTTGGATTCGGCGGTAAAGTCCCGACCGAGGAATACTTCTTCCCGACCGGTGCCAAAGAGAATGGGACCTAATTTTTCAGACATACCGTACCGCATGACCATTTGACGGGCAATGTCGGTCACCTGCTGAATATCTCCGGAAGCCCCGGTAGAAATATCGTCCAGACACAATTCTTCCGCGGCTCTTCCGCCCATGCCGTGAACGATGCGGTCCAGCATTTCTTTCTTGGACATATAACTCTTATTTTCCACCGGGAGATAAGAGGTATACCCTCCGGCCATACCCCGGGGAATGATGGAAATTTCATTGACCTGACTGTTCCCGTCGGCAACCACCGTGACGATGGCGTGCCCCGCCTCGTGATAGGCGGTGAGTTTCTTTTCTTTTTCGGTGATCAGGCGGGATTTCTTTTCCACACCCAGTTCTACCTTCATGATAGCGTCGGTAATCTCTGCCATGGTGATGACTTTACGGTTTGCCCGGGCGGAGAGAAGGGCTGCTTCGTTTAAGACGTTTTCCAATTCCGCCGGAGCAAATCCGGAGGTGGCTTTCGCAACGTTTTCAAAATTTACGTCCTTGCCCATGGGCTTTTTCCGGGCGTGAATCCGAAGAATTTCTTCTCTTGCCTTGACGTCGGGCAGGTGAATGACGATTTGACGGTCAAACCGACCGGGGCGCAACAGAGCGCTGTCCAGAACGTCGGGACGGTTCGTGGCAGCCATGACGATGACGCCTTCGTTTTGTTCAAAGCCGTCCATTTCTACCAGCAATTGGTTCAAGGTTTGTTCCCGTTCGTCGTTGCCTCCGCCCAAACCGGCACCTCTTTGACGGCCTACGGCGACAATTTCGTCGATAAAGACGATGCAGGGGGCATTTTTCTTTGCTTGGTCAAAGGTGTCCCGAACGCGGGAAGCACCGACACCCACGTACAATTCCACGAAATCGGAACCGGAGATGCTGAAGAAGGGAACTCCTGCTTCTCCGGCGGTGGCTTTCGCCATGTAGGTTTTCCCGGTTCCCGGAGGGCCTACCATCAGAACTCCCCGGGGGATCCGAGCCCCTAAGTCGGTATATTTTTTGGGATTTTTCAGGAATTCAACGATTTCCTGCAATTCTTCTTTTTCTTCATCGGCACCGGCAACGTCGTTGAAGGTGACCTTTCCTTTTCCGGAATCGGCAAGTTTCAACTTGGCACGGCTGAAGCCCATGGCTCCGTTTTTGCCACCGCCGGACATTTGCTTCATCATAATCCAGCCGAAGAAACAGACGGCACCCACCAAAAAGAGATAGGGGATATAGGTGACCCATACGGGAATCGACGCCGCTTGCTGAATGTCGTAGCCCTCGGCAAGAACGCCGTTCTCAACGGCAGAGTCAATATAGGGTTGCACCTGATCCAGGAATCGGGCAACGCTGTACAGGACGAATGTTTTTTCCTCGGCGGGCGTTTCCCCCTCGGTTTTGAGTTTGTAGGTCAGTTTGTTCCCTACGATCTCGAACTCCGTCACCTGTTCGTTTCTGAAATACCCGACTACGTCGGAATATTTTACGGTGTCTTTCTGGGTCATAGTGCTGATGAGTGTCGCGGCAATGATGCACACCAAAAGCAGGACAGCCCAAGAGACGATACTGCGGATACGGTTGCTGTTGTTGTTCAATGGAATGCCTCCTGTATATTATGAAAGTTGCAATTTTCAGTCTTCGGTAAATTCTACCACGCCCACGTAGGGGAGATTCCGATGCTTTTCGCCGTAGTCCAGCCCATATCCCACGACGAATTTGTCGGGAATTACAAAGCCGGTGTATTCCACGGGTACAACATGGGTATGGCGAGCGGGTTTGTCGAGAAGGGATACGATCTTCAGAGAATTGACCCCTCTGCCTTTCAAAATTTCAACGATCTTGGAAAGGGTATTTCCGCTGTCGAGAATATCTTCCACGATCAGGACGTCTTTTCCGGCAATATCCACCGACAGATCTTTGACGATTTTGACCTTTCCGCTGGATTCCGTGTTGTCGCCATAACTGGAAACGACCATAAAATCAATGCTGACCGAAACGTCGTCACTGACCGCACGCATCAGATCGGTGAGAAACACCACCGCGCCTTTGAGAATGGAGACCATCAGAACTTCCTTTCCTTTGTAATCTTGGGAAATCTGATCCGCCAATTCCTTGGTCCGAGCTTTCAGTTCTTCTTCGGTGATGTAAGGGGTAATGTTGTATCCCATGATAGGGTTCCTCCGTATGTATATGGTGTTCTTCTTCCATTTATTTTTCCGAAAGTGAGATAAAATATCCCCTTTCGGTTTCTTTTGGTGTAATTTCCGGGTTGAATCCGACGTTTTCGCACCAGAAAACCGTTTCGCCGTCGGTCAAGACCCAAAGTTGATTCCGTTTTTGCAAGGGAATCTTCAATTCGATCATTCGCTTTTTTAAGGTTTTGCTGCCGCCGGGAGTGCGAATGGCGTCTCCCGGTTTGCGAGGCCGTAAAATCAGGGGTAACGTTGCCGGAATCAGACGGCTTTGGTTTGTTTTGTCGCAGACTGCTTTGGTCAGTTTCAAAATTCTGCCGTCGGGTAAAACCGTTTCTTCTCCGGTGACGGAAATCTCCGGCAGAGGATCGGTTTTTTCGGATACGGTTAGAAGATTTTGTCCCAGGTGAAGGACGTATTTTCGGTCAAACTCCACGGAACCGGTTTCTTTGTTCAAGAGTGCCAACGCCTGGTCCGTTTGCTCAAAGGAAAGTTGTTTGCCAAGTTTTCCAAAGAGTTGACGTAAAATTTCCGCCTGCTCTCCCTGAGGAAGAGTGCGAAATCGGTCGGCGGGCAATCCCTCCGGGAACGCATCAAGAAATTCTTTTGCGCGGAGTTCTACGCCCTGTTGTTGCCGTTGCAACGCTTGGGCGGTCTTACAGACGCTCCGGCGAACGTTGGGGTTGATCTGTTCCATCTCCGGCAACAAACGGTGTCGGATTCGGTTTCGGGTGTAGGTCAGATCGTCATTGCTTTGATCCCACGCGTAAGGAACTTGTTCTTCGGCGCAATATTGCAGAATTTCTTCCTTGGTCGATTCCAGCAAAGGGCGAATCAGCGTCAGCCTTCCTTCCCGGCGTTTGGGAGAAATTCCGCAAAGCCCTTTCGGGCCGGCACCGTGAAGCAGGTGCAGTAACACCGTTTCGCATTGGTCGTCTGCCGTGTGGGCGGTGGCAAGATGGCTTGCCCCGGTGGTCTTTGCCAGGGAATGGAAAAATTCGTATCGAATCCGTCGGGCGGCGGACTCCACCGTTTCCCCTTTTTCCATTTCGTCTTTCACGTGGGCGTGGAATACGAAGCAGGGCAGGGAATATTTTTTACAGTATTCCGTGACGAGGGTTTCTTCTTGGTCGGATTCGGGACGAAGTCCGTGATGAACGTGGGCAACATAAAGGGGAAACTCCGGTTTTTCTTGGGTGTACCAATAGAGCATCGCCATGGAATCCGGACCTCCGGATACGGCTAAAATCAAACCGGAGCAATCTTCATGCAATGAAAATTCGTTCACCGTGTTTTTTACGCCGTCAAGGGGCATCGCCGTAGCCCTCCGGAACGGTGACGTTTTTGGCGGGAGAGGTGAAAGACGTAAACCGTCCGTCCCAGTTCAGCGTTACTTTTCCCACAGAACCGTGACGGTTTTTGGAAACGTGCAAAACACAGGTGTTTTTCTTTGCCGCGTCTTTTTCGTAATAGTCTCTTGCGAGGAAGACGATGACGTCGGCGTCCTGCTCGATGGAGCCCGATTCTCTCAGGTCGGACAGTTGAGGGGTGGGGTCTTCCCGCTTTTCAATGCCGCGGGACAACTGAGACAGTAAAATGACCGGAACGTTCAATTCCTTTGCCATCAACTTCAGTGACCGGGTAATGGCGGAAATTTCCTGTACCCGATTGTCCTTTGCCGAGCCGGTGGCGGAAGACATCAACTGCAAATAGTCGATGACCACCAATCCCAAATTGGGAACCTTCCGTAACTTGGATTTCATATCCAATGCGGTGATATTACCGGTCTCGTCGATATAAAAGTTTAAGTCGCGGAGATTGGAACGCCAGACTTTCAACAATTCTTCCCAGTCTCTGGGGTCTAATTTGCCCAGACGCAGTTTTTCGCTCTCGATCTTACAGGCGGTGGAGATAATGCGGCGTGCCAACTGCTCTTTGGACATTTCCAAAGAGAAGAATACCACTGATTTTCGGGGATTGTATTGCGAAGATAAGGCAATATTGTAAGCGATGTTCAGGGCAAAGGAAGTTTTTCCGACGCCGGGGCGGGCAGCTAAGATAAATAAGTCGCTGTTGTTCAATCCACCCAGGAAATTGTCGAAATCGGAAATACCCATTTTGATGGGGGCGAATTTCCCGGTCTCGTCCTTTTCCATTTCGGTCAGGCGGTTGATTTCTTCCTTTGCTACCATGCCCAGCCGGTGCAATTGTACCGATTGCTTGCCGTTGGAAATATCGTAAAATTTCTGTTCCGCAAGCCCCAGAACCGTGGGGAGATCGGTGTTTGCAAAGGAGAGGTCGGTGATGTCCTTGCACGCCTCGATGACCCGGCGAAGATTTGCCGAGTCGGAAATAATTTTGGTGTAATAGTCGATGCTTTTGACCGAAGATGCGTTTTCCGCCAAAAGAAGCAGATACTGACTGTCTTCGTCTGAGGTAAATTCCCCCTGCTCCCGGAGTTTAGACAACAGAAGCACGCCCTCGATGGGGTCGCCGTTGTCGTACATCTCCAGCATCGTTTCATAAATCAGTTGATGCCGTTTTGCGTAGAATTGGTCGATCTGCAGAGTTTCCGTCAGGGTTCCGATGCTCTCCGGGTCGAGAAGTACCGAACCGAGAACGATTTGCTCCGCTTCGATATTGTGGGGCAGTTGCCGGTCAAAATCGTATTTCTGTTCCATCAATCTTCGTTCTTCCTTGTAGGAATTTTAAATCAGGCGTCTTGTTCCACCATTACCGTCAATTCTCCGGTGATCTCGGGGTAAAGCTTGACTTCGGCAGTGTATTTTCCGAATCCCCGAACCGCGAGTTTCATGGAGATCTTCTTTTTGTCTACTTCGATGCCGGTTTGAGCCTTCAAGGCTTCTGCGATGTCTTTTGTGGTCACGGCTCCTTGGAGACAACCGTTTGCTCCCACCTTGCCTTTGATGATGACCTTGACGGTGGAGAGGCGGGCTTTTAATTCTTCCGCTGCCTTCTTTTCTTCCGCTTTCCGATGGGCGGCGGCAGCTTGTTGGGAGTTATAAACGTTCAGATTTTCCGCATTTGCTTCCACCGCAAGATTCCGGGGAAACAGATAATTGCGGGCGTATCCGTCGGAAGTGTTGACCAGATCGCCCTTCTTGCCGAGGGATTTCACGTCGGCTTTCAGAATCACTTTCATATTATTTCGTCCTTTCGGGTGTTATTTCACAGATTGGTTGGGGAGTGCTTCCGCCAAATATTCGTCGATGTATTCCAATAATTGCTCTTTGGCGGTAAGTACGTCGGTTTTTTCTGCCAAAGCACCTGCCATGGTCAGATGTCCGCCTCCGTTTTTGAATTTTTCCAAAATCAGTTGGACGTTTACTTCTCCGTAGGAGCGACCGGAAATGTTCGTGTTCCCGTTCTTATCGGTGAACAGGGTGAACGATGCTTTCGCGCCGTCCACCGAGAGCATTTCGTCCGCGGCTTGGGCGGCGGCGATCTTCAGATTGCCGTGTCCGTCTCCGGGAACAAGGGCTATGGCAAAATGCTTGCGGTACAATTCCGCTTCGGAGACGAATTTGACTTTATTGCGATAGGTCTCCATGTCGGTTTGGAAATATTGTTTCACTGCCACCGTGTCTGCTCCCGCCTTGCGCAAGGTCGCCGAGGCGTCAAAGGTGCAGGTGTTGGTGCGAATGGTAAAGTTCTTGGTATCCAGACAGATTCCCGCCATCAGGGCGTTTGCTTCTATGGCAGGGAACGTGTAGACTCCCATATATTGGAACAACTCGGTGACCATTTCACAGGTGGAAGACGCGTAGGGCTCTTGGTAGAGAAGATCGGGATCTTCAATGCAGTCCACACCCTTCCGGTGATGGTCGATGACGTAAACGGTTTTTGCTTTTTTCAGAATTTCCGGTGCCACCGTATTGTCGGCACGGTGGGTGTCTACCACCACTACGGCGGTGCGTTTGCCTAAGTATTCTGCCCCTTCTTTGCGGTTGATGAACCAATCTGCGTGGGAGGGGTCAGTTTTTAAGTCATGGAGCAAACGACCGGTCAGATCGGTGGTTTCGTCTACGATGATTTTTGCTTCCAGCCCCTGCTGAAGGGCAATGCGCGCCATTCCCACGGCGGCGCCGAGGCAGTCCATATCGCCGTAGGCGTGTCCCATGATGATCATGGTATCAATATCTTTCAGATGTTCGGACAGAGCGTTTGCAATGACCCGGGTCTTTACGCGGGTTCGTCGGGCCCCGGCAGAATTTCGGCCGCCGTAGAAGGTATACCCGCCGGTGTGTTTTACTGCCGCTTGGTCTCCACCCCGGGAAAGCGCCATATCCAAGGCTCCCCGGGCCATTTCTTCTGCTTGGGCAAAACTTTCCGCGTCTGCTCCGACTCCGATGGATAAGGTGGGGGAAAGTTTCGAGGGAGTTTGCATATTGCGGATCCGATCCATGATGTCAAACCGGGTCTTTTCAAATTCTGTCAGTGCCCAGTTTTCAAAGACGAACAGATACCGTTCCCGTTCTCCGTGGCAAAGAATCCCGCCGGATTCCTGAGCCCATTGGTCGATGGTCTCGTCGATCAGCGCCATGGCGTTGGAACGTTCCGTTTCTTTTAAGCCGGTAAAGACTTCATCGTAGTTGTCCACCATCAGGTGTGCCACGATGGGGCGGGAGCGTTTGTATTCCCGCTTCAAAAGATGATGCTCGGTAACGTCGAACAGATAGAAGATATACATTTCGTTCCGTTCACCGAACCGGTAGCAATCCATATAGGCGGAATAATATTTTCCGTCGAATTTCAGATTGGTGACCCGTTGTTCCAGAATATCCTTGTTCAGCTGTCGGACGTTGTGCAACGCCAAAAGGGTCGCTTCGCTGGTGGCGTCGGTAAAGGATTCGTTATACCAAAGGATAATCCCTTTTTCATCAGAAATGACGATGGGCAGGGGAAAGTCTACCAACCTCTTTTGCGAGGTCATATTCAGCATATCCACGATGGCGTGTGCCAAATTTTTCTTTTTGCGACCGGAAATAAAAAGGCGAATCTCGTTCGCAATTATACAAAGCCCGAAAAGAGTGCAAAGGGGAATCCAGATCCGTCGCTCTGTTGTCAATCCGGCAAAGATTCCTGCCGGAATCAAAAACAGATAGCAGAGCCGATCCAAAAAGGGGTGCAGTCGTTTCATCGGTACGTTCCTCCTCCGAAAAGTCCCCGAAGATCACGCCCTGCAGAGAACAACCCTAAGAAAAGCAGCAGCGATCCGCCACAGGACGACAGACTCACCGCCACGGTGGCGACGGTCAAAAATACGCGGGCGGTAACCGAAGGGGCTCGGGTATTGATAAAATAAAGAATCACGGAAAATCCGGCGAAGGTCAGCACCGCAGAGACCACGTAGACTACGTTCATGGACGCGATCTGAAGGGCAGAGCCGTTTTCCGCAAACAGATTGGCAAGGAAGAAGAGAAGGTAGATGGGAGAAATGATTGCTCCGGGGCGGTATCCGTCCAATCTCCCCATATATTTGGTCTCGACCTTGGAGTCTTTTTTCAGCGCCGTTTTCATTCCCCACCAAATGATACAGGAGAGGAACAAGATGGCAATGGCAAAAAGCCCGGGCACGATAGAGAGGAAGGTGTTGATCGATTGGGTTGCCGCTTCTTCTACCGGGATCGAGGACAGAAGTTCCGACAGGTTCGTTCCGTCGGGCAAAACAATATTTTGGGATTGGGCCAGTTCCTGTGCTTGGGTCAGGATCGACACAAGGGGAGTTTTTATGGCTGTTACGATCTGCTCAAAACAGTATTTCGGATCAAAGGAATGACCGGGGGAAGAAATGAAGATCTGAATTGCGCCGCCAAGGGCAGTCAACACGATCGACGAGATCAACCCCGTCTGCAGGGAAAGACCGAAGTCGGTGCGGGTCAAAACGCACGCCCCGAGGGGAATTCCCAATCCACCCCAAGTGAACAGAACCAAAAGTCCTATAATCCCGGAGCCGGAAATCAGCCCGGCGATGACCGCTACGAGAATTGCTATGAGAACCGAGAGAAACGGAACGCGATACATTTGCCCTTCTAATTCCGCAGGTTCCTCTTCCGAAAATTGTGCCATGGGATTTTTGCGGCGAACGGTTTTGATTTCGGTTCCGCAGACCAATCCGGCGGCAAGGAAAACGTTTGCGGCAAGACAGCAGGCAAGCCACGTTCCCCAAAGACCGAGGAAGAGCGCCCCGGTTCCGCACAGGGCGATGGCGCTTCCAACGATGGGATATATCATTTTCAGATTTTTGCTTTGACTCATGAGAAAAATGCTCCTATTTTATGCCCGCATTTCCCGGGCGCGCGCGTTGTGTCATGTTATAGAGTATTAGATATTATACTATATAATAGCGGACTTGTCAATACCACAGAGGCAAAAAACCATAAAATGTTTGGAAATAACGAAATTTTGCCCCTTTTAGGGTTCAAGAAAATGACACAAACAATTCACAGTTTATCCATTGAATTCCTTCCAATTTATGGCTATAATAGTTTTAGCACTTGATGTGAATGAGTGCTAATTTTTGAAATCAGTAATGAATTATTTGAAACGGAGGCGTTTTCAGTATGAATTTAAAACCTTTACTCGACCGCGTCGTCGTCAAATCCGTGGAAGCGGAAGAAACCACGAAAAGCGGCATCATTCTTGCCGGTTCCGCCAAGGAAAAACCTCAGGTTATGGAAGTGGTTGCCGTTGGTCCCGGTGGAATCGTGGACGGCAAAGAAGTTGAAATGTACGTAAACGTCGGCGATCGTGTTATTACCGCCAAGTATACCGGCACCGAAGTGAAGATCGACGACGTGGAATACACCATCGTCAAGCAGGAAGATATTCTTGCCATTGTGGAATAAGGAGTGATTGATTATGGCAAAACAGATTCTTTACGGAGAAGAAGCCCGCAAGGCGCTGGAACGGGGTGTCAATCAACTGGCTGACACCGTGAAAATTACCTTGGGCCCCAAGGGTCGTAACGTGGTTCTTGACCGCAAATACGGTTCTCCCCTCATCACCAACGACGGCGTGACCATCGCCAAGGAAGTGGAATTGGACGATCCCTTTGAAAACATGGGCGCTCAACTGGTTAAGGAAGTTTCCACCAAAACCAACGACATTGCAGGAGACGGTACCACCACCGCTACCCTGCTTGCACAGGCTCTGGTTCGGGAGGGTATGAAAAACGTCACCGCCGGTGCGAATCCCATCGTCTTGAAAAAAGGAATTCAGAAAGCCGTTGCCACCGCCGTTGCGGAAATTAAGGCAAATTCCAAGACCGTCGCATCTTCCGACGATATTGCCCGGGTCGCCACCGTTTCTTCCGCCGATGAAACCATCGGAACATTGATTGCGGAAGCCATGGAAAAGGTCACCAACGACGGCGTTATTACCGTGGAAGAAAGCAAGACCGCCGAAACCTACAGTGAAGTAGTGGAAGGTATGATGTTTGACCGGGGTTATATCACCCCCTATATGGTCACCGATACGGACAAAATGGAAGCGGTTATCGACGACGCCTTCATTTTGATTACCGATAAGAAGATCTCCAACATTCAGGAACTTCTTCCTTTGTTGGAACAAATCGTTCAGTCCGGGAAAAAACTGGTTATCATCGCCGAGGACGTGGAAGGGGAAGCTCTGTCCACGCTGATTGTCAATAAGTTGCGCGGCACCTTTACCTGCGTTGCCGTTAAAGCCCCCGGATTCGGCGATCGTCGGAAAGAAATGCTTCAGGATATTGCCATTCTCACCGGCGGTACCGTTGTCAGCGAAGAAATCGGTCTGGATCTGAAGAGTGCGACCATGGATCTTTTGGGTCGCGCCAATCAGGTAAAGGTTCAGAAGGAAAATACCGTCATCGTTGGCGGAAAGGGTGACAAGAACGCCATCTCTGCCCGGGTCGCTCAGATCCGCAAAGCCATTGAAACCACCACTTCTGATTTCGATCGGGAAAAATTGCAAGAACGTCTGGCGAAGTTGGCAGGAGGGGTTGCCGTCATTAAAGTCGGAGCCGCTACCGAAGTGGAAATGAAAGAAAAGAAACTCCGCATCGAAGATGCTCTGGCAGCCACCAAGGCCGCCGTGGAAGAAGGCATGGTCGCCGGCGGCGGAACGGCTTATATCAACGCCATTCCCGCAGTTGCCGCTTTGCTGGAGGCCACCGACGAAGTGGACGAACAGACCGGCATTAAGATCGTGCTTTCTGCTCTGGAAGCCCCGGTTCGTCAGATCGCCACTAACGCCGGAATCGACGGTTCGATCATCGTTGACCGCATTAAGAATTCCGACAAGAAGAACTACGGCTACGACGCTTATAAGGAAGTTTACTGCGATATGTTCGACGCCGGCATCGTTGACCCCACCAAGGTCACCCGTTCCGCCATCGAAAACGCGTCTTCCGCCGCCGCAATGATCCTGACCACCGAGTCGGTCGTTGCCGATAAGAAAGATCCCGCCGCAGATGCCGCCGCCGCTGCCGCTGCAGCCAACGCCGGCGGAATGTATTGATCCGTAACTTAAGCACAAAGATCCCCCGGAAGTTTCCGGGGGATCTTTTTTTGATATGTTGAAAAATCAGACCGTCAGTTTTCGTCTTTTGTGGGCATTTGTTCCGGGTGATAGGTTACAGCGAATCCGGAGTATTTGACCGTGCTGATTTTCAGTGTTTCGTCTTCCGAAAAGGGGTCGCAATTTCCGAAACACATACCGACTTCTCCGGTTCGGAGTCCGGACTTGTAGCGGTCGAATTCAAATTTGACCCCGATGGGGAAGGAGAACGGACCTTCTTCCGTTTCATTTAAGCGCAAGGTCAGATAAAAGTGTAATTTTTTCCCCGATATATCAATACGAAATCCGTCATCATATTTGAAAAGCTCCATAGATCGATTTTCTGAAACTCTCCATACGCTCCCGTTTCCGTCCGAATTTCTGCATATGCCAACGTTTTTTACGATCTTTCCGCTGGAGTCGTACTTGTATTTTTCGGTGGTAACGAAGGTCTCTCCGCCTTTATAGATCGTTGTCTTCGTTGATTTTACCGGTTTTCCCGACTTATATTTATACTCGTAGGTGCTTTCATGACCGTAGGAATCAACGTCGTATTTCTCTCGGATCACGTCTCCGTATTCGTTGTAAGCAGTTTCGCTGATGACCTTTCCGTTTTCGGTATAAAGAATCTTTTTGCCATCTTCGTTGTACTTTGTAACGCAAACCACGGCGTCGGAAGAACCGTTCCAATAATAGTGCCGATCTTCGGCGAGAGAACCGTTTTCGTAGTAGAAATATTCTTCGGAGATGGTTCCATTTTTGGTTTTGGATAGGATTTTGCCCTTTTCATTGTATTTTGAGATTTCAAAAGATTCCCGGTCTTCCGTGTACGACGTTTCAATCAGATTCCCGTCGGAACTTCGTTTGTATACACATTCGTAGCTGAGATTTCCGGCTTCGCCGTAAATCGTTTCTTTCAGCAGATTCCCCGCATCGTCGTAAACATATTCACCGGTTTCTATAATTTCTCCGTCGTTCTTTTGAGAGAGAAGCTTGCCGTGATCATCGTATTCAAATTCTATCGTGTGGGTGCCGTCGACCGTCGTTATTACTTTTTTCTCATATTGGGTGGAGAAACAGGCGAGATAATCTTCCGAATCCTTATATCCGTCTGCTTTGCAGAAGAGGGAATAGGCATTTTTGTAATTGCCCTTTTCCAGTTGTTTCAGGGCGAAATTGTAACGGATCATGGGTTGGAATACGCCGGTATAGAGCACTACGATTCCGATCGTTGCCGCAAGGGTGGAAGTCCCGATGACGAGCCACGGTTTCAGGCGTTTTTTCTTGTGTATCTTCGCCTCTTTTTTTGCTTCTGCTTCCGTGTTTAACCGGTCAATGGGGTTTTCCGTGGTTTCGGTTTTCGTGAGTAGGTCTTTTTTCTTTGGGTAATCAGAGCTCATCGAGTTTCCTCCTTTGTGTACTTTTCTGCCTTTATTATATCATATTTTTTGGAAATTGTCAACAAAAAAGCAACACTTGACAAACGATATGTTTTGTGGTATAATAGTGCACAACTACGGAGAAACGTTTTTTACTCCGAACAATGAAAGAGACGGTGAAAGCGGAATGGACGATTGCGGCAGTAGGGCGGGGGCAGACCCCATCCCTCCGGGTGCATACCATCTGCTTTTTTAAATGAATACGGGCATACCCTATCGGGGGATAGGGTATGTCCGTTTGTCGTTTTTTAAGTTGAATTTTTCAAAGAAATTGAGGATACTTATTTTATGTTAGGTGCTATCGTATTACAAATTATCTTAATCGCGCTTAATGCGATTTTTGCCAGCGCGGAAACGGCGATGATCTCGTCCAATGCCGCCCGCATCGAGCATTTGGCCGCCGACGGTGACAAACGGGCAAAGCGTCTGTTGTCCCTGACCTCCAATCCCTCCCGGTTTTTGTCCACCGTTCAGGTTGCGATTACCTTGGCGGGCTTTTTGGGAAGTGCTTATGCCGCAGAAAATTTCGCCGAACCCTTGGTGGAATGGCTGCTGAAGATCGGCGTTGGTCTGCCGGAAGGGGTTTTGGATTCGGTCTGCGTGTTTTTGATCACGATTCTTCTTTCCTTTTTCAGCATCGTTTTTGGGGAATTGGTGCCCAAGCGGGTCGCCTTGAAAGATCCCGATAAATCCGCCTTGCAACTGGCGGGATTGTTGAATTTCGTTTCCTTTATTTTTGCGCCTTTCGTTTGGATCTTGACCAAATCCACCAACGGCGTTTTGCGGATGATGCGGATTGACCCCAACGAAAGCGACGATGAAGTGACCGAAGAAGAAATCTGTATGATGTTGGAATCGGGAAGCGAAAAAGGAACCATCGACAAAGCGGAAACCGAAATGATCCGCAACATTTTTGAATTTGACGATACCGATTTGAGTGAAATTTGTACCCACCGCCGGGACGTCGTGATCTTGTATGAAGAGGAAAGTGTGGAAACCTGGAAAAAGATCCTTTACGAAACCCGCTTTTCTTATTATCCCATTTGCGGGGAAACGGCAGACGATATTCAGGACGTATTGGACGCGGATCAATTCTTCCGTGCCGCCGGAACGACGGACTTTGAATCTGCCGTGGCTTCCGCCCGGATCAAGCCCATGTTCGTTCCCGAG
This sequence comes from Eubacteriales bacterium, assembly GCA_045603745.1. Taxonomy (GTDB): domain Bacteria; phylum Bacillota; class Clostridia; order Oscillospirales; family UBA644; genus RGIG995. The sequence goes on along the minus strand of JAZUMQ010000007.1, from coordinate 637 downwards.
CACAGCAAAGCCGACGTTTTGTTTTCCAAGATGAAGGAGACCGGGGAGACCTTTGCCGTTCTCATCGACGAATACGGCGGAATGCAAGGGGTCGTTACCTTCCACGATTTATTGGATTGTTTGGTGGGGAACCTCCGAGGCAGAGAAGCGGAAGAAATTCGTTCTGCCGGAGAAAATCGCTGGATTGTGTCCGGATCCGCCTCTCCGTCGGCAGTCTCCGAAGCCTTGCACGTGGAATTGGAAGCGGAAGGATACGAGACCTTCGGCGGTTACGTATTGGATCTTTTGGGGGCTGTTCCCGAAGACGGCTCCACCCCCGAAACCGAAACCGACGAGCTGTTGTTGCAGGTCACCAAAGTCTTTGATCGTCGGATTGAAACGGTTACCGTTACCAAAAAGAATCAGGAAGAACAAGAATAAAAGAGCTCTCCCGCATTGCGGGAGAGTTCTTGATTGTATACAGAAATAAGTCGGATCGTAGCCATGTCGTTCTGTGAGCCAAGGAGTTGTAGTGGGGATTTGTCTTCCTAAGCCCGCTTGGCCCCCGACTTGTTACCGTTACCAAAAAGAATCAGGAAGAACAAGAATAAAAGAGCTCTCCCGCATTGCGGGAGAGTTCTTGATTGTATACAGAAAT
>JAZUMQ010000006.1:0-31433 GCA_045603745.1 Eubacteriales bacterium | reverse complement strand
AAATTTTGGACACTGAAACTTTTTTTGAAGGCACCTATGAAAAAGATGGTGAAAAATATAAGCTTCTCATAAAAGGTGATGGCTTCTTTACTACAAACACATCCTTTGAAGCAGAACTAACAGACCAAGGTATAATAATTACAGGCGGTGTTGTTGAAGGAGAGCTTTTTATAAAACAATAACACACCTTTTCTTGTGCCGCCTGACATAATTATTGACAGCAGGTTTTGACAGCAAAAACCTGTGATAATACTGATAATAGCGATAATTGTGATAGAAAGAGTTCCTGTTTTTGTTCAAAACGAGAACTTTTTAATGGGTTTTAGTGTATACGATATTGAGTGGGAATAAGTTGGATTGTTTTAGCAAATCCTTTTTATCCTCTTTGGGGTAAAAATGTTTAGCGTCTCGAAACATAAAATCTACAAGGGCCTTGTTCAAATGAACAAGGTCTTTTTTTGTTGGCTAAAAAATATGCACCTCCAAAAGTGTCAACTTTTGGAGGTACATATCACCGAAGGCTAAACCCATTACAATGTCCTTAGGCACTGTGCCCGCAAACTTGTCAGGGTCTATCCATTAGTAACTTCAAACATTGCAATTTGCAATTTCAAACTTTACCATTATGTCTTGCCCAATAACGATCTAATCCTTCTGTAAACTTTTTTTCAGATGGACAGACGTCCTTCCACAGCATGGGACCAATATCTTCCAACACCACATCATCAAACCAACATTTTCCCGTGCCCGACATTTCCATAAATATCGTATTAGTTACACCGTATACATCAAACTCAAGACTAATGCGGGTCCAATCCGTGGATGCAGTTACACTATCAGAAAACAACCAACGTATATCTTTCAGTCCACCGGCTTCGTCCCGTCCACCAACACTTCCTCCTGAGGATCGAACCATTCCATCTGCAAAATGAGTTCTGAACCCATAAAAGAGTTCGCCTCCAATACCATTCGTCGATGCCACGCCAAGCCTTGCACGTCCGGTAACATTTTCACATTTCACCATACCACTGAGGCGAAATCTGCGGCCGATGATCTGCTTGTTATCATAAGGGATGCCCCAATTTCCAGTCCACCATGCAGAAGGCATGGCCTTGTCTGTCTGCCGTGCTATACACACACTCCCCGGCGAAGAACAGCCCATACTTCTGTCCATATGACAGTTCTCATCGCTCGGATACCAAAAATTCAAATGAACAGTCTCCTCCCCCGGAAGGTCTTTCAGAGAACGATCAAAATGATTTTCATAATTCATTACCGGTACGTCATATATGCGCTCATTACGCCAATTATATTCTCTCGCCTGTGTCACAATAGAATTTACCTGTTTACCATTGATGGGAGAAAACCGGCATCGGAACTTCATCTTAACATCTTCGCAGGAACCTCTTGGCGGCACCGCATGGGTAGCATCCACATGAATATCATAGGCATACCAGCAAATGCCATACGAAATGGGGCCTGGAGTCTCCATAACTTCAAACAGCCAGCCACCATGCTCATAATCTGCTATACCAAATGTGCTCCCCTCTTTTCCATATTTGATAGGCATTATAGTTAAACTGTTTTCTTCCTCTTCTAGTTGTTGCTTATTCTTTTTCCTCTTTTCCCCTTTTTCCCGCAAACGCACGTCAATTATATGTACTCTTGGGGCTTTTACCCATTCCCCATCTTTTTCTCGCATCACTACCCATTGATAGAGCGGTCTTGAAGCTTCTGCATCATTGATAGACTGGTTAAAGTTCTGATAGCAGGAATATGCTGGAAAGAAATCCAAGACCCTCATGGTTGGCCTTGCTTCCGGATCCATTTCATAACTATGCTGACATTCGAGGGAATTCTGATACAGATCCTCCAGCTTACAGCTCAGATACATGCTCAATTCATATGCAAAGCATTCACTTTCTTCCTGCCAGATTCCCTCAAGCTCCAGGATATTTTCACATACAAGATTTTTTTTATGGCCTTCCAGCGTGATCTTAAAGCGCCCTTCTTCCGGACAGTCACAAAATGTCACTTTATCAGGTACATATCCCTGCAAATACGCATCATAACATCCCCAGCCGGCGTCTATCTTGCTAAAATCCGTCCCAATCCAACGAAGATCTCTGTCCTTAGCCCGGAACCGAAACCACCTCTCACTGACAATCTCAAAAATAGGTTGTTCCGCCATTTCCAGTGATTGCTTATTATCTTTTTGTCGCCATGTTAATTTGGGGTACATAGTTCGTTCTCCTCGTTTACATTATATTTTTGGTAATTATTCAGAACCCCTTAGTGTGTGCTCCAAGATTTGTGCAAAGCATAGAAATGAATAATTGGTTTTTCAGTTAACGAGCTTCATTTGGAGGTATGGCAAAAGTAAAAACCAAGGTATCCGGATGCTTCCACTGTATGGAGGGGCACAGGAATATCTTACAATAATCTCTTACATCGGAACTGCCCGCAAGTAATCCTTACGGAGCAATCCGAAGTGCACTATCAGGTAACCCAGAGATTATCTTTAATTAAGGGGTGTCCTGAATCGTTGCTATTTTGTTAAAACAAACCGAACTTTGAACGATTTCCCGGTACGGAACTTAAAAGTAACTCTGTTTATATCTGCCCCATCCCATGAATCCCTCAAGCAATTGTCATTTTCACAAGCGACAGAATCCGTCAAGATCTCTGCGGACACATCTGACTCCAATAGAAATCTATCACCGATGAGCACTTTATTACCTTGTATCTTAACATCCAGCGGAGTGATAAAATTCTCTGAAACTATATTTTCCTCTGCTTCAAACTGGAAGTCATCCGCCAGTTCAAAAGCATCTCCCACCTGAACTGTCCGTTTCAATGATAACACTCCTGCTTCTTCAGGATAAGCACCGGCAAAGCTCATCATGGTCTGTTTTCCCTGTAATTCAAAAGAATCCGCTCTATATTTTCTTCCATACATCTGCATCTGCTCATTGATTTCCGGCAGATTGTGCCAAGAAGATTGATGCACCCATATATCATAGCGCCCCTCATTAAAAGATTGGGCGGTATAATCCTTACATCCTGGATCCACAAGGACCGGCCTGTTCTCATAATAAACAATGCAATTGCCCACATCGTTGTGGTTATGTGGAACCCAATTGCTTCCGGCCTTAGCTGAATAATACCAGTTGCCACTGCGAAGATATGTAGTCTGCAGTTTTTCCAAACGGCCTATTTCCTCCGGAACAGAATCCGGCAGTGCAGCAAGCTCATCGTAACAAGCCATGAATGAAATCGTGGCAAATGATAGAGGCCAATGGCCTTTAACAGGGGTTAGAAATGATTCCTTTTTGTTTGTAAGCCTTTCTTTCTCTACATCCCTTGCCGCACTCATCATCTGAAGACTTCCCACACGTCTGCCAAACCGATATAAGTAACTTGCAAAAAGCGGGGCTACCTTACTGCTCCCGTCTCCATAATTTACCACATATCCGTTTCCGATATATGAACGGCATGCAAACATTCCAATATTACGCATTTTTTCTTTGTCTTCTTCAAAAAAATTCAGTCGCCCATCTGTAGCCAGATAAAGTTGTTCGCAGAAGTCAAACAACATTCCGCCTGCTACACGCCAATAGTTGACACCTTCCTCACATCCTCCATCCTCACAAAAAGAATTATAGCCTTTTTGGATCTCATGCAGCATTTTTGAGATTCCCCTGTTTTGGATGTCGCGTCGTTTCTCCGCCAACAAGAAGACTGTAAGAAGATTTGATAGAATCCAAGGGTTCCAGTTATTTATTCTCTCTCGCTTATAACCCATCCACCAGAAATCGTAATGATTCAGGTATGGTGTGATGATCCTGCGTTCAAGCTCATACTCAATTCGAGTAAGGATTGGCGGACAGTACTCCGCAAGTGCATCATACAGCATATAATAGATGACTGCAAAAAGTGATGCCGTTTCTCCTGTCAAAAGACCGATTTCACCACTGTCTGCATCAGGGATAAGGTGCGATTTCCCATCTATAACATAATTCAGGTTACCATCTGTATTGATCATCTCAGATACTTGTCCCCAAAAAGTCTCTTCGCTAATTGCAAAAATACCATTTACAATGTCAGGCAGGAACCGTCCCTTATATTCTGCGATTTCGCCCACCACCAAGGAGAACAGTGCTGCCCGACGATTCACGGCAATCCGTTCTTGTAGACCCCGGTTACCTGTGTGTCTGTATTGGATATAATCCGTAGCCTTATTTATTGGCCAGGAAAAATCCAGATATTCTTCTGCAACTGTTACATATCCATCTCGGAACTTACTATCCCAAAACGCTCTGTTATTTGCCGCCGGTAATAATGGTGTTGAAAGATCATAATCCTCAATCTTATTATTGTCTAACCATTTATGAAACATGTCGTTTCTCCTTTCCTATAACAACATAATTCTATCATAATGTTTATATAGTTGCATTCCTGTGTACGTGAAGTAGTATGCCAATACCGCCTCACTGTTTCATGATAACTCAAACGGTGTTCTCGCATATCCATTATAACGGATATTTTGAATTCTGTCAAGTACTTTCGCTGAATTTGTCTTTTTTTTGCCATAAAAATATGCACTTCCAAAAGTGTCTAACTTTTGGGGTGCATATCATTTAAGTATATGCCATGTTTTTGATAGGTTGACGAATTTGTCGGTGGCTTGTGCAACCTATTGTTCAAAAGAATAGAAACCATATTTACAAATGGAATTTTTTGTGTTATCATATTTACAAATGGAATTTTTTGTGTTATAATTTAACTGTCGAAACAAAAAGGAGGCAGAACAATGAAATTAAGCAACGAAACTGTAGAACTGCTTGAAGACATAGAGAACAGAATTGATCCCGAAACAGAGGATAATTTCTTAAAACAATGGGAGAATTTCTTATACGATCGCTTTGACGACAATATCTTTACGCCTACGAGAAAAAAGATGGTCGAGCCCTCCCTTGAGCTTACTAAAATAAATATTAACGATGCTATTGACGATTACGATATTATGTTTCGTTACGAGCTTATAAGAGCAAGCAAGGCGCTTGCTACCAAAGGAATGGTACCCTCGATCCGCGCTAATTACGGAACGGGAATACTCAGTTCACTTTTTGGTGCAGAACTGTTCATCATGCCCAGACATCAGAACACGTTGCCAACCACTAAGCCTTTTAATGATACCGCAAAAATTGAGGATCTTATAGAAAAAGGAATTCCTGATTTGAATGGTGGGTTTGGCAAAAAAGTTTTCGAGTTCGGAGAGCTTTGCGCGGAGACATTCGCAAAGTATCCTAAGATCAGTAAATATCTTAACGTGTACCACCCCGATCTTCAGGGACCTCTTGATGTTTGCGAGCTTATGTGGGGCGAAGAAATGTTCTACGCCATGTATGATGAGCCCGAGCTTGTTCATTCAGCAATGAACCTCGTTACGGAAACCTATACTGCTTTTATGAATAAGTGGTATGAGATTTTTCCCTGCGACAGCCATATGAATTCTCATTGGGGCAGTCTGTGGTACAAAGGTAGACTTTTGCTTCGTTGCGACAGCGCCATGAACCTTTCGCCCGAATTTTACGCTGAATTTGCAAACAAATATGATAAAATACTTCTCGATCGCTTTGACGGCGGCGTTATGCACTTCTGCGGCAGGGGCGACCACTATATCGAGACACTTTGCAACACACCAAAACTATACGGAATAAACCTTGGTCAGCCCCACTATAACGATATGGAAAAAATATTTAAGAACAGTGTTGATAAGGGTATAAAGGTTTTGGACTATACATGTACGCCTATCGAACGAGCTAATGGATATAACAATAGCCTTCACATGAGAACTAAATAGAATATAAAATAAATTACAAAAAAGGGCGTGATCTTCACGCCCCTTTTCAGACAGTTTGCGGCAGACAGTGAAAACCTGTCTGCCGTAATTCAGTTATTTTATTTTTACTGGGCATTCTTTTGAGGCTTTTTAAAAAGCAAGTAGCCAATACCGATACCGATAAAGATTCCGGAGACACCGACGACGATAAACCACCACCAGGCAAAATCAGAAGAAGGTGTTGCAGAATGATTCGTCTCGGTGGAAACGTCAGTAAGAACGTCAGTCACCGTTTCGGTGGAAGGTTGCAAAGTATCGGAAATTTCGGGAAGAGGTTCAACGCTTCCGTCGTGGGCGGCGGCACGCTTGACGGTGATGATATACTCTTTTTTATCTCCGTTTTCTGCGGTGCAAATGACTTTTACGACGTTGTCCTGTCCGGCGGCAAGGGTCTGCCCGCCCTCTACGACAACAGATGCTTTCTTATCAGCAGAAGAACCGGAAATTTTAATACTTTCGGTCTCGTAGGGAAGCCAGACCACGTACTGCTTATTTTCCGGAGTAAAAACGGGAGAAAGTAGAAATCCTTCCACCGAAATTCCGGAAAGAGTATTGTTATTACTTGCCACATAGTTTGGATCTTTTGCACGGGTAACGGCGATAGTATAGGTCTTTTTTGAGCCATTTTCGGCAGTAACGGTTACCGTTACATTTGTAGTTCCGTTGGGAGTTAGAATCGGACTGTTGATAACAACTTTTGCCTTTTCGTCGACTGCGGTGGCTTTGACGTCCAACTTGGAAATCTCAAAAGGAACACTTGCGGTATAGTTTGTGGTTTCGGCAGAAAACCCTGGAGAAATGGTGGCGTTGTTGACGGTCAGGTTTGCCAGATTACTATTCGTGGAGAGTGGGGCTGCTACGGTGGTAGAATAGGTAACCGTTCCTACGTTTGCGTCTGCATTGCCATCGGAAGTCTTAACGTCGGTATAGGAAATTTTGATATTCGAGCCTATGGAAAGAGATTTAATCTTGAAAGTCACAGTAAACAAGGTCTTGTTTCCGTTGATTGGACTGCTCAAATTATTATCATATGCGACGAAATTATTTCCGTTAAATTCCACAATCCAAGGGGAACCGATCGTTTGTGACGTTCCCGACAAGGTAACCTGATTGCTGTCGTAGGATAGCGTACCGGACGCGCCGTAAATTCCGTTTCCGTTCAAATTGAAACTGAGGGTAATGGTATCCCCTACCCGAACCGTACCGGGACCGGAGAGGGTCGACAAAACTGATGCAGCCGCGGTATGCAACGGAATCGTCATTGCTACACACAATGCAAGAATTAAAATCGAAGAGCTTAATTTCTTCATTTTCCAATCTCCTTATCGGGCAATTATATCGCCCTTTTTCAGAATCTGTGCTTTAATTTGGATAAAGTCGGTGATGGAAACAACTCCATCACCGTTGGTATCCGCCGCGATGGAATAAACTCCGGAGAGAGTAGATTTCTTCAACAAATGCGCTTTGACCAAAAGCAGGTCGGTAATAGAAATGACCCCATCGCCGTTAACATCACCGGTAACGACAGTAATGACAGAATGTTTCACCGTGGTACCGTCGATTAGTTTTATAATCATACCGGTGCCCACCGCAATTTCTTGGGAAAGAACCGTTTTCCCGTTATAAACTTTACAGAAAACTCCTTCATTCAAATTGGAAAGCAAGGTGCTGATCGGTGTTCCGATCGGAATCTTGCTGAGATTCCCATCTGCTATGGCATATTTATCTGAAGTAATCACCGAAGGAACGCGGGGATTGACCGTCACGGTGAGAGATACGGTTTTATCTCCATAAGCAATGGTAACCAACTTTATCCCCGGGGTTGAAAAATCACTTATTACGGTATAATCTATGATCTCTTCAGAAGTATCGTTATTGTAATAAACTTTGACGACCATGCCTGAAGGATCAAATGTCTCCCCTTCCAGATAAGTAGTTTTGGAAGGCTTCTTGATAACTTTAATGGAAGTTAGCCTTTTTGCTTCAACCGTTACGGGGAAGGTGGCGGTTTTATCCTGATACGTGACGGTAATGATTTTTGTACCCGGGCTGGAAGTATAGCCGCTAACGGTGTATTCCGTAATTTTTTTCGAGGAAGTGTCGTCGTAATAGGCAGTGACGACCAAACCGGATTTAACGAATTTATCCCCTTCCAAATAGATCAACTTTTTGGGTTTTTCAGTGATAGCAATGGAAACAAGAGATTTTTCCTTGACCGTAACGGAAAATGTAGTTGTTTTTCCTTTATACGAGACGGTAATCGTCTTTTCTCCGGGAGTGGCGACGTCGCCCTCAACGGTATAATCGGTAATCAGTTCCGAGGTATCGTTGTTATAATGCGCCGAAACAACCATTCCGGAGAGATCTAGGGATTCTCCTTTCCAATAAATCTGTTTGGCAGGGTTCTGCGTGATTGCAATGGAGTCAAGGGATTTTGCAACTACGTTTATTTTGAACGTTGTAATCACGTCGTTGTATGAAACAGTTAAGGTCTGTTCACCGATCTTCGTATCATCAAATCCTGTTACGGAGACTTCGGAGAGATTTAATTCCTCCGTCATTCCGTTATTATAAGTTACGGTCAATTTTCCACCGGAAAGATCAAGAACATCTTTTGCCTCCAGATACTCGGTCTTTGTAGGCAATGCGGTAACCGCAATGGAAACAAATTTCTTGGTAAATTGCATTTTTACCTTCTGCAATTCGGGGTAAAGATAATCAGAATTTCCTGCCATTGTCCAGACGGTATCAAAATCAAAACCGGAAAAGGAAGACGCTTGCAACATCTGAGAAACGGTATATCCAACACAATGATCGGTTCCGTTGCCAATTCCGGGATAATCGGAGTTCAGATAATAACAATAATTGGTCTCTCCATTTGAGCTTCCGGCGATTCCACCGATTTGAGCATAGGTGGAAGACGAGATAACGCCACCAACACTATAGCACTCGTCTATTTTTCCGACAGAATACCCCACAATCCCGCCAGCTTCGTAATCCGACACTACCGTTCCACTATTGTAGCATTTACTTATCGTACCGGAAGAAAGATACCCCACAATTCCGCCGGCACTGTTCCCACAGATCGTTCCTGTATTGTAGCAGTTTGTTACGTCGTTGCAAGATAATCCGACAATGCTTCCGGCAAATGCGTCGACGGAAAGATCCGTTGTTTTTACCGTAATATCAGAATTTACCATTCCAAGATTTTTGATTTTCCCGGTGCTATAGCCAAACAATCCTCCGTAAGCATCTTTAGAAGGATTAATATTGATGTACAAATTTTGGATAACGTAACCGTCTCCGTCAAAGTTTCCCGAAAAGGAATGAGCCGCGGAATTTCCAATCGGTTCCCACCCGGAACCATCGTTATAATAGTCCCCTCCGAGAGAAAAGTCGGCATCGTCAAATATGATGTCGTTGATCAGTTTAAAATAAGAGTTCGGATCATTGCGAACACGATTTAAATGTTCTTTTGTCCCGATCAAAAACGGATCCCAAGGAACGCCGGTTCCTCCTGCAAATTCGACAGTATTTGCATTTGTATTCCAAACAGGTGCACCAAATTCCCGAAGAACGGGACAGGGATATTGATTTGAATCATTGAAAACCCAAATCAATTCAAAATCAAATCCGATAAAAGTTTCTTGTTTCATCAAATCGTCCCAAGAACACATTTTACCGGCATTATCTCCCTTTCCTACACCCTTAGACAGATATTCTAAATAATAACAATCACTTATCGTTCCACTGTTCAGGACTCCTGAAATTCCACCGGAGTTACGACCGGAAACAATTCCAACATTGTAACTGTTGCTGACCGCCGCAGAAGAACATTCACCCACAATTCCGCCACTACAGGAATTTTCAGAATCTCCGGTAGCCACAGATCCCATATTAAAACTGTTGCTTATACAGGAAGAACTGCCGGAAATTGAGCCAACGATTCCACCGGCCTTTGCCCGGTCTGAAGAGGTTGCGTTTATACTTCCGGTATTATAACAATTTCTTACATCGCAAGAACCGAACGCCATTCCAACAATACCGCCTGCGATAGAATTTTTAGGAGAACTTGCGTGAATTTTCCCCTGAAAATAGCAATTTTTCACCGTACCGGAAGAACAAAAGCCGACGATTCCTCCGGCATATACAAAGGAGGAATAAGATCCCGTTTTAGCCGAAATATCTGCATTTTCTAAACCTAAGTTTAATATAGCACCTTTACTGAAACCAAAAAGTCCTGCGTAAACGTTGGAATTACCATTAATATTAAGAGATAAATTTATTATAGAAAAACCGTTTCCGTCGAAGATTCCACAGAAAGGATTTGCCAAATCGGAACCGAACGGAATCCAACCTTGTCCATTATTGTAGAAATCTCCCCCGATGATAAAATCTGTGTCGGAAAATACAATATCGTTCGTTAAATAGTATTTTCCGGAAAGGTCGTTACGTACGGCATTCAATTCTTCCTTTGTAGAAATCGGAGTATATTCCGTTCGATCAAGATCCTTCGCACTTGCTTCCGGCATTTTTATTTCAGAAAAGACCATCATTGTAAATATTGAGATCAGTAAGCAAAGAAATATTTTATTTACAATCCTCACAATATCTGCCTCCGGATCAGTCTTATTTTTTTGCCCATTAAATGAAACACCAGTAAGAATATATCATAAATTCTAAAGAATTGCAATACAAGAATGAAAAATGGAAGAATTTGTTCAAAAAATGTCGATTTCGCAGTAAAAACCACTTAAAAAGACAGAGAATTCAAAATTCTCTGTCTTCTGACTTTACAAGATTAAAAGGTTGTGTTTTTGCGAACAAGGAAGGAATGTGAGGAGACATATTTATCGTATTCGATGGTGATTTTCATTTCCGGGTGAGGGGCAAAAAGAATCTGAGCATCGGCCTCGTCAAACATTCGGGTAGCGGAAAATTTGCGTAATGGTTGCCCCGGTTCAACAATAATCAATTCGTCTCCCGCGTTGATTTTATTCTTCTCGGTTACGAGCAAGCGGCGGCGTAATGCATCATATCCGGTGATCATGCCCACCAATTCATAATTGCGGATATACGACGGCTCGGAATAATTTTGACCGTTCATTTCCGGGTCGGGAAAATAAAATCCGGTATAGTAAGGACGGTGGCTGACCATATCGACTTGATCCACATAGGCGGGAAGATTTTTTCCGTAGGCAATCACGTCAGAGAAACAATCGTCCAACGCCCGGCGGTAAGCTTGGGTAATCACCGCCACATAATATTCAGTCTTGATCCGTCCTTCGATTTTGAAGCTGGAAATCCCGGCCTCACACAGTTCGGGAAGGTGTTCGATCATAGACAAATCTTTGGAATTCATGAAAAGCGTTCCGTCGTTGGTCTCTTCCACCGGAAAATACTGACCGGGACGTTTTTCTTCCATCAAGGCATATTTCCAGCGACAAGGCTGAGCACAGTATCCTCGGTTGGAATCTCTGCCGGTTAAAAATTGGGAAAGAAGACAACGTCCGGAGTATGCCATACACATTGCTCCGTGGACAAAAGCTTCCAATTCCAAGTCTTCGGGAACACGGCGACGAATTTGAAGAATCTCGTCCAAAGACAGTTCCCGCGCCAAAACCACGCGTTTAGCACCAAGGTGATACCACGCCATGCAGGTTTCATAATTCGTAACGTTTGCCTGAGTGGAAATATGAATATCCACCTTTGGGGCATGCCGACGGAATACGGCAAAGGAACCCATGTCTGAAATAATGGCGGCGTCAACCCCAGCCTCTTGTAAAAAGGCGGCGTATTCCGGCAATCGATCGATTTCCTCATTGCGGGGAACGACGTTACAGGCAACGTAAATTTTCTTCTGTTTTCCGTGGACGTATTCCACGGCACGCTTCAGTTCAGCGCGGGAAAAATTCCCCGCAGCGGCACGAAGAGAAAACTCCTCTCCCCCAACGTATACGGCGTCCGCACCGTATTCAAGGGCATAGATAAGGCGGGAAAAGTCGCCTGCAGGGGCCAAAATTTCAGGTTTTTTCATCGGGAACACACCTCCGTTTCACTGATAAAGTCATTCCGTCGCTGATAGGAAGGACGGTAGTAATCAATCGTGAATCGTTTTTTAACAAATGAAGATATTCGTCCAGACGATTGACGATCGTTTGATTGCGGTGGCAATCGGGTTTTCCGGCAGAAACCTGACCGCGAAACAACACGTCATCGGAAATAAAAATGCCACCCTCGGCAAGAAGCCGGATACATTCGGGAAGATAGGTGGGGTACTGCCCTTTTGCCGCGTCGAGATAAATCAGATCGTAGGGGCCGGAAAGGTTTGGTAAGATCACTCCGGCATCGCCTTCAAAAAGCGTGATATTGTCTTTTTGAAACCGCGCAAAATTATTTTTCGCATCGGGAATCATGGCGGGGTTTCGCTCGATGGTGTCAATAGATACACCCGGACAGACCGTTGCCATGGTAAGGGCGGAAAAACCGACACAGGTACCGATTTCGAGAATACGGCGGGGTTGATGGGCATGACAAAGAAAAATCAGCAAATCCATCGCTTCCCGAGACGACACGGGAAAACCGGCAGATCGAACCTCTGCTTCAAAATCCAAAAGAGATTTCGGCATCAAAGACGGCAACGAACTTAAATACCGTTCGGTCACCGGATCAATCAGACAGTCAAGCGCCATGAAAGGCTCTCCTTATCGCAAATACTTATTGACGTTGATGAGATGTTCCTCATAGGTCTTCGCAAAAATGGTAACACCGTCAGGAGTACCGATAAAGTAATAATAATCACTTTCCTGAGGTTCGCAAGCAGAGATAACGGCCTCCATACGAGAACAGCAAATGGGGGTGGGGGGCAGTCCTTTGTGCATATAGATATTATAAGGAGTGTCGGTATTCAACTGTTCGTAAGTACAACCGGGTCGGCGTTCGTCCTTAGGAATCATATAGTTGACCGCAGCATCACTTTGCAATTTCATATCAATGTCCAGTCGATTATTGAACACAGAAGAAATCAAGGGAAAATCCTTGACGTTGCCAGATTCCCGCTGAATAATCGATCCGAGAATCATCGCCTCGTAAACGGTCATATCCGCCGCCTGAGCCTTTGCCACAAGACCGAAAGCTTCCGCTTTTCGATTGAATTGACCAATCATCTTGGCAAACAATTCCTCTTCGGTGGAATCGAGGAAGAAATCGTAAGTATCGGGGTATAAAAATCCTTCCAATCGGGCATAAGTGGGAACCCCTTCCGGCAAAGAATCAACCTTGGGAATATAGGGGCAATCGTATTCCGCTAACAGTGCGGCATCAAATCCGGCTTGGGTCCAGGTCGTGCCGTTTTCCGCACCGACGGTAAGGAATTTTTCGATAATATCGGTCACCTCTGCCCCTTCCGCAAAACCGATGCGAACCGAAGGACGGTAGTTGGGGGCTTTTTTGAGGATATTCAGAATTTCTTGATAAGAATCACCGACACTGAATTCGTAAGTACCGATCTGTAATTTATTATCAATACTTTGTTGGCGTGCCATCAAAACGAACCAAAAGGGGAAATCAATGACTCCTTTTTCTTCCAGCTTTGAGGCGATCCTCTTGGTACTGTCACCGGAAACGATTTCGATGGTGACCAGATCGGTCAAAGAATCGTCTCCGTTCACGTCTTTCTGAAGATTCGAGTAAATCACGGCAACGGTAATCGCGGCAGCGGCGATCAAAACCAAGATCACGCCAAGAACGATCAACAGGGTAAGCTTTTTGGACTTTTTTCCTCTTCTTCCCATAATTACTTCTCTCCTTTTGCCATTTTTTCTTCCCAACGGCGGGAATTTTCATTGATGCGGGAACGATCTTCTTTTTCATGCTTAAGAATGAGTTTTTTCAGCAGGTGTAACAGGTGACAAACAGCACCGATAAGACAGACGACGATCACGTGGATTGTCAGATCGCCGATCCCGGCGTCTACCAGACGGGTTCCGTAATGAGCTAAAAAATAGGAAATAAAATTAGAAATAAAATGTGCCATAATCGACGCATAGATCGATCCGGAAAAATAAACCAACAACGCCAACATGACGCCGGCATAAAAATCCGTCAAAAAATACCAGCTGGGTCCATGCAAAAGCATAAACAAGAGAGCAGAAAATCCGATTACCGCAACGGTTTTTATTTTTGCAGAACGGAGCATAGTCAGCACCGCACCGCGGAAAAACAATTCTTCAAACAAGGCGGGAAGAACGGCAATGCACAGAATCGCAACTCCCACCGAAGAGTATTGCGCTCCGGAAAATGCGGCAGGAACGTCAACGGCCAAAAGGCGATAGAAGATTGACGTGAAATAGTTGATTAAAAAAGAACCGCAAATCAAAAGAACACAAAGACAACCGGTCAGTTGCCACTCCAAAGAAGACATAGGATTGACCGAAAAGAAGCGAGGAGCTCGAATTCGCGGCGTAAGAACTTTCAAAATCAACGACCCGCAAAGAAATAACGCGGCGCCGATCAAACTGAGGATCAGGGGGTTATCCGTAACCTCAAACAATTTCAAAATCCAAAGAATGACGAAAATCAATGTAGAAGTGATAGAAACGGCAATTATTTTTTTCATATCATTCTCCAAAAGGGGGAAGGTACAGATTCTGACGAACCTTTTCACAGGTGTCTTTTCCGACGAAAATTTCTGCTAAAACATAGCCGAACTGCCAAGCAAAACCGGCAGATTTTGCGGTAATAATGCGGCCGTCCCGAACGACGGAGCTTTCCGAAATCCGAGCTTCGGCGAGATATTCTTCAAAACCGGGATAACAAGTGGCTTCTTTCTTCCGCAAATAGCCTCTTTTCCCGAGAACCATCGGGGCAGCACAGATGGCGGCAAGATACCCTCCACGGTCATACACCGAAGCGAGGATTTCCGTCATTCGGGGGCATTCGTCCAAATGAGTGGTGCCGGGCATTCCACCGGGAAGCACGATCATTTCTCCGTCGGAGAAATCTACGTCAGACAAATTGACATCGGCAACCACTTCCACTCCATGGGCACCGCAAACAGGCTTTCCGGTCAAAGAAACCGTTTTAACCGCAACTCCGGTACGGCGCAAAAAATCAACGGGAGCAAGGGCTTCCACTTCTTCAAAGCCGTCCGCAAGCAGAACGTATACCATATTTATCACCTCAGTTATACATACAATTCAGATACAAATCTGACGTTTCGGCAAGGGTGGTCAGCTCTTCCGAGAAGGAACAAAGCATTCCGATAGGGTGCTTCTCCCCTTCGCCGGTGGGACTTTGAATTCTTACCGGTAAATGGTAGCGCTCCCCAAGGGCTTTCCCCAAAACATCAGCGTTTCCGGTCCATTCCCGAACCAAAATTTCCGCGGGATTGCGTTGGACAAAGGCAAAACCGTCGGAATAGGTGCAAAATTCACAGGGTTGCGTTGGGTGAGTATATTCTTTGACTGCTTGCAAAAACCGTTCTTCGGTCTTATAAACACAGCCGTCTTTTGCATATTTACGGAAGTATTCGTTATAGTACGACGCGGGATCTTCGGAAGAAAAACTAATGGGATCATCGGAAGAACTTCCGTCCGATTCTATGACCTGTTCCGAAATCCAAAACGCCGTAGAAAAACCGAATTTTTCATAAAACTCATAAAGGCTTTCCGACACGGGAATTACACAAACACCGCAACAATCGTCACGGATCAATTCCAGCACACGGGAAATCAAACGAGACATATATCCCTTCCCCTGCTGATAGGGATCGGTGGCAACGCAACTGAGCAGGCGAATGGGAAGATCCGTTCCTTGTACTCGGATTCGGTATTCCGGCAAAAACAAAGCCGCCATCAATCGTCCGTCTTCCGTCAGGGCAAAGATGTCCGAGGGTTTAAGATACCCACAGGCATACATATCGGAAATAAATTCCCCTTCGTCGCCAAAGGCTTGTCCCCAAAGGTCGGTCAAGGCATATCGGTTATCATAACCGCGAATAATTGCTGAAGCCATAATGCCTCCAAAAATTACAGTAAAGGTTCAATTTGCCGGAAAATCGCATCGGAAATAGCATCTTTTGGGAGCATTTTGCCATTATCATCAAGACAAGTGATCCGATGAAATCCGAGGTTTTCGCAACAATACAACCCCATTTCGTAACACCGACGCAAATATTCCGTATCGCGCTCATGAATATCTTTTTTCGATTCGTCCCCTTCGTACCGTCCGGTCATAAGACCACCGGTGATTTTCGGGGGAACGTCCAGATAAAAGACGGCATCGGGGCGAGGGATTCCCATTTTGTTAAACTCAAAATCATAAAGCCATTCCATATAAGGAATCCGTTGTTCCGCAGGCAATTTTGCGCATTGATGGAGCAAATTGGAAGAAACGTACCGATCAGACAAAACAACCTTACCGGCGTGATAATCTTCTCCCCAACCGGTTTTATAATATGCAAAACGGTCGACGGCAAAAAAAGCGGAAGCCGCGTAGGCGTTGACCGAATCCGCTTCGGCACCGTATACACCGGCAAGATACTGTTCTACTGGGGCGCAGGCGGGAGAACCGTAATTCGGTAATTTGATCTGTGTAACGTTTTTGCCGATCTGCAAAAGCCGTTGACGCAACAAGGAAACCTGGGTCGTTTTTCCGGAACCGTCGATCCCCTCGATAATAAACAAACGTTTCATACCCATACACTCTCCGCTTTAGTTATAATAAATTATAACTAATTATACCATAATCGGTGAAAAAGCACAATAGGATTCCGAAAAATGATACACTTTTTTCACCATTGATCCAATCCGGAGCGCTGAAGGGCACCAAATATGCGCTTCCGCAGACCGGGATAGCGTTTTTCAAGTTCTTTCATCAGATCCTTCATCTCCTGTCGCTCGGTCAAACCGTTTGAGGGACAAGGATTACTGATTACCGGGATTTCGTTGGAATAACAGAATCCTTTTACGAATTTTTCCTGCACGTAGATCATAGGACGAATAACCGTAATATCCATACGATCCAAGTAGGTAACCGGCTGAAAGCACCCCAATCGACCGCCGTGAATCAGGTTGAGAAGAAAAGTTTCAAGAACGTCGTCATAGTGGTGTCCGAGAGCAACTTTATTACACCCCAATTCCACCGCCGCACGGTTCAGAGCTCCCCGCCGCATAACGGCACAGAGAGCGCAGGGGTTAGATTCTTTTCGCACGTCAAAAATAATGTGGGAAATGTCCGTTTCTTTTCGGACACATTCGATTCCGGAAGCTCGGATTTTTTCCTCCAACGGAGTATAGTCCATACCTACTCCCATGTCGATAATAACCGCTACGAGAGTAAACTTTTTAGGATAAAAATGAGAGAGACGTTCCAACGCAAACAGCAATGCGCCGGAATCTTTTCCTCCGGAGACCCCGACGGCAATCCGGTCGCCTTCGGAAATCATATCATATTCCTGAATTGCCCGACGAATCGGACCGACGATATTAGTCAAATGAAATCCTCCAAAAAGAAAACGGAGACCCGACGGTCTCCGTTTTGTAGGTAATTAAAGAGCCGCTTTAGCCTTCTCAACAAGAGAGGTGAATGCAGCGGGATCGGAAACGGCAAGTTCCGCAAGAACCTTACGGTTCAGGGAGATATTTGCCTTTTTCAGACCGTTAATGAAGCGAGAATAGTTGATGCCGTTCTGAGCACAAGCCGCAGAAATACGGGTGATCCACAGGGAACGGAAATCTCTCTTCTTCAGTTTTCTGCCGATGTACGCATAGGTCAGAGACTTCATGACCGCTTCGTTGGCAGTACGGAATTGCTTGGATTTAGCGCCAAAGTAACCCTTGGCAAGTTTCAGAATCTTCTTACGTCTTTTGCGCGTCATCATTGCGCCTTTAACTCTAGCCATTTTCTATCTCTCCTCCTCTTATGCGTAGGGAATCAGCTTTTTGATGGTGGGGGCATTTGCGGGGCTGGCATAGCCGGCTTTACGCAAGCCTCTCTTGTACTTGGTGGTGTGTTTGGTCAGAATGTGTCTTCTGTTGGCACGGTTCAATTTGACCTTGCCGCCCTTAGTAACGCTGAAGCGTTTGGCAGCACCCTTGTGGCTTTTCAACTTAGGCATGATACTTTCTCCTTTATTATGATGATTTGATTAACAATGTATATCGGGAATCCCGACGCAAAATTATTTCGCAGGCTTGGGAGCCAGAATCATGATCATGTTTCTGCCTTCCAGTTTTGCGGGTTTTTCAACGACGCCCAATTCGGAGCAAGCCTGGGCAAAACGCTCCATAACTTCCTGACCGAGTTCGGGATGCTGAATCTCACGGCTGCGGAAACGAAGGGAAACCTTAACTTTATCCCCGCCTTTCAAGAAGCGAAGGGCATGGTTTTGTTTCGTTTCCATATCGTGTTGTTCGATACGAACGCTGAGCTGAACTTCCTTGATAGAAACGATCCGCTGATTTTTCCGAGCTTCCTTTTCCCGTTTTGCTTGTTCAAAGCAATACTTACTGTAGTCCATAATCTTACAGACGGGGGGATCTGCTTGAGGAGAAATCTTAACCAGATCCAATCCTTTGTCGTAGGCAATCTTCTGAGCGTCACGGGCAGATTGAATTCCCAGCTGGGAACCGTCCGAATCGATCACACGGACTTGAGCATCTCGGATTTCTTCGTTGAGTTGAAATTTTTTTGCGTTGATGGGAAAACACCTCCAAAAAAAAAGAAAATCGACAGAGCATAATTCGTCCGTCGATAAAGCATCTTACGATGCTTACGATATTAACCCGGCTCGCGATGCGGCGGGGTGAGACGAAGTCTGCTTCATTGTGCTTGAATATTATACTATATTTTTCTGGGTTTGTCAAGTGGTAATTGTTGCAAAATTTCAACAAATTTATCCGACGGCTGAAAAATCAGCGCAGATTTTCCGTTTTGCATGGGAAAGGTCAATAGATAGGCGGTCTTTTCATCTGAGACGCCGTATGAAATTTTTCTCTTATTGTATTTGTTCTCTCGAAGCAATCCCTCGGAATCCTTTAACGGAATTAAAGCAGATTCTGCGGTTAGGTTAATTTCGGCAACGATCGTTTCCCGGGCTCCCACTTTAGAACGGATCATGAAAACAGAGTCTACGAGAGCGTACTTGTATTCCGTCCCATAAGAACGCAAGAAGCGGAAGATGAGAAGGACGATTCCTAAAAACACGAGAAATTCATATACCGCTTTCACAAGAGGAAGTCCGAATAAAACGGGGATCCAGTTTGGCAAGGACAACAAAACGAATCCGCACAAAATGATCAGAAAAACGTCCCGGAATGCGCCGGTACGCTTGGGGGCTACTTCTTCAAACATAAAGACCTCGTATCAATCTACAAGAATTTTCAGAGTGTCCGGCAATGAGGAGAGATCGTCGTAAAGGGATTCCTCGTTATCAGACAAATCCAGCGTACCTTTCGTCATATCCATCGTCACGGCTTTCAAAGTTTCCAATTGATTCCCACTTAAATCAAGATACTGCAAATGTGAAAAGCCCAAGACTTCGATGGCTTGAAATCCGTTTTCTGAAAGGATCATAGTGGTAAGCAGCGGAAGTTCGGTAAGATAAGAAACCGACGTGAGATCACAGTCGGATAAGGTGACAGTACGGAGATTCGGGAAATTTTTCAGAGCGGGGGCAGAGAGATTCCCCCCAACAACCGAAAAGGATTCCAAAGTGGGAAGATCAGAAATTCCGGAAAGATCTGCAAGCTTGGAACAGCCATCAAAACTCAATGCTTTCAATGAAGCATACCCAGAAATTTGGGGTGTGGTAACGGAAGATTTTGAAATCGTCAACGATTCCAAAGAAGGCAACTTAGATAAGGCAGCAATCGTGCCGTCATCACCGCCGTATAGAGTCAAAGTTTTCAAGGACACAAGTCCGGAAAGAGAATCGGCAGAGACACCGGAAACGTGAACCGAGAGAGATTCCAAACTGACGAGAGATTTTAAGAAATCCGTATCCGAAGTAAATTCCTTGGAAAGATCCAATAATTTCAGCGCAGGTAAGTTTAAAGAAACCGTCTTGTCATATTCCGTATTACACGCCAATTCCAACGATGCCAAAGACGGAAGATTCAGAACTAATTCACTCAGCGGATTATCCGAAAGAGACAGGGAACGCAAGGAATCGGAGGCGAGAGAAATTGCATTCAGTTTATTATTTGCAAGGTTGACAGATTCCAATTTCGACGCGTTTTTCACGTCAAAGGAGGTGACTTCATTGGAAGAAAGATTCAGCACCTTTAATTCACATTCTTCATCGGAAACGGAAGTGGAAAAGGAAGTAAGTTCATTTTTGGAAAGGTTCAATTCTTCCACGCCGGACCAATCATCGGTCAGGGGGAAGGAAGAAATGGCATTGCCGGAAAGATTCAGTTTTTTAACCGACGTCTTCCCTGCAGTCAAAGTGGGGTCGACAATTTTGTTTTCCGACAAATCCAAGAACTCAAGAGCCGTAAATCCGGCAATCCAGGAAAGATCGCTGATGTTACACCCGGAAAGGGAAAGAGACACCAACTGGGGGGCTTTGGTCAAAGAATCATAATCGGTAATTGAAACCCCATTAAGGGTCAAATTTGTCAGATTTTTCAGAGACTCAAGAAAAGAAAGATCGGAACCTGAAGTTCGGGACAGATCCAGGACGACCAAATTGGAACAAAAAGAGAGATCGGACAGGTCCGATATTTTACAATCGGTGGCGATTAAGGTTTTTAAATTCGGGAATTTCGTTCCGATGGCATTTAAAGACTCTAATGAATTTTCAGAAATATCAAGAGATTCCAACTTCGGCATAATGGGCAACGTGGAAAAAGAAGCGATGACTGATTCTCCGGAAAGATCAAGAGTTTTCAGGGGCAATTTACCCAGAATATCCAAAGAGCGAATATCATCGCCATCGTCGGAAGACAAAGTAGATGCCCGCGCCGGATTCTCCGCAAGAGAAAGGGTTTCCAGTTTGGAAAGATATGCAAAACCACCCAGATCTTCTAAACTGTTTCCGGTCAGATCCAAGGTTTTCAGATTGGGGAAATATCGAAAATCGTAAGAAACGCAAATTTTTACACCCATATCTTTTTGATATGTACAGTTCAGTTCTTCCAACCCAAGGCAGTCGCCGATGGTGATGGTGGCATCGACATCAAATCCCAACGCGTTGCGAACGTGGGGCTCCAGGCCACCGTCGATAAAGGACATGGGGGTGGCGTAAATGGATTCTTTCAATTCTTTCAATGCGGTAACGGCTTCAGAGACTTCTTTTTGTGTCGCGGATTCTTTCTCCAAAACCAAGGAATAAGCCGTAACGACGGTGGCTTGATCCAAGGTTTGGGGAATGGTTTTAAAATCTTCCAATAAGGAGATCAGCGCCGTTTTATCCACGGGAACAGGAGCCAAAACCGGGGCGTCCTCACAGGCAGAAAATCCGGTGAGGATTACTATAGAAATCAATATCAGCACAAACTTTTTCAGAAATATAACACTCCTAACGGGGCAGGTTTTGTCGAAATAAGTATATCACATTTTTTTCAATTTGTCAACGCAATCAAAAATCCACCCGAAGGTGGATCTGATCATTTATAGGCTTTTCGTTTTTTGCGCAGAGAAGTATTCTCCTCTATAATCCGTTGGGCTTCCTCCACCAACTCCCGGTCGGAACAAAGGGCTTCCGGGCGAAGAATAAAAATTGCCTGACTAAAGATCTTTCCGCCCCGCGGATTCTGAATAATAACAGCGTTCTGAAATAAGCCTCGTATCATGAGCCATTCCCCTTTTCTATGGTTCTTTTTCACAGTTTTGCCGGAAATGAAGAGACTTATTCAAAGAGAAAAAAATCCGTTAACCGAGCCAGTCGATGAAAGTCGAAGTTTCTCGGAAACAGGGGTTTTTGAGAAAATCGTTTTCCCAATTTGCAGAACAAAGCATGGGGTGACGGGATTGATAAGAGCGTTGAACGTAATCATATTTTTCCGCTTCTTTCCCCCAAAGAAACCAGATGGGGTGGGCGTTATCTTCAATATATCGGATCAAATCGTCCATAATTGGTTGCCACAGTTCCGCGTGAGAACCGGGATACCCCGGTTTGCAGGTCAACGCCGTATTGAGCAATAAAACACCGTTTTCTGCCCAGTAAGAAAAAAGGCGATCGGGGGGCAAAATGGAAAAATCACCCCGATCAATGGCATCGATAACATCGGAGAATTTGGTCTTATAAGGATCTGCATCGGTATAGGAAGCGTACAAAAGACGAACGATATTTTTCAAAGAAACCTGTCGGAAGGGTTGTTTCCAGCTGGTAAGACCGTTCACCTCAAAGGCAAGTCCGGTGGCGGCTCCGGGAGCCGGATAAGGATCCTGCCCTAAAATAACGACCTTAATTTCATCTACCGGCTGGGCCGCGCGGAAGATTTTTTCGGCGGAAGGGGTACAATCGTTGCCCACTTCTCGCAAAATAGAATTCAGATCCGGTCGATTTCTCAGAAAATTCAGCAAAAAACCTCAGTTCCCTTCTTGACAGTTTTGGTTTTGTCACATATAATAGATATGATACCTATCATCTTGATACCATTTTACCATATTTTTGAAAAAAAAGCAAGTAGTAACATAGGAGACGGTAAAAATGTTTACGTTGGAGACCCGACTTGCCGCGGAAATGGCGGAAAATCAAGTGCAAGAAGAATTCCGTAAAATTGAAAAAATCGAAGAAAAGAACACCCAAAAGGTGATGGAAGCCTTTTGGGATCATCGAGTTTCGCAAGCCACCTTATACGGAACCACCGGATACGGACACGACGATAAGGCGCGAGATACTTTAGATGCTATCTGGGCACAGGTTTTGGGAGCGGAAGACGCCTTGGTTCGGCACAATTTTTCTTCCGGGACAAATACCCTTGCCACTGCGCTGTTTGCAGTACTTCGCCCCGGAGACACCATGCTTGCCGTCACTGGAAGACCCTACGACACGCTATTGCAGACCATCGGACTTTCCGGGACACCCGGAAACGGTTCCTTGGCAGATTTCGGGATCAATTACGAAGAAATCAATCTGTTGGAAGATTTTACACCTGATTACGATGCCATAGACACCGCACTGAAAACAGATTCTTCGATTAAAATGGTCTACGTCCAGCGTTCCAGAGGATACACAACCCGACCAGCCCTGACCATTGATATGATTGAAAAAATCGTTCAGGTCGTAAACAAGCGCGCCATCGTCATGGTAGATAACTGCTACGGCGAATTCACCGAATTGAAAGAACCTACCGAAGTCGGCGCGGATCTGATTGCCGGGTCGATGATCAAAAACGCCGGCGGCGGAATCGCGTTGACGGGGGGCTATATTGCCGGACGGAAAGATCTGGTAGAAAAAGCCGCATACCGGCTGACTGCCGTAGGACTGGGAAAAGACTGTACCCCCTCATTGGATCAGATGCGACCTTTGACCATGGGATTATTCTTAGCACCCCACACTGTGGCAGAAGCGATGAAATGTGCGGTTTTTGCCGCAAAACTCTTTGAAAACGCCGGATTTGAAACCGCACCCGCCTTTGACGCAAAGCGGAGCGACATCGTTCAAACCGTCACGTTTCGGGATCCGAAGAAATTGGTTCGGTTCTGTCAAGGAATCCAAAAAGGCTCGCCGGTAGACTCCTACGTTTATCCCGAACCTTATTTGGAAGACGGTTATGACGATCAAGTTATTATGGCGGCGGGAACCTTCGTCTCCGGTGCGTCCATTGAAATTTCTGCAGACGGACCGATGCGAGAACCCTTTGTAGGATACCTGCAAGGGGGATTGACCTATTCCAGCGGAAAACTTGCGATCATGACCGCTTACGAAGAAATGATGAAAGAATGATACGATGAATAAGAAATACGCCGTTCTTTACAACCGTTCCTTAGAATCTATCTTTGGAAATCAGGCGCGGGCAGTTGCCCGGGAATTGGACTGTCCTTGCTACTATACGGACGAACTTCTTTTCTTAAAAGATGAAGAAATCGAATTTGAAAAGTGCGTCTACTTTGACAAAGATGTCATTCCCGGGTTGCGATTGGAGTTGTTGGGAATTCGTTTGTACAACAACATCGGCTCTATAGAACTGTGCGACGATAAACGCCGGACCGGAGAATTATTGCGTCGGGATCTGTGTATCCCGGAAACGATCACGTCTCCCCTGTTTTTTTCCGATAATTCCGACTTCCGAAAAACGTTCGCAGGACGCGTTGGAAAGAAGTTAGGGTATCCATTGGTGGCAAAACTTGCCTTCGGCTCTTTGGGGCAACAAGTAAAATTGCTTCAAACCGAAGAAGAATTACTGAACTGCTCTAAAGATTGGAAAGAAAAACCCCACTTATTCCAAAAGTACGTGAAATCTTCCAAAGGAAAAGACGTACGGATTTACGTGGTGGGCGGGAACGTGGTCGCCGCCATGGAACGGTACAACCCCAACGACTTTCGCTCCAATATCGGCGCGGGTGGGCGGGGAACGAAAATCAAGCCGCCCCAAGAATTTGAACAGGCAGCCGTCGACGCCTGTCAACTGCTGGGATTGGATTTCGGCGGAGTGGATCTGCTTTACGGAGAAAACGGAGAACCCGTTGTCTGTGAAGTTAACTCCAACGCATTATTCAACGAATTAAACGCGGTCTGCGACGTTAATATCGAAAAACATATTGCGGATACAGTACGGTGCGAAATAGCCAATTCCTTAGATTTTTCAGCTTTCAATTTATAACGTAAGAACCGGAAGGAACATTCCTTCCGGTTCTTTTTTACCGATCAATTTTTGGGATATTGACTGTTATAAATCTTGGAATACAACCCATTCTGTTTTAACAAGTCGGTATGAGTTCCTTTCTCCACAATGTGACCTTGATCCACAACCAAAATAATATCGGCGTTTTCAACAGTTGAAAGCCGATGGGCAATTACGAACGCGGTACGCCCTTTCATCAATTCGTCCATGGTCTGCTGAATCAAAAGTTCGGTACGCGTATCCACGTTACTGGTAGCTTCATCAAGGATCAGAATCGGTCGATCGGACAAATAAGCTCTGGCAATGGTCAGAAGTTGCTTTTGTCCGGCGCTGATGTTGGTACTGTCTTCATTGATCTGAGTGTCGTATCCGTTGGGAAGTGCATCGATAAAGCGGTCGATATGTGCCTTCCTTGCAGCTTCCATCACTTCGTCCCGCGTTGCCCCTTCCTTTCCGTAAGCGATATTATCATAGACACTCCCCGAAAACAACATGGTATCCTGCAACACCATACCGAACATTTCCCGCACGTCGATACGGCTCATGGCGGTAATATCCTTGCCGTCTACCAACACTTTCCCCGATTTGGAATCGTAAAAACGCATTAAGATATTTACGATGGTGGTCTTTCCGCCCCCGGTAGGTCCTACGATTGCAACTTTTTCTCCGGGGCGAACGTGAAGATTCAGGTTTTCGATCAGGGGTTTATCGTCGGTATAAGAGAAACAAACGTCGATAAAATCAACTTCTCCTTTTACAGTTCCGGTGCCTTGGGGTTCAATCTCCGCCATTTCCTCACCGTCCAAATATTCGTACACGCGTCTTGCGGATGCGATGGTGGACTGAATCATGGACATTCCGTTGGCAATGGATTCCAACGGTCCGGAGAAAAGTTTTGTGTACATAATAAAGGCGACAAGAGAACCCACGTTGACCCGCCCATGAATGACGAGATACGCTCCGATCACGCAAATGGCGACATAGGAAAGATTGTTGATCAATCCCACAATGGGGCTTACAAGACCTGAAACAAAGTACCCCTTTGCGGAATAATCGGCGTACTTTTTGGTAACATCTCTGTATTTTTTATTCTGTGATTCTTCGATGGAGAAGATTTTAACGGCATCAAAGCAAGCCAAATTTTCTTCGCAAATACTGTAAAGTTTTCCCGATTGCACCCGAGAATCGTTAAAATGCTTCTCACTTCTGGAAGCAAGAACGGCGGAAAGGGTGAGAGACAGGGGAACAAACACAATGACCGCAAGTGCCATAATCGGCTCTTCGGTGAAGATGATAATGGAAATCATCACCAACTGAATAACACCGTTGATAATCACACCAAAAATATCGTGAATAGAACCGCCCATAATGGAAACGTCATGGGTCATTCTGGAAATAAATTCGCCGTTTGGAGTACTGTCGATTACTTTTATTGGGATTTTAGCGATCTTTTCGCTCATTTTCACCCGCAACTTACAGGTAAAAAAACTACTGACCGAGTAATTCATCACCGCCTTGGTCAACGCACTGAGAAGGGCGGATAAGAGATAAATCATCGCAAGGATTAGGATACGATTGAAAAACAACGAAGTATCAATGGAAATCCCCAAGTCCAACAGATCGTAAATCTGATTGGTTAAGTTTCCGAGAATTTCGGGGGCGGTCATAGCAAGGTAAGCAGAACCGATGCTCAAAACCGTGGCAAGCAAAAGCCAATGAATGATTCCGAAAGAATCCTTTACGATCCGTAAAATTACCTTTGCAGAACTAAATTCTTTCTTTTTCATGCGTGCCCCTCCTTTCGATTGCCGAGCTGGGAATCGGCAATTTCACGGTAGATCGGGCAAGACGCAAGCAGTTCATGATGGGTTCCAACCCCAATGATCTTTCCTTGATCCAACACGTAGATGCGGTCAGCACTCATCGCCGTGCTGATTCGCTGGGTGGCAACGATTCTGCTTTTCCCGGAAAGCAACGTGGAATAATTTTCTTTGATCTCACTTTCAGTCAAAAAGTCCAAAGCGCTGAAACTATCGTCAAAAATGTAGATGTCGGCATTTTTGATTACCGTTCTTGCCATATTCAGCCGTTGTCGTTGCCCCCCACTGACGTTTTGACCGTTTCCGACCAAAAGGTAATCCAACCCCTCGGCGTGGGAATCCACAAAATCTGCCATTTTTGAGAGTTTAAGTACTTCGTATATTTCTTCGTCCGTGGCTTTGGGGTTGCCCATTTTGATGTTATCCCGCACCGTGCCTTCAAAGATCTGCGCTTTTTGAAGGGCGACGGAAAAGTGGGTACGGATCTCCTGTTTTCGCATCTCATTGTAAGATACTCCGCCGATCTTTATTTCCCCCTCGCTTGGTTCAAAAAGCCCCGCAAGAAGTTTGATCAACGTACTTTTCCCGCTTCCGGTTCCCCCGATCAGAGCAATATGTTCTCCCTCCTTCATTGTAAGGGAGAAATTTTCAATGACATGTTTGGTGGAATTTGGATAGGCAAAGGAGAGATTTTGAATTTCGATGTCAAATCCGTTGGAGATCTTCCCTTCCGACAAGCTTTCTTCGTCTGGACTTGCATGAATTTCGTTCAAGCGCCCCATGGAAACCTTGACTTTCGGCAACCAGGCAAGGGTCCAGGAAATGCTGATCAAAGCATTGGAGATCATGCCGATATACTGCAAAACGGCAATCACACCGCCGGTGCTGATTCCCGAACCGAGTTGCGCCCGCACTCCGCCAAAATAAATCACGGCGACGGTGGCAAGATTCAAAAGCAACATGGCAAAAGGATCGACCATTCCTCCGCGGGTATTGGCACGGATCATATACTTTGCCATTTCTTCCGTGGCAAATTTGGCTCTGCCGTGTTCCCGCTTTTCATTATTGAACGCTCGCACGACCCGAAGCCCCGACAAACGTTCTCTGACGATTTTATTCTGCAGATCGACGTATCTGTCTGATTTATCCCACATATCATAGAGGGGGCGCATTAAAATCAACACTAAAATAAGGATCGGTGGAATGGATAGCATAAATACCGCAGAAAGAATCGGATCTGCCAAAAACGCCAAAAGTGCAGAACCGAGAAACATTACCGGAACGGTAAAAAGAGTATAGGGCAAACTGGTAATCGTTCCTTCCACATTCCAGATGTCATCGGTTGCTCGGGTCAACAATCCCGAAGAACCAATTTTTGTATAATCGGTATAGGAAAGGGAATTGATCTTCTCGAAGGTTTTATGGCAGAGATCCGAAGAATAACCGGCAGAAATCGAAGTATTCAACTTCGCCGAAATGATATTTGCCGTGACGGTAACGATTGCCAAAATCACCATAATTACGGCATATTTCCATACAAGCGAGATATTTTGTTTTGCGATACCCTGTTCAACGATTTCACTCATGACAAAGGGCATTAAAAGGGCGCTGATCATACCGATTCCGTCAATCAAAGCAACGCCTACAAGTTTTTTACGATAAGGTTTGAGTAATTCAAGTATTATTTTCATGTTCGTTTGTCTTTCAAATAGGTTCTCTCTCCGATAAAAGATAAAGCACCCGTGCGTCGCCACGGGTGCCTTGAAAACAAAAAAATACCCGAGGCGTACTCATACGCACCGGGAATACAGATATTTTACAATCTGCTTATGCCATCTTATCCTCGGAGGGGAGTACGTTTGTGTAGATCGATTCGTAATTGTAATTGCGATTTGTCATTGTATTCTCCTCCTTTCATAAAAATTCTTGAGTAGATTATAGCACAGTTTCCTGGATTTGTCAATAGTGTTGTGGAATTTTTTTTCAAAAGGCGGCGTGATTTCTCTCACCGCCTTGATTTTTTGATATTATAATGCGTTTAAAAATCCTGCGAGACGTTCTGCAATCAAGCGATGACCGGCATCGTTGGGGTGAAGTCCATCGGGCATAAACTTTTCTTTGATAATGGGAACGTTTGGCTGAATTCCGCTGACTGCCCAAAGATCCAGGACAGGAAAAGAATAATATGCCGCAACATCGCGAACCGCCTGAACAAAAGCCGAAAGAGGTTGTCCAAGGGGCATTTTTTTATAGTCGGCATCTCCCCCGATGTTATCTTCCGAGCAACGGTGCAAGGGGGTGAGGATGACGATGGGTTTGCCGGGATAACGTTCGATCAACTTGAGGCACAAATTTTTCATAGCACCGTAAAAGGTATCGTCGGTAGTGTCGCTCATACTTCCGAGAGGAGCGTCACCGTGACCGAAGTCGTTGGTACCTCCGAAGACAACGATTCCGTCGGCATCAGGATCCATTTTATCAACCCGAGTGCCGAACCAATTTTCTTCCACATAATCCCCGTGCATAGGTTTCTTTCGAGGTGCAATACGGGTAGCACTGATACCGTAATTGTTGGCGGCGGCGAGGTTTAAGATTTCTTTTGTCTGATTGACGTAATTTTTTTCGGGGCAAGAAGCACCCACGCCTTGGGTAATGCTATCCCCTAAAAAGTTAATTGTTTTTCCGCTCCAATCCACAACAAATCCTTCCTTTCACAAAACAAAGGAGAATCCATCGAAAGACGGATTCTCTTTCTAAACTTCAAAAATTATGCCTTATTGGCAGAACCAAACAGTTCGATCTTTTCACGAACGGTGGCTTTGATGGCTTCGACGCCGGGAGCGAGCAGTTTGCGGGGATCAAAGCCCTTACCTTCCAGATCCTTGCCGGCTTCTACGTATTTGCGGGTTGCAGCGGCAAACGCCAACTGACATTCAGTGTTAACGTTAATTTTGGAAACGCCGAGATCGATTGCTTTTTTGATCTGATCGGCAGGAATTCCGGTACCGCCGTGAAGAACCAAAGGCATGGTTCCGGTTTTTTTCTGAATGGCAGCCAACGTATCAAAGGACAGACCTGCCCAATTAGCGGGATATTTCCCGTGAATGTTTCCGATACCGGCGGCAAGCATGGTAACACCAAGATCGGCAATCTCTTTGCATTCATCGGGATCGGCACATTCACCGGCACCGACAACACCGTCTTCTTCCCCACCAATCGCACCGACTTCGGCTTCCAAGGAAATACCCTTTTCACCGGTCAATTTTACCAATTCTGTGGTTTTTGCAATATTTTCTTCAATAGGATAATGAGAACCGTCAAACATAACGGAAGAGAAGCCGGCTTCAATGCAAGCAAGGGCACCTTCGTAAGAACCGTGATCCAAGTGCAATGCAACGGGAACGGTAATACCTAACCCTTCGATCATACCTTCCACCATACCGACGATGGTTTTATAGCCGCACATATATTTGCCGGCACCTTCTGAAACACCGAGGATTACAGGAGAATTCATTTCCTGGGCGGTGAGAAGGATTGCTTTGGTCCATTCCAGGTTGTTGATGTTGAACTGACCGACCGCATAATGACCGGCCTTTGCTTTGGTAAGCATTTCTTTTGCGGAAACTAACATTTCGTTTTACCTCCGAAACTGATTTCTTATTCTATTCCTTATTATACAACAAATTGTTACGGATTGCAAGGGGTATTTGGGAAAAAAAGTGCAATTTTTTGTGACTTGACAAATTTCTCCGATTGAAGTATAATAAAAATGAGAAAGGAGGAGTACATTTGAAGAAATACTTTTGCGATATTTTGACGGTTTCCGAGAACGATTTTATAGATTGGTATCAGAAAATGCAACCGTCTCGGCAGGAAAAATGCAAAAGGCTGAAAAACAAAACGGCGCAAAAACAATGTATTGCGGCAGATCATCTGATTAAAACCGCTCTTTCGGAGCATTTGCATTGCCCCGCCGATGAGATTCTATATTCCGTCTCCCCTTCCGGAAAGCCTTACGTGGAAGGAAATTCGGTGTATTTCAGCATTTCTCACTCGGACAATATCGTTTTTTGCGCACTGTCCGAATTTCCGATCGGAGTGGATATTGAACGAATTCGCCCAATCACCAAATCCGCATGGAAACGAATTTTTACCGATAGTGAATTGGATTATCTTTCTTCTTCGAGAAATGAAGCGGAAAAATTGCGTCGATTCTTTACTTTGTGGACAAGAAAAGAGGCGGTATTTAAAATTGACGGAACTTCTCCCCGACAAGATAGGGCAACGGAAGTTCTAACATTATCGGGAAATTACCTGGTAAAAACATGGGAAGAAAAGGGATATATGATCTCCGTTGCACAAAGGAAAAATGTTGATAATTGTCGAAAAACATCTTGACAATATCTTTCACTTATGCTATAATATTACTATAAAAACCACAAAGGAGTATGTGTTATGGAAAACAAAGTTCTTTTCGGCATCATGACAATCATTTTCAACTCCGTCGGTGTTCCTGACTTTATGCAGGGCAACGTCGGAAAAGGCATCGGAAAAATTGCTATTTCGATGTTTACCTGCAGCGTTGGTGCAATTATTCTTGAAATCATGGGCATCATTCGTGGCATCGCCATTCTGAAAATGTCCGATGAAGACTACAAAAACACCTACCTGAACAAAGTGGAAGTTACGGTCAGCGAACCCGAAACTCCTGCAGAATAATTCAAATACGTAAAAACGGACGGAAAAATGATATGCACCCCAAAAGTTAGACACTTTTGATATGCACCCCAAAAGTTAGACACTTTTGGAGGTGCATATTTTTTATGGCAAAAAAAGGACAAATTCAGCGAAAGTACTCGACAGAATTCAAAATATCCGTTATAATGGATATGCGAGAACACCGTTTGAGTTATC
>JAZUMQ010000005.1:0-30185 GCA_045603745.1 Eubacteriales bacterium | reverse complement strand
CTGCGGAAATCGTCCGCAGGGGGATTTTTTCAGGCTTTTTATATTTGTTTTTCCAAGGTTTCAAACACGAAATCCACGGCGGCATTCCGGACGTTTTGCCGTCCTAAATCGCCGAACTGTTTTCGCTCGGTAAAGGTTTTTCCGTTGATGGAAAAGCCAAAACAGACCGTGCCCACCGGCTTTTCTTCCGTGCCGCCCCCCGGACCGGCAATGCCGCTGATGGCGATGCCCACGTGGGCGTTGTTGGTTTTTGCGACCCCTTCCGCCATTTCTTTTGCCGTTTCTTCGCTGACGGCACCGTAGGTGCTCAGGGTTTTGGGAGACACGTCCAAAAGATTTTGTTTTGCCTCGTTTGCGTAGGTGACAAAGGAAGCGTTCAGTACCTTCGAGGCGTTTGCTACGTCTACCAATCGAGCGCAAGCCAATCCCCCGGTGCATGATTCGGCAAAAGATACCGTCCAGCCCTTTTCGATTAGCTTGTCGACAACGGTTTTTGCAATTTGAAAACGTTTTTCTTCGGTCATTGTGTTCTCCTTAAAAAGGAGATACGAATACCGTATCTCCTTTTTGAAATTATTATTTTTTCTTGCTCGTTATTGCATTGAGAATGGAAACGGTGAGAATAATCGTCAGCGTGACGATGAAAATTCCCAACATACCCTTGCCCATATAGGGCAGGGATTCCAGCAGTCCTTGAACGTCAAACTTCATGCGATACCCTCCTTATTTACGCTAAGAACGAAAGAATCAAGCCCCCGGCGATGACCGATGCCACCTGACCGGAAACGTAGACGCCGATGGCGTGCATCAAAAGGAAGTTCTGATCGTCTTCTGCAAGTCCCATCTTGTTGACGACCCGTCCTGCCATGGGGAAGGCGGAAATGCCTGCCGCCCCGATCATGGGGTTGATCTTCTTTTTGAGGAACAAGTTCATGATCTTGGCGATCATGATACCACCGAAGGTATCAAAGATAAAGGCAAACAATCCCAAGCCCATGATCAACAGGGTTTCCCATTGTAAGAATTCGTCTGCTTTCATCTGGAAGGCGATGGTGATGCCAAGGAAAATGGTGATCAGGTTCGCCAGAACTTTCTGTGCCGTTTCGGACAGAGAATTCAAAACGCCACATTCCCGAATCAGATTTCCGAACATCAAAAATCCGATGAGGGAAACGGCGTCGGGGGCAACGAATCCCACGATAATGGTAACCACGATAGGGAACAGGATCCGCGTAGTTTTAGAAACCTCTCTTGCTCCCGAATCGTCCATGCGGATCAACCGTTCTTTTCTGGTAGTGCAGGCCTTGATAACCACCGGCTGAATGAGGGGAACCAGCGCCATATAAGAATAGGCGGCGACCATGATCGCGGCAAGATAGCTGGAATTCAGGGTTTGTGCTACGAAAATGGCGGTAGGACCGTCTGCGGCTCCGATAATGGCGATAGACGCGGCATCGTTCAGGTCAAAGCCGACGAAAGACGCCAGGCACAAGGTAAAGAAAATGCCGAACTGTGCGGCAGCGCCGAAAAGCATATATTTCGGATTGCGAAGCAAGGGTCCGAAATCAATCATAGCCCCGATCCCAATAAACAAAATTAAGGGCATCAATTCACCGTTGTCGATGCCGATGTCAAACAACCGTTCCAGGGTGTGGAAGGCACCGTTTTGCGCTACGGCTTGTCCTTCGATCATTTCGATCCCGGGCAGATTGACCAGAATCGCCCCGAAGCCCATGGGCAAAAGCAGGGTGGGTTCCATCTCTTTTTTGATGGCAAGATAAATCAGAACGCCGCCGATAATCCACATGACGATCTGTTTTACGATCAGCATGGGATCTGCCTGCATTTGCTCGATGATCGGCGCAAACAAATCCAAAATAATATCCATTTGAAATCTCCTTTTTGGTTTTTTGCTCGACGCGGTTGCGTCAAGGCGAAATCTTTTTAAATTATAGCACAATCGCCATAAAAATGCAAGGGGGTTCACACGAATGTTAAAAAATGCAATCACAGGAGAAAATCGAAAATCACCCCTCGGACCCCTCCCCGCGGAGAAGTCGTACCCTCATCAACAAAAAAACTCATTTGTGTATAATGCACGATTTTTGCAAAAGATCTTCATGCAACATTACGTATTGACATACGTTGTAAAACGTGGTATAATAAAAACAGAAAAACAAAAGGAGAGAAGGATCATGAAATTCTACTATTTGATCACACGCTCGGTGCGTTTATCGTTGCTGAGATTTTCTCTCTATCGGGATTGTGTCGAAGCAAGTAATTAAAGCACGCGGGCGAAAATCGTTCGTGTGCTTTTTCGTTTTACGGTTAACTATGGACGGAAGAACATTATCACTCCGGAACGAGACACTATTACCAGTACGATAAAATCTGTAACGACTGCGGAGACGTTGAAAGTACCATATGGAAAAGTTTGCCCTGCACCGGAGAGTGTGTCACCCCGTGGGGCACTGAACTTGAATCTGAAATTTCGTAAAGGGAAGAGGTAATTTATGAAACGATTTTTATCTTTAGGAATTATCCTTATTCTGATTCTTGGACTTGTGTCTATGTCCGGTTGTGAAAAAAAGAAACTCTCCGAGATGGAATGGGATCAATGCAGAAAACACCTTGTCCGTTGCGGATTGGAGATTCCGGAAGAATATGAGGACATTGATGCGAGAAGCGTTGTAGCAAAAATAGAACAGTATGGCGTAGTCCCTACAGTGTCCTATGAACCGTGGAAGAATTGCTATAACGATTTCAAAAAGGCCGTAGAAAAATATTACGGAAAACCCATGCCGTTGGAACCGCTGCCGGGTATGTCCACAGAATCATCTGAAAGAACTTAATCGGGGAAAAACCGGAATGCGCACAGCATTCCGGTTTTAGTTTGCCGTATCTCGGTTATCCTTCTAAAATGACGGCAGACATGGGGGAGAGGGGCAGGGTTTTTACAAAGCGCCTTTTGGTGATAAGGTCGGTTTTTGAACCTTCCAATTCCAGTTGCTTTTCCTTTTCTCCGCAGTTGACCGCCACGGTGACCGGCAGATGTACGCCGTCCTCTCTTCGGTAGAGGATCAGCCCCTGATCCGCAAAGAGTATTTTCAGGTCGCCTTCTTTGAATACCGGGTGTTTTTTTCGGATTTCTCCCAGTTTGGCAATCAATCCCTGCAGAGCCTTGTCTTCCTTGCCCCAGGGGTAAAATTGGCGATTTAAAGGGTCGTGTCCCCCTTCCATGCCCGCCTCGTCTCCGTAATAGACCGAGGGGATTCCCGGCAGGGTAAACATCAAAACGTCTGCAACAATCAGGCGTTTTTTTGCTTCCGATAACTGTTGGTCGGTGAGGACTAACGCCACTTGTTCCGCCGGATCTTTCGGCAGGTTCACTCCGCTTAAGACGGTCAGAACCCGGGGCGTGTCGTGAGTGCCGATCAGGTTCATGGCGCAATGAAGACCGCAGGGGGGATAATTCTCTCTTATTCCCTGTAACCGCTCGGCAAATTCTTCGCTGTCTCCGGTAAGAACAAAGGCGATGACCGCGTCTTTTAAAACGTAATTCATCACGCTGTCCAACTGATTGCCCAGCAGATATTTTCGCCGCAGTCCGTAGGATTCTTTGTTTGTGGCGTCTTCCCACACTTCGCCGATGAACAAAGCGTCGGGATTTTCTTCTTTGATTGCCTTGTGGGACGCCTCCAGAAAATCGTCGGGAATTTCGTCTGCCACGTCAAATCTCCAGCCGTCCGCTCCTGCCCGCAACCAACGGCGCAAAATACCGTCTTTTCCGGTGATATATTCCATGTAGTCGGGGTTGGATTCGTCCACTTCCGGGAGCAATTTGATGCCCCACCAAGCGGTGTAATCTTCCGGCCAGCGTTTGAATTTGAACCAAGGGTGATAGGGGGAATCTTTCGATTGATACGCTCCCTGATTGGGATACGTTCCGTATTTGTTGAAATAAATACTGTCCTCTCCGGTGTGACTGAAAACGCCGTCCAACATAATTTTCATGCCCCGCTTGTGGGCGGCGTTGCAGAGGGATTTGAAATCTTTTTCGCCTCCCAGAAAAGGGTCGATCTTTTCATAATTTGCCGTATCGTAACGGTGATTGGAATGGGCCTCAAAAATGGGATTTAAATACAGTGCGGTTACCCCAAGACCTTTGAGATAATCCAATTTTGCTTCGATCCCCTTGAGATTTCCCCCGAAAAAGTCGGTGGTGTCCAGATCCCCGTTTTCTTCCCGCTTCCAAGTGGGTAATTCTCCCGGCGTGCGCAGTGTGGCGTATTCCTTCCCTTGGGGAACGGTCTGCTTCCCTGCTCGGAAAAAGCGGTCGGGAAAAATCTGATAAAAGGTACCCCCCGCCCAGCCCTTGGGTAAGGTTGCGGTTTTGTCGTAGACCGTCACCTGCCACGCCGCCGGATTCTGTCGTCCGCAGACGGGATTGTTTTTTGCGTCTCTGCCGTAGATCTTAACGCCATCTCGTGTTTCCAGTCGGAAGGTATACCAATACACCCCCGCCGTTTCGGGGGTGACGGTCGCAGTCCAGCGTTGATATTGACGGATATTTTCAGCAAAAAGAAAGGGAATTTCCGTTGCTTTTTCCCCATCTTTGGAAAACCAAAGAGTGATCTTCCGGGGGCATTCTCCCCGGGGGATCAGCAAGGAAAAGGTCAATTCCGTTCCAAGGGGAATCGCTCCTGCGGGGGAGCGGTAAAAAGGGTCTCGGGAGTCGAATAAGACTCCTGTCTGGCGATCGGAAATGGGTGGAATCACTTGGTTGCCTCCAAGGGTTTGATATTCCAGATGTCTTCCGCGTAATCTTTGATGCTCCGGTCGGAAGAGAAGAATCCGGCTTTTGCGATGTTGACCAAAGATTTGCGGTTCCAATTCATTCTTTCGTTGGCGTATTCCTTGCCGATGACGTTTTGAATCTGACGGTAAGATTCAAAATCCGCCAAGTTCATATAGGGATCGGAGAATCGGCTGTTCATAGTCAGGCTATCTGCCAGATCAGCAAAGGATTCTCCGCCGATTCCGCTACGCATGGTATCTATGATGCGGCGAATCCGGGAATTGGAGTTATAATAATCCACGGGACGGTATCCCCGGCGGTAAAGGTCTGCCACTTCTTCGGTGCGAAGTCCGAACAGGAAGATATTTTCGTCGCCCACTTCCTTGTGGATCTCCACGTTGGCACCGTCCAAGGTTCCCACGGTCAAAGCACCGTTGATCATCAATTTCATATTTCCGGTTCCGCTGGCTTCGGTTCCTGCCTGAGAGATCTGTTCGGAAACGTCGGCGGCGGGCATGAGATACTCTGCCATGGTAACCCGGTAATTTTCTGCGAAAATGACCCGAAGTTTTTGATTGACCGCAGGATCGTTGTTGATCATCTTGGCGATGGACGAGATGAACATGATGATGCGTTTTGCCATATAGTAGCCGGACGCGGCTTTTGCGGCAAACAGGAAGGTCTTGGGGGTGAATTCCATATCGGGATTGTCTTTCAGATCCAAATACAGGGAAAGAATATGCATGGCATTGAGCAACTGCCGTTTGTATTCGTGGAGCCGCTTGACCTGAACGTCCAGCATCAGATCGGGATCGGGGAGCACCTCGCACCCCTCCCGCTTCAGGAATTTGGAAAAGCGTTCCTTGTTTTCTTTTTTGATCTTCGCCAGTTGTTCCAAAACTTGAGCGTCGTCTTTGAATTTGAGAAAATCGCTCATCTTGGAAGCGTCGTTGACAAAGCCGTCGCCGATACATTCCTTTAAGAGGTTCGTCAATCCCGGATTGGATTGACAGAGCCACCGCCGATGGTCGATTCCGTTGGTGACGTTGGTGAATTTGCCGGGATAAACGTCGTTGAAATCTTGGAAGACCCGGTCTTTCAAAATCTGAGAGTGCAGGGCGGAAACACCGTTGACCTTGCCGGAACCGATGACCGATAGGTTTGCCATGCGCACGGAAGAATTGGCAAGGATTGCCATGCGGGAAATTTTATCCCAATCTCCGTTGGTTTTCCGGAACATTTCGTCGCAGAACCGCCGGTTGATCTCTTTGACGATGGAGTGAATGCGGGGCAGGATCGCCTGGAAGGTGGCTTCGCTCCAAGTTTCCAGCGCCTCAGACATGACGGTATGGTTGGTGTAGTTGATAGTACGGCAGACAATATCCCAAGATTCGTCCCAACTGTAACCGCATTCGTCGATGAAAATTCGCATCAATTCGGGAATGCAAAGGGAGGGGTGGGTGTCGTTAATGTGAATGACCGCCTTTTCGGGCAGGGTCTTCAGATCGCCAAACTTGGCAAGATGAGTTTTGATAATATTCTGCAATGCGGCGGAAACCAAGAAATATTGTTGGCGCAACCGCAGAGATTTTCCTTGCAGGTGATTGTCGGGGGGATACAGGATTTTGGAGATCATTTCGGCGTTGGTGTTTTCTTCCGCGGCGCGGATATAATCTCCCTGAGAGAACAGGCTCATGTCCACAGGATTTTTCGCCGAGGCTTTCCATAACCGCAGACGGCTGACCCCTTCCGTATCGTAACCGGGAATCATCAGATCGTAGGGGGTTGCCCGGATTACGTTCGCATTGTA
The DNA here is from genome assembly GCA_045603745.1 of Eubacteriales bacterium. Lineage (GTDB taxonomy): Bacteria > Bacillota > Clostridia > Oscillospirales > UBA644 > RGIG995. The sequence goes on along the minus strand of JAZUMQ010000005.1, from coordinate 23,577 downwards.
GTGATGAACGACTAATCTGCCGTTTTCCCAGGATTCTTCAATATGACCGCCCAGAGGAACGTCCACCGCTTCGTCTAACCGGGGTGAAAGCCATACTTCCCCCATGGGAAGCCAGTTGTCGGTCAGTTCCATCTGCCAGCCGTCGACGATCTTTTGCTTGAACATTCCCAGTTCATAGCAGATGCTGTGTCCGGTGGCAAGATAATTGCGGGACGCCATGGATTCCATAAAGCACGCTGCCAAGCGTCCCAATCCGCCGTTGCCCAATCCGGCATCGGGTTCCAGTCGATACAGGTCGATGGGGCGAAGATGGTATTCTTTCAATGCTTCGGCGAAAGTTTCTTCTCCGAAAAGGGAAAATACGCAATTTTTCAGGCTTCTGCCCAACAGAAATTCCATGCACATATAGTACACTTGTTTTCCGTCTTTTTCTTCTACTTCTTTTTCAAAGGCAAGGCGCTTACGAACCGCTTCGTCTCGGGCGACGGTGATGGCGCATTTGTAGATCTGCTCCAGATCCGCGTCTTTTGGATCGGTTCCGTAGTAGCGCAACAGATTGTCGTTGATCCGCCGATTCAGTTCCGCGGCGGTAATGGTCGTTGATTTCATGAAATACCTGCTTTCATAGGATAGATTTATAGAAAGGGAAAAACAGGGATTTTCCCCTAACGTGCATTTTGAGCCGGAACAAAAGTCCCTTTGTGTCGCATAGGTCGGGAGCCGGGGCTGACACGGTCTCCGGCTCCCGCAGAGGAGGGGTAATTATCCAATCAGAGAACGGTACATTTCCATATATTGCTTTGCCGATGCGTCCCAGGAGAAATCGCATTTCAGCGCCCGAACCAACAGGGTTCTCCACGCTTTTTTGTCCTGATACAACGCCACGGCGCGTTCGATGGCAGACAACATTTCGTGAGCATTATAATTGTCAAAGGTAAAACCGTTTCCACCCAAAGACGCGTCGAAGACCGAGTCTCTCAACCCGCCGGTTCTCCGGACGATGGGGGCAGCTCCGTAGCGGCACGCCACCATTTGAACCAATCCGCAGGGTTCACTTTGAGAGGGCATCAGGATAATGTCGGCAGAACCGTAAATCCGGGACGCCAGATGACTGTTAAAGTCGATGGTTACTGACATTTTATCGGGATACTGTTCCCGAATATTGGTCAAAGCGGTTTCGTATTCCGCATCTCCGGTGCCCAAAATCACAAATTGTAAGGGCAGGTGGAGAATATCGTGAATGACCCGGAGAATCAGATCCAACCCCTTGTGAGAGACTAACCGGGAAATGATTCCCACCATGGGAATTTCCTTGTTGACCGGCAGTCCCAGATCCTTTTGCAGATCCAGTTTGTTCTTTACCTTTTGTGCCGGAGTTCGGGCAGAGAAGGGGTGAAGCAGGGCTTTGTCGGTCATGGGATCGTACCGGACGGTGTCGATCCCGTTGAGGATTCCCGTCAGTTTGCCGCGGTTTCGGGACAAGATCCCTTCCAGACCGTGGGCGTAGTAAGCGTAAAGAATTTCCTCCGCGTAGGTGGGGGAGACGGTAGAGACCTTGTCGGCGGTCTCGATCGCCCCTTTCATCAGGTTTAAAGAACCGTTGAATTCCGTCAAATACGCCGCTTCGTCGGGAATATTGAACAGATCCCCGTGACGGTCGAGATCAAAAATCCCTTGATACTGAATATTGTGAATGGTAAAGACGGTTTTTATCCCTTTGTATTCCGGCAACATGGCGTATCTTGTCCGATACAAAATGGGAACCAACGCCGTATGCCAATCGTGAGCGTGGAGAACGTCGGGATAAAATCCAACGTAAGGCAGAATTTCCAGACAGGAGGTGGAGAAAAAAGCAAACCGTTCGCCGTCGTCGTAATCGCCGTAAAGATTCTTCCCCCGTTTGAAATAGTATTCGTTGTCAATGAAGTACCAAACGACGCCGTCCTGCTTCAGTTCAAAAATTCCGCAATACTGATTTCTCCAGCCCACGGCGACTTCGATGCTGCGCAGGAAGGTCATTTTGCTTCGTTGTTCTTCCGAAATCGTTCCGTAGAGAGGGAGAATGACCCGGACGTCGTTTTCTTCGGTCTTTGCCAAAGTCTTTGGTAATGCTCCGATGACGTCTCCCAATCCGCCGGAAAGGGCGAAGGGGAACGCTTCGGAGGCGGTAAATAAAATCTTTGCCATATTACTTTATTTTTTTCCGAGAATCAGACCCGGCTTCCTTTCTCAATTACAATGGGGTAGGTGGGAGCTCCGGACAAGTTCCGGTCAGGGGAAATATAACTGTTCTTGTCGATGATGGCGCAGTCGATCGTTGCACCTTCCGCCACCGTCACCCCCTGCATCAGCAAGGAATTGCGGATCACCGCACCCTTTGCCACGTATACGCCTCTGCCTAAGATGGAATTTTCCACCGTGCCTTCAATTCGGCAACCGTTGGCAATCAGAGAGTTGCTGGCTTTCGCTTCCGGGGCGTAATAAACGGGAGATTCATCGTGAACTTTCGTATAAATGGGGCGTTCTCTGGGGAACAGTTCCGCCCGCACGTCGGAGTTCAAAAACGCCATGCCCGCCCGGTAATATCCGGGAATGGAACGAATTTGTTCCACGAATCCGTCAAAGCCGTATCCTAAGATCTTCCAATCTCCGCAACGTTGAGCCAAAACGTCCCGTTCCAGGCTTCTCTTTCCGCTGGTCTGGGCATCGTCAATGATGCGAACCAAAAGATCTTTCTTCATTACCCAAATTCCCAAGGAATTATTGACCGTTCCTTCCGACATTCTGGGGTCGACCAAGACCGCTTGCACCCGACCGGAGGCATCAATATCATACAATACCCGGTCTTTCGCATTCTTTTCTTTCAGATCCACGTTGTGATAGACGCAGGTAATATCCGCATCGTTTTCTTCATGGAATTCCAATACTTTTGCAAGGTCGATGTTCAGAATAACGTTGCTGTCTGCCAGCACCGCGTATTCTTCCCGGGCCCGAACGATGTAACTTAAGGTGGTTTTCAGGGCTTCCAACCGTCCCTGATAGAGCCCTGCTCCGGAGGTGGCGTAGGGCGGGAAAATGGTAAGTCCTCCGAATTTCCGGGACAGATCCCATTCCTTGCCCGAGCCGAGGTGATGTACCAGCGAATGATAATTGTTTCGGGCGATGACTCCCACGGAAGAAATTCCCGAGTTGACCATATTGGAAAGGATAAAGTCGATCAGCCGGTAGCGTCCGCCCAAGGGAACGGCACCGAGGGTGCGATTCCGGGTCAGCTGGGGGAGAGCGTCATCGTGAATATTTGCAAAAATAATACCGAAAGCGTTAGCCATTGTTCGTACCTTCTTTCTTGGGATCTTCCCGGTCGATGATCTCGCCGGCAGGAACGGTTTCGTTTTCCAGAACGATGCAACCGGGTCCGACGACGGTGATGATGGGAGTTTCTTCTCCGGCAGGCGCGCCGACGACGGCGTTTTTGCCGATCACCGCCCCTTCTCCGATGATGGCGTTATAAATCTTTGCACCCGATTCGATGACGGCGTGTTGCATGATCACCGAGCCGGAAACTTCCGAATCTTCTTTCAGATCCACCTTGTAGGAAACTACGGAATTTTCCACCCTTCCGCAGATACTTCCTCCTTCGGACACGATGGAATTTTTAATGGAAGCCTTTGTACCGGTATAGTGGGGCGGAGATACGGGATTGCGGGCGTAGATCTTCCATTCCGGGTTGTCGATCTTCAGCTGATCGGGGTGGAAGATCAGATCCATGTTTGCTTCCCACAGACTGTCGATGGTTCCTACGTCTTTCCAATAGCCGTGGAAGGAATAGGCGAACAGGTTCTGACCGTCGTTGAGCATGGTAGGAATGATGTTTTTTCCGAAATCGTTGGAGGAGGTGGGATCTGCTTCGTCCCGTTCCAAATATTCCTTCAATTTGCTCCATTTAAAGATGTAAATTCCCATGGACGCTTGGTTGGACTTTGGTTGTGCGGGTTTTTCTTGGAATTCAGTAATTCTGCCCTTATCGTCGGTTGCAAGGATTCCGAACCGGGAAGCCTCTTCCCAAGGAACGTCGATGACCGCCACGGTCGCGTCGGCATTGGCACGCTCGTGAGCTTCCAGCATCTTGGAATAATCCATGGTGTAGATATGGTCTCCGGACAGGATCAGAACGTGTTCCGGATCGTACTGCTCAATGAAAGGGAAGTTCTGATAAATGGCATTGGCGGTTCCTTTGTACCAGTCGGCACCGGAATTCTGCTGATAGGGGGGAAGCACGTAAACACCCCCGTAAAGCCGGTCCAGATCCCAAGGATCTCCCGTGCGGATATAACGGTTGAGAACCAAGGGTTGATATTGGGTCAACACCCCGACGACGGTAATGTCGGAATTGATACAGTTGGACAAGGGGAAGTCGATGATGCGGAACTTTGCTCCAAAAGGAACGGCGGGTTTCGCTACGTTCTTGGTCAGAACTTTCAGCCGGCTGCCCTGCCCCCCTGCAAGGAGCATTGCAATACATTTTTTCTTTTGGATCATGGTAAGACCCTCCTCTGGTTTTGTATGTGTGAGATTTTATGCTTCGGTTTCGCCGGTCGGGTCTGTGTCGCTCGGTCGGTTTCGCCGGTTGGTGCGTTATGATTTTTTCATTTTTCGGGGTGCTTTGTTCTTTGCTCCGATGCGGGGCGTTTTTGGGGGAAGTTTCCGCTTCAATACGATGGCGCCCAAGGGCGGCAAGGTCACTTCCGTGGAATAATTTCGCCCATGCCAAGGAATACGGTTTGTGATGATGTCGGGATTCTTGATCCCCGAACCGCCGAAGGCTACGTCGTCGGAATTGAAGATCTCTTCGTATTTCCCGAATTTGGGAAGTCCAAACCGATAATTTTCCCACCGTTGGGGAGAGAAATTGACGGCGATGACCAATTCTTCCTCGGGGCATTTGCGGAGAAAGACCACCACGTTGTTTCGGTTATCGTCGGGGGAGATCCATTCAAATCCTTCGGGGGCGCAATCGTCTTCCCATAACGCCGGGTGTGCCAGATAGAACAGGTTGACCGCCCGGGTAAAGTCCTTGAGTTTCCGATGGGGCTCGTAGTCCAGCATGAACCATTCCAGTTCATTTTCAAAATCCCATTCCCGGAACGGTCCGTATTCGCTTCCCATAAAGAGGAGTTTTTTGCCTGGGTGGGTGTACATATAACTCAAAAATGCCCGGAATCCGGCAAATTTATTTTCATATGGACCGGGAATTTTGTCCAACAGGGATTTTTTACCGTGCACCACTTCGTCGTGGGAGATGGGAAGGACGTAATTTTCCGAAAAGGCGTACATAAACGAGAACGTCAAATAGTTGTGATGATCTTTCCGGAAAAAGGGATCCAGTTCGATATAATCCAGCATATCGTTCATCCAGCCCATGTTCCACTTGAAGTTGAAGCCCAATCCTCCCTGATCGGGATTTTTAGTTACTTTTGCCCAAGAGGTGGATTCTTCCGCGATCATCAATGCGTCGGGAAGGCGGGAATGAACGGCGGCGTTCAGTTTTTGCAAAAATGCGACGGCTTCTTTGTTTTCGTCGGTGCCTTCTGCGTTTTTGACCTCAAAATCCTTGCCGAAACTCAGATAGAGCATAGACGTGACTGCATCGACCCGAAGTCCGTCGATATGGTACTGTTCCAACCAGAACAGTGCCGAGGAGATCAAGAACGATTGTACTTCCGGTCTGCCGTAATCAAAGACCACCGTACCCCATTGTGGTTGTTCCCGCTTCTCGTGGGATTTGTATTCATATTGATATTCTCCGTCAAAGCGGTACAGTCCGTGGGCGTCTTTCGGATAATGGGAAGGAACCCAGTCCAGAAGTACGCCAATTCCTTGCTTGTGACACTCGTCCACGAAATACATCAGATCATGGGGAGTTCCGAAACGAGAGGTGGGGGCAAAGTAACTGCAACACTGGTATCCCCAGGATTCTTCCAAGGGGTGTTCGGTGATAGGCAAAAGCTCGATGTGGGTGTATCCCATTTCCCGGACGTACGGAATCAATTCTTCTGCTAATTTTCGATAGGAAAAGGGATTCCCGTCTTTATATCTCCGCCAAGAACCGGCGTGAACTTCATAAACGTTCATCGGCTCTCGGTAGGGATTTGCCTTTTTGCGGTTTTTCAGCCACGCGTCGTCTCCCCATGGGTATCCGTTGGGGTCGTAGATCCTCGATTCGGTCTCTACGCCTGTCCCCCCATGGAAGGCGTAGGGGTCGGCTTTGTCAAAAATTTCACCCTGCTTGGAAACAATGTGAAATTTGTATTTATCGTAAACTTTTACCTCGGGAATAAATCCTTCCCAGATGCCATTTTCCAAATGCAATGGGTGTGCGTCGGGATTCCAGCCGTTAAACGAGCCGATAACCGATACGGAGCCGGCATTATCTGCCCAAACCCGGAAGACATACCCTTTCACACCCTTTTCTTCGGTGGGGTGTGCACCGAAAAAGCGATAACTTTCAAAATTCGTTCCCTGGCGGAACAGATAAACGGGAAGATCGTGGGATTGCATTTTTCGGACTCCTTTCTGGGCTTCATTGGGAAATGTTCCTTTACAGTTTATATTATATCACATTAAAATTCGTTTTGCAATGGTTTCTTGTCGAAAAAATATACAATTTTCATAAATTTCACAAAATGTATCATTGCCATTTGTGAAAATGCACAAAAAATCCCATTCGTTCTTATGGATATTCACCACGCCCGGAAAAAATGTCCGGAATTATGAATAAAAACCGACAAAAATAAAACGATTTTGTAAGGGTTATTGCTTTTTCTCCGATTTTGTGGTATTATATTAATGACTATATCAGAGTATCATATCGAGAGGTCTCTATGGAATACCAGTTGATCGCTCCCGCCGCCTTTGGATTGGAAGCCGTCACCGCCCGGGAATTGCACGTTCTTGGCTTTGAAGATACCCGCACCGAGGACGGGAGGGTCTTTTTCTCCGGGGACGAATTCGCCGTTGCCAAGGCAAACTTGTGGCTGCGCACCGCCGCCCGGGTTCAGATTTGTCTTGCTCGGTTCCGCGCCGTCACCTTCGAGGAATTGTTTCAAGGGGTAAAGGCACTCTCCTGGGGAGATTGGTTGCCGGAAAATGCCCGATTCCCTGTGAACGGTCGGTCGGTAAAGTCTACATTATTTAGTATTTCCGATTGTCAGGCAATTACCAAAAAAGCCATCGTGGAAAAATTAAAAGAAAAATATCATCGGGATTATTTTGAAGAAACCGGAGCGCTATATCGCATCGAAGTTGCCCTGTTGAAAGATACGGTCACCATCACCCTGGACACCACCGGGGCGGGATTACATAAGCGGGGATACCGCAAGATTGCCGGGGAGGCTCCGTTAAAAGAGACAATGGCTGCCGCCTTGATTGATCTGACCTTTTGGAAACCGGGGCGCATTTTGGTGGACCCCATGTGCGGCACCGGTACCATTCCCATCGAGGCTGCCCTTATCGCCGAAAATCGGGCGCCGGGACTAACCCGATCCTTTTCTGCGGAACAATGGCAAAATTTTGCCCCCGCCTTTGCAAAAGCAAGGGAAGAAGCTATGGATCTGATTCAGCCCTGCAAAGAAATTACCATTTTCGGTGGAGACATCGACGCAAAAGCCGCCGACGTATCCCAAACCTGTGCCCGCCTTGCGGGAGTAGATCACGCCGTCCGGTTTGAACGGGCGGATATGCGGAAGTTTACCTCCGATGAAACCTACGGTTTTATCCTTACCAATCCTCCCTACGGGGAACGATTGGGGCAGGAAGAAGAAGTTCAGTTGATTTATCGGGATATGGGAAAGGTTTTTCGGGCCTTGGATACTTGGTCTTATTACATCATTACCGCCCACCCCGAGTTTGAAAAGCTGTTTGGACGAAAGGCAGACAAACGGCGGAAATTGTTTAACGGCAGATTGCCTTGCCAGTATTATCAATATTTGGGCCCCAAACCTCCGCGTCCTCCCAAAGAGGAATCTTATGCAACGGAAAAAGACAATCTTTAACATAGAAGAAACCAAGGAGAAACGTATATGTTAAAACGAATTTTCACCTTTCTTTTATGCGGTGTTCTGCTGTTTTCGGTTACCGCTTGCGGAGGAGAAATCGTTCCCACCGATTCTGTCACGTTGGACGTCTCTGATTCAAATTCGGAATCCGATCTGATTGGGAAAGATTCCGATCTTGCGTCGGAAGACTCTGAAATTTTTGATCCGAGCAGTGATTTTTCCTCCTCCGAGGACGGCGATCCTTTTTGGAGTGACGACTCTGACATTACTCCCGATACCGGGGTTCTCGGGACGGACGATAGTTCCGATACTGACGTGTTTAATCCCGAAACGGAAAGCGATACCAACAGTTCCGGTGAAGTTTCCGATTCCCAAACGCCTATAGGTTCCGATTCTGAAACCGATGATTTTGATGACGATTTTGCAGATTCCTCCGATAATAGCGAAGATTTTTTGCCGGACGACGACCTCGAAGAGAATTCCGGAGGTGCTGATACCACCGGACGGAAATTTCTTGCCACCGACATTACCAATTATGGAATCGTAGTTTTCGATTTGGACGCCTGTAACGGAAATTACAAGAATTTGGCAAATGGGAATGGCGCAGTGGTTTGGGAATGGATTTCTGGGGAAGATCCGAATTTGGATCGTACCGGCGGTCCGAAGTATGGCATTGATTCTGCAAAACTTCGCTATTCTCCTTCCTACAAAAGGGACGTGGTCATTGCATGCTCTTCCCGTGGTTGGTGCGGTGTGATCGACTATGATGCGTGTATCCTTCTTTGGGAAAGTAATTCTTCTGTACTTTCCAATGCTCACTCTATTGAAATGTTGCCTAATGGAGACTTGGTTGTTGCCATTTCCTCGAATGGTAGCGCTGGGGTGGCTTATTTCCCTCTTTCGGTGAGCGACAGCCAAGAGCCTGCTCATACCATTAATGGAGTTTCTTGTCACGGAATCAGCTGGGATCCGCTAAATGAATGTCTTTGGGTCTTGGAATATTCCTGCGTTTCTGCCGTTACTATTCAGAATCTTGGTACGTTAGACGGAAAATTAGTTCGTGTTCCCGGGCAAAGTTACGGTAGATTCAGTGGTGGTCATGCCTTTTCTCCCGTTTCCGGTCAGCCCGGAAAATACTGGGTGGGAGCAGGGGATAATCTTTATCAATTTGACTCAACGACGAAAACCGTGACGCAAACCTTTAAATATTCCGCTACTTTGCAGACGAAAAAAATTAAGGGCATTACCTCCTTTAGTGATGGTACGGTGGTGATTGCGGCAACAAATCTTTACGGAAAAAGTACGCGGGATTGGTCCAGCGACGGATTCCGTATCGTTACTTCCGACGGGCAGGTTGTTGGCGTTCCTTTTGCTCCTACGAATCGGGAGTTCTATAAGGTACAGCCTTTTACGAAGAATTATCAGTAATTTCCGAATCTGTAAATAACAAAGTCAAATATAAAAATCAAATATAAAAATCAAAGGAGTACATTTTATGAAAAAGCGTATTTTAGCACTGTTTCTTTGTTTGATGATGGTTTTCGCCCTGGTTGCCTGTGGCGGAAATGAAACCCCCTCGACGGATACCGGTTCGGTTTCCGGGAGTGGAACGGACACCGAGAGTTCCGTAGGAAGTGATACCAATACCGATGAAAAAGGTAACGCTCCCAACGTTTACGACCCGTCCATTGAACATAAATTCGTTGCGTGTGATATTCGGAATCACAGCATCGTAGTTTTCGATCTGAACGCTTGTGATGGAGATTTTCAGAAGTTGACAGAGGACTCTGCCGTGGTTTGGGAATGGGATGCAGAGGAAGATCCCAATTGTAAATCGGCTGATAAAATTAGGACCAGTATCTCCGGCGTGAGATACCGCTATTCCGGTTATTACAAAAAAGACGTTGTAGTTGCTTGTGCTACCTATGGTTGGGTGGGTATTATCGACTATGAAACCCGTAGCGTTCTTTGGGAAAGCACTGCTTCGATCCTGAATGGGGTTCACTCGGTAGAAATGCTTCCCAACGGAGACGTGATTGCCGGCGTTGCTGGCATTCCCGGTGCCGTGGTTTATTTTGCCGTATCTGCAGGAATTAATCAGCCGGTTCATTCCATTGACAGCCTTTGGTGTCACGGCGTATGCTGGGATCCGGTAAATGAATGTCTTTGGGTTTTGGAAGATTCCGAAGTCTATCGCGCCGATATTAAAAATATGGGGACCGAAAATGCGAAAATCGTGCGAATGATCGGAAGCGGCACGAAGATTTCTAGTATGGGACACGCTTTTGCTCCCGTGGGCGGTCAACCCGGAAAATATTGGGCTTCTAATTCTGCTGGCCTTTGGATGTTTGATACGGAAACCGAGGAGTTGACTAGTACAGGTGAGTTGAGTAGACCCAGTATTAAGGGAGTTTGTTCTTTCGCTGACGGCACGGTTATTGAAGTTGTTGCCGGGGCGGGTGGGACCAATGAAAAAGATTTTGGTAGTGCCGGTTTCTATATTTTCACAAACGAACTTTCCGGTGGCAAGGTTCAGACTGTGATTAGAAAAACAACCTTAGCGCACTTCCTTGATCGTGAGTTCTATAAGGTTCAGGCGTTTACCAAAGATTATCAATAATTTGATTCCATAAACAGAAAAGGCAGGATCTTATTTTGAAAAAACGCATTTTATCTCTGTTCCTCTGCCTTGTTTTGTGTTTTTCTCTTGCTGCCTGTGACGGCGAAGGAGCTGCGGGCTCAGATTCCGATCCCGCAACATCTTCGCAATCGACAACAAAGACCGAAACCAATTCAAAGACCGATGAAACCCTTTCGAGCGATGAAGATCCGGAGAATGACGTTCCTAAGAAAAAAGGGTTCGATTCTTCCATAGAACATAAAATCATTGCGACGGATATTCTCAGCCATGGCATCGTCATATTTGATCTTAACGCATGTGGCGGCGATTTTCAAAAACTGACTGACGATAATGTTTCGGTCGTCTGGGAATGGGATCCGGAAGAAGATCCCAATTGTAAAGGGATTAAAAAGATCGGAACCAGTATTTCCGGTGTGAAATATCGCTATTCTGAATATTATAAAAAAGACGTCATCGTCGCTTGTGCCACCTACGGTTGGGTGGGTATTATCGACTATGAAACCCGTAGCGTTCTTTGGGAAAGCACTGATCCGATCCTGTATGGGGTTCACTCGGTAGAAATGCTTCCCAACGGAGACGTGGTCGCCGGGGCTGGGGCAGTGGTTTACTTTGCCGTTTCTCAAGGCATTGACAGCCCTGTTTCTTCTGTGAACAGTCCCTCGTGCCACGGTGTATGCTGGGATCCGGTAAACGAATGTTTGTGGGTCTTGGAATATGCGGGAGTTGTTGCGATCGGCATTGTGGATATGGAAACGGAATCGCCAGAATTGGTTCGGATTGACCGTTCCGGAGCATCGTTCGGACAAGGGAATGGTCACGCATTTTCTCCTGTTTACGGCGAGCCTGGGAAATATTGGGCATCTTCCGGAAGCGCTCTCTGGCAGTTTGGTTCCGAGGACGAAACAATGATCAGCAATTATCCCTTAAATGCCTTTTTGACCCGAGACTCTATTAAAGGAATTGCTTCCTTTTCCGATGGTACGGTGGTGGAAACCGTCGGGGGAATTGGACCAAATTCCAAAAGCTGGAGCAGTGCCGGTTTCCTTATTATTTGGCAAAAGCCTGATACGGATGAAGTCCAAGCGGAATACGTCCTCTTCAAACATCGGGATTTTTATAAGGTTCAGCCCTTTACCAAAGATTATCAGTAACCGAAATAAGCAATCTCGCGATTTTCCCCAAAGATATATAAATTATGTAGAGATTTTTGAATCCGGAAAGATAATTTTTTCTTTCCGGATTCGTTTTTTCTCTTTCCGTCTCTTGAAATGTGAAAAATCTTTGAAATTATCTTCAAATCCCTTGCTTTTTTATCGCAGATAGTGTATAATAATCCACGGTGACTTTTCAAAGTTCCTGTGAATATGGAGAGATGGCTGAGCTGGTCTAAGGCGCACGACTGGAAATCGTGTAAGGGCTAATAACTCTTCGGGGGTTCGAATCCCCCTCTCTCCGCCAAAACGAAAATCCGTTCTCGTAAGAGAGCGGATTTTCGTTTTGTATTATTCACTATTCATTTTTCATCATTCATTATTCATTAAAAGAGAATGGATTTTCGTAATGAATAATGAAGTCGCCTGCGCTGATGAATAATGAATAATTTCGGCGTCAGCTTTGCGACGAATTTTTTTATTCATTGCGAGGTAATGGTATATCATCGGTCAATGGGCTGTATGTCATCACGCGTGGCGTGTATTTGAAGAATGATTTTCAATATGCGTAGTTAATGGAAGAAAGCATTTGGAATGAAATATGCATAAAACATCAATAAGAAACCGAATATTCACTGTTTTTTTGTTAATTTGTGAAAAAAATGTAAAATTTAGTATATTTATTCATTTTTGCCTTGACTTTTTCGGTGGAATGTGTTATACTCTTACCACTTGATTACAAATTCTGTGAAAGAAGGAATTTACAATGAAAAAATTTATTGCTCTCACGTTGGCGGTTTTGATGGCTCTGTGCCTTCTGACTGCTTGCGCTCCCAAGGATGTGAATACGCTTAATACGGATGCAGGCTCTGATCTGAAAAATTCCGCTTCCGATTCTGACGTAAACAACGCCGCCTCCAACAATACAAATACGAATGACAGCGAAGGAAACGCTTCCGATGATAAGATTTTGACCATGGCGACCAACGCTTTCTTCAAACCCTACGAATACTATGATGAAAGCGGCAAGGTTGTGGGCATCGACGCTGAAATTGCCGCTGAGATCGCCAAGAAACTGGGTATGGAACTGAAGATCGAAGATATGAAATTCGATTCCATCATCACTTCCGTTGCCACCAACGCCGTAGACTTCGGCATGGCGGGTATGACCGTCACCGACGAACGGAAAAAGGACGTTAACTTCACCAATACTTATGCCACCGGGAAACAGGTCGTCATCGTGAAAGAAGGGGGCGCGGTTGCTACTCTCGATGATCTTGCCGGCAAAAAGATCGGTGTTCAGTTGGGTACCACCGGTGATATTTATGCCACCGGCGATTACGGTTTGAACGAGGACGAAACCGAAAATGGAAATGTTGTGAAGTATAACAACGGCAACGAAGCGGTTCTTGCCCTTTTGGGCGGTGACGTTGCGGCGGTTATTATTGACAACGAACCTGCGAAATCCTTGGTTGCTGCCAACGAAGGCAAAGGACTGAAGATCCTTGAGACCGAATACGTCTATGAAGAATACGCGATTTGCGTCAATAAGGAAAATACGGATCTTCTCAACAAGCTGAATGCTGCCATTGACGATTTGACCGCCGATGGAACCATTCAGAAAATTATTGAGAAATACATTCCCGCCAACTGAGTTTTATTCGACTTTATAAGACCTGCAAAACAGGAATGCGGACTGGCGCATTCCTGCTTTGTTGTCTCAGACAGGAAATAATTTATGCAGAAAAACAAGAAAAAACGGTGGATCGGTCTGGGGATCGTCGCCCTTTTGGTCGTGGCTCTTGCAGTGACGGTGATCGTCTCGTTAAATCAAGCAACTGCAGGGGAGATCTCAAGGGAACAGGCGCAACAGATCGTAGAACAAAAACTGGACGCTGTTCTCACCGGAACGAAATCCTTAACTTGCCTGAAGGAAAAATCGTCTATCTCCGTTCAATCTATGGAATACGGTGTGGAGAAGGACGTGATTTTGACCTGCTCCTATCAAACGGTGGACGTATATTCCGTGTTGAAAGAGAACGTGGATTCCCTTTTGGGATTGGATACCACGACTTCCAACGGAATGCAGATGTCTGCTACCGCCATTCGGTTGGAAATTGACGGAGATTTGCAGGAATTGATCGCTTCCGCGCCTGTTCTTTCCGGGACGGTGCAGATTTCGATTTATGACATCGACGGTACCTATCAGGTCTTTTTGGACGATGGCGTTGTCGATGCGGTTTACGGTGGAATTTTGAAGGCGAAGGACGACGTTCTTGCGCTCAAATCCATCACCGTGGACGGTCAACAGGTTTCCATTGAAACCAAGACCAATCTGCGCAACGGATTGGTGCAATGCATTGCTTTGAGCGTGGAAAATCGGGAAAAACCCGATACGTCCCACCCCGTTATTCGTATCTGGAACGATTTTGCCGACGAGTTTGTCCGTAATTTCGGGAACGGTTATTGGCGGTATTTGCTCAATGGCCTTTTCACTACCTTGCAGATTACGTTTTTTGCTCTTTTGATTGGTCTTCTCATTGGATTTGTCGTGGCAATCGTCCGTTGTACCCACGATAAAACCGGAAAATTGAGCATTTTAAACTGGATCTTTAATCTGTATCTGACCGTGGTTCGGGGAACTCCGGTCATGGTTCAGTTATTGATTATTTATTTCGTTCTGCTTCTTCCCATCGGGGTGGAAAAGGTCCCCGCCGCTATTTTATGCTTCGGATTCAACTCCGGCGCCTACGTTGCCGAGATCGTCCGGGGCGGAATTATGGGCGTGGACGACGGTCAAATGGAGGCGGGACGTTCTTTGGGCTTCAATTACGCCCAGACCATGTGGTACATCGTCATTCCTCAAGCCTTTAAATCGGTGCTGCCCGCCTTGGCAAACGAATTTATCGCACTGTTGAAAGAGACCTCCGTCGCTTCCTACATCGGTGTTTCCGATTTGACGCGCGGCGGCGAAATTATCCGCAGTATCACCTTCAGTAATTTCATGCCCTTGGTTGCGGTGGCGCTGATCTATCTGGTGTTGGTGTTGGGACTGTCTCAACTGGTCAAACTGCTGGAAAGGAGGTTGCGGAAAGGTGATCGAGGTTAAAAATCTGGTAAAATCCTTCGGGAAAAACGATGAGATCAAAGTGCTTCGGGGGATTGATGAAACCATCAAAAAAGGCGAAAAAATCGTCATTATCGGGCCTTCCGGCTCCGGGAAGTCTACCTTCCTGCGTTGTCTCAACCTGTTGGAAACGCCTACGGAAGGGCAGATCTTCTTTGATGGACAGGAAATTACGTCTCCCAAATGCAACGTCAATAAAATTCGGCAGAAAATGGGTATGGTTTTCCAGCATTTCAATCTGTTCCCTCATAAAACCATTTTGCAGAATATTACCATGGCTCCGGTGAAATTGAAATTGCAGACCAAAGCCGAAGCGGAAGAAAAGGCGATGGGTCTGTTGAAGCGGGTGGGACTTTCGGATAAAGCCGACGCGTACCCTGCGCAACTGTCCGGCGGTCAAAAACAACGGATCGCCATCGTTCGGGCGTTAGCCATGAATCCGGACGTGATTCTTTTCGACGAACCAACCTCTGCCCTCGACCCGGAAATGGTCGGGGAGGTCCTGGATTTGATGAAACAACTTGCCGACGAAGGCATGACCATGGTGGTTGTCACCCACGAAATGGGCTTTGCCAAAGAGGTGGGAACCCGCATCTTGTTCATGGACGAGGGAGTTATTATGGAACAAGCTACCCCCGAAGAATTTTTTGCAAACCCCAAAACCGATCGGGCAAAAGAATTTTTGTCTAAAGTGCTATAAGACCGGATCCCCTGCTTTTGCGGGGGATTTTTTGTATAAATTCTTTATCCTTGCTTGACGGAACGCGGGATTTGTGGTATAATAGAAAGCAGAAAATCTGCCCGAAAGGAACGGACGAAATGGAAGAAATTAAAATTTTATCCGCCGAGTTTAAAATTCGCGAAGACTTGGTGGGAAATGTTATAAAATTGATCGATGATGGGAATACCATTCCCTTCATTGCCCGATACCGGAAAGAGATGACCGGTTCCTGCGACGATCAGGTGCTGCGGGAGTTTGCCGACCGGTTACAATATCTGCGCAATCTGCAGAAGCGCCGGGAAGAAGTTTGTGCTTCCATTGGGGAACAAGGCAAATTAACGGAAGAATTAAAAGCCGCCATCGACGCCGCCGTTACCTTGGCAGAGGTGGAGGATTTGTATCGTCCCTACAAGCCTAAGCGCCGCACCCGGGCAACCATCGCCAAGGAAAAGGGTCTGGAATCCTTGGCGTTGCATTTGTTTGAGCAGGAAAAGAACGGCGATCTTTTGGCAGAAGCCGGGGAGTACGTAGACGCCGAAAAGGGTGTGGAAACGGCGGAAGACGCCCTTGCGGGAGCATCGGATATTATTGCCGAAATGATTTCCGACGATGCCGGATTCCGCAAAGACGTCAAAGCCAAAATTATGGCGGAAGGCCTGATCCGTTCCGAAGCCGCCACGGAAGAAGACACTGTTTATCGGTTATATTACGAATATGAAGAACCTTTGCGCAAGATCCCGTCCCATCGTATTTTGGCGGTAAACCGCGGGGAAAAAGAAGAAAAATTGAAGGTCAAGATCGTCTGCGGGGAAGTTTCCAATCTGATGGAAGCAACCTTCGTCAAGTCGGGCAGTTACGCGTCGGATTTCGTTCGTGCCGCTTGTGCCGATTCCTGGGATCGGTTGATCTTTCCCTCGGTGGAACGGGAAATCCGTTCCGATCTCTTCGCTTCCGCTTCGGAACAAGCCATCAAAATGTTTGGCATGAATCTGAAGCAGTTGTTGATGCAACCGCCCATTAAGGGGAAGGTTGTGCTCGCCGTCGACCCGGCGTACCGTACCGGGTGCAAAATCGCGTTGGTGGATTCCACGGGAATGGTGCTGGATACGGGGGTTATTTATCCCACTCCGCCTCAAAATAAGGTGGAAGAAGCCGCCGCAAAAATGCTTCAATGGATTGAAAAATATAAAGTAGACTGTATTTCTGTCGGGAACGGAACGGCGTCGAAAGAGGCGGAAATTTTCGTTGCGGATACCATCAAAAAAGCCAGCCGCAAGGTGACGTATATGGTGGTCAGCGAATCGGGGGCATCGGTTTATTCCGCGTCCAAACTGGCGGCGGAAGAATTCCCCCAATTCGACGTTTCGCTCCGTTCTGCCGTGTCCATTGCCCGACGGTTGCAGGATCCTTTGGCGGAATTGGTTAAAATCGATCCGAAAGCCATCGGGGTGGGACAATATCAACACGATATGCCCCCGGCTCGCTTGGACGAGACCTTGACCGGTGTGGTGGAAGATTGTGTTAACAGTGTGGGAGTAGACTTGAATACGGCATCTCCTTCGTTGTTGTCTTATATCGCCGGAATCAACTCCGGTATCGCCAAAAATATTGTGGCTTACCGAGACGAAGTGGGCGGATTTACCAATCGAAAAGAACTTTTGAAAGTCAAGAAATTAGGGGCGAAAGCCTTTGAGCAATGTGCCGGATTTTTGCGGATTCCTCAAGGGAAAGAGCCTTTGGACAATACGGCGGTTCACCCGGAATCCTATCCGGCGGCAAAGAAGCTGCTGGAGATTTTGGAATTGTCCGATGCCGCCCCCGAAACGGTACACTCCGAAATCGTCGCCCGCGCCGAAAAATACGGGCGGAAAGCCGCCGCGGAAGCTTGCGGTGTGGGATTGCCTACTCTGAATGATATGATTCCGGAATTGGCACGTCCCGGTCGGGATATTCGGGACGATTTGCCTGCCCCCATGTTGCGCAGCGACGTCATGGATATGTCCGATTTGACCGAAGGCATGGTCCTGAAGGGAACGGTGCGTAACGTCATCGACTTTGGTGCTTTTGTGGATATTGGAGTTCATCAGGACGGATTGGTTCACATTTCTCAACTGGCGGATCGGTATATCAAACACCCCTCGGACGTGGTAAAGGTCGGGGACGTGGTTGAGGTCCGGGTTTTGTCGGTAGACGTTGCCAAAAAGCGCATTTCTCTCACCATGCGCAAGGAGAAGAATTGAGGTTGAATGATGGGGCGTTTTGAGGGAATTTTGCTCTGTTCCGATTTGGACGGAACAATTGCATCGGAAAAGGACGTTCCGGAACGAAATTTGCAAGCGCTTTGGTATTTTCAGTCGGAGGGCGGGCGTTTTTCGTTGTTTACCGGGCGCCCTGCGGGATACGAATCCAATTTTCCTTTTGTGGTCAATAGCCCGATGGTAACCGAAAACGGAGCCCGAATTTACGATCCTGAAACACGGCGCACTTTGTGGACATTTCCTTTGGACGGAAGCGGGTTTTTGTTGGAATGGTTAGATAATTCCCCTTTGTTGAAAGGAAAGATCACCTGTTCTCTTTGCTTTACCGACGCTACGTTGATGGTAACGGCCGGGGATTTGGTCGATTCTTTTTTGAAACATAATACAGGCGATTTGTTGAAAATCGTGTGTCGTGATTTTCCCGCCGAAGATGAGGCTTTAACTTTTCTCTGCTTGGCACAAGAAACCTTTCGGAATCGCTATGATATTCATCGCAGTTGGGCTACCGGAGTGGAGTTTATTTCGCCCCTGGGTGGGAAGGGAACTTGCCTGAACCACCTGAGAACCATTTTGGGGAATTCGGTTCACACCGTCGTTGCCGTGGGGGATTATGAAAATGATCTTTCCATGCTTTTGGCTGCGGATCGCGCCTTTGCTCCCGCCAATGCGCTGCCTCAAATTCGGGCGGCGGCAGAACGGGTTCTTTGTGATTGCAAAAGCGGGGCCGTGGGAGAATTGATTGAGATTTTAGATCGGGAATACGAAAGAGGTGTTTGAAATGAAACTGAAACGAATTTTGCTTCTTTTTCTTGGAATAATCCTTTGTTTTGGGCTGGTTGCCTGCGGTTCTGACAGCGGGGAAGATCCGGAAATTCTCCGGAAAGATCTGGCGTCTATGACCGACGAAGAACTGATTCCGGAGTTGTTGAATTCTTATGCCAATTACGAAGAACCGGCGGTTTTTTCTGCGGAAATGTCCTGGATCTATCGGTCCGGGGAAATTACGATCGCGGAAATGGAAGGGAAGGTTCTCAGTAACGGTGTGGATCGCATGATGGAGATGACCTGCACCGTGGAAGATACCACCAAGAGCGAGCGCTATATTTACAAAGACGGCGTTTGTTATATCGACGCCGAGACCAAGACCAAAATGAAATGGAACCGCCCTGAGGTCGTCGATTATTTTACGGAACGCTATCCTTCTTTCGGGTCGGTTGATGATTATAATTTTGTTGCAAAAGATCTCTGGCGCAGCGATGACGGCAGTTATTCCTTGGTTCTGTACCTTCCGGCCAATTCTATCGCCGATTCTGCGGATATTCTTTCTCCTTTGACGGCAGTTGGGAACGACACGGCGCCGGTGACGATGTCCGATTTTTCCGATATTTATCTTACTTTGCGCTTTTCTCCCGAAGGAAAATTGATTGGACAGACCCTTGGGTTTGATTGTGTCATGAATGCCGACGGCGTCGAAACGGAGGGAACGGTGACGTTCCGGTTTTTCCTCTCTTCTGAGAATCCTTTTCAAACTCCTATTTCTGCCCCTGAGGACGCAGATACCTATTCTGACGGAGCCCCGGATTCTTCCGAAGATTCCGTGACCGATGATGAGAATGAGAATTTTGCGTCTGATTCAGAGTGAGGTTTCGTTTATGAATGTGAAAAGACTTTTATTGTTGATTCTTTCTCTTTTAATGCTTTTTTCTTGCGTTGCTTGTGCTGAAAACACAGAGAAACCGGTGAAAGGTCCTCTATCCAAAAAAAGCGACGAGGAATTGATTTCTTACTTTGTCTCGGAATATGAAAAGGCTCTTTCTGCCCCTGCGTATTTCAAGGAATACAATTTCAATTCCAGATGCGACGACCAACAATTGGCGAATTGTATTGGCTATTTTATGGTGAACGGCGCGGATTTTCTCGTAGATTGGACCGACTTTTCCAGCGAGGTCGAATATCCGTATTCTCAGTGTATTTACAAAGACGGAACCCTTTACACGGAAGTCAACGGAGAAGAGTCTTTTGAGGCGATGAGTCAAGATTCTGCCCAAAAGAAATTAGAGTCACTCGGTATGACCTATCGGCAGATTCCGATTACCGATTTTGCCTCTCAAACCCTTACCCGCCAGATGGACGGAAGTTTTATGTTGAACGTAACGTTGACCGATGAGGCGTTGCAACGGATTTCTAAGGTCGCGCTGGGAGAATGTTCTGATTTTTCAGGAAAAAAAACCTTCAAAAACGCAACGTTAACTCTTGCTTTTTCTAAGGGCGGAGATTTGCTACGCAGTCGGTTGATTACCGATGTCGAAATCGTTGCAGAAGAAACGGTTTACAATTACAGTGCGGAAGCCTATTTGAAGTATACTTCTTTTGACGGTTCCAAGATTTCCGTTTCTTTGCCGGAACAAGAACCAAGCCCGGAAAATTCCGACACGGACGAAGGAAGTTTCTCCGACACTTTTTCCTCCGAAACTGCTTCTTCCGAAACCGTTTCCGACACCTCGGAAACCACCGATACGACAGACGCCCCCTGATTCTTTTAAAAAATGCGATTTCTCTGCACATTTCGATGTGCGGAGATTTTTTTTATTTCCTTCACCATATCTTGATTTTGTCTCTCATGCTTTAGGGTGTTTCGTTCTATATCTTGAGTTTTTGTTCGGCATGCGGAATCCTTTGCGATGACCGACATTGCGGCAAAAATCGCAATAAAAATTGAACACATTTTGAATTTTTCAAAAAAGCCCTTGCCGTTTTGCCCCATATATGTTATAATAGACCCATAGTATGGGGTAACCACCCTTGTTTTCATAAAAGGAGAAAAAAACTATGAAAAAGAAACTCACGCTAATTCTCTCCATCGTGTTGGTTCTTGCGGTTGCAATCTGCGCCGTCGTGTTCGCTTCTGCTAACGAACCCGAACCGCCCTTTGCACAGAAAGAAGCAACGACTCGTTGGGGGGCCGCAAAAGATCATCGGGCTACAAAGGTTTGGCTCAATGACGTTGAAGTCACTAACGATACCAGCGGAAAGCTGAGTGCGTTGACTGGTGTCTCCGGTGCAAATACCGAGAGTGAATACTCTTTCAAAGACGGCGTTTTGACGTTGTCGGGAAGCGGTGAAACCATCGGAGTTGGGACGATTAAATCCAACGGTGCGTTGTGGATCGTTCTCAATAACATTTCCACGAATGGACAAATTGACAATTCTTCGGGTTGGAGTGTTTTCAATCCTTCTCAGGATATGCCTTTGATTATTTCATCGCCCATTGACGGTCAGTTCGACGTTCTTGCGCAGGGCTCCGGTGGTATGGTCAAGGGGAGCTCCAGCAATGCAATCCGGAACAGTGGATCTCTGATCATTCTCGGCGACGTTGGGTTTGAGGTGGAGAATGCAACCGAAATCAACGACTGCATTGTCTCCGATAGTACCACTCTCAACAACGTAGTGATGATTCTTGCCCCCGGAAAAGCCTCCAAGGTCAACGGCGCTGTCGCTACTACAGAAGACGTGAAAGACGTTCAATGTTCCAGCACTGCGAAGTTATACATTTGCGGCAGCATCTTTAATGACGAAGCTGTGGAGGTTTCTTTCCGGAATCGCATTAATGCACCTTCGGGCATTACTCTCGACGATCATGCCAACGTGACGGTTGCCGGAACTTACGGAAATATTCAGGCTACCACAGGTGGAATTTCGTTGAAGGACGGTTCTAAACTCGTGGTTAAATCTACCATAACAACTCCCGTGGGGCTTCCTGCGAATGCGAGCATTGGGGTAGACGACACTTCCACCGTTTATTATGAAAACAACGGTACATATACGTTCCCCAAAGCAGGGAATTATAAGACGGACAGCGGCGATATTTTCACCGTTGAATCGGATAATACGCAGTTGAAGTTTGCTACGGGTCTCTCCTTTACCCGCACGTCTGAAGCTGCAACGGTCGGTACGATTACCTTTACCGATACCAATAAGACGACGACTACTACGTTCGTTGATTTTGCAAATGACGATGTCGCTACGACTCATACCGCAGCAAATGGCGGTACCGTTTCTTACAATGCAAAAGATAAAACCGTGACCTTGGATAATGTCCGCGGATATGCAATTCGTTACAATATCCCCGGCACGTTTACTTTGAATATCGCTTCCGTCAATACCTTTGACGGAAGTGATCGGGCTAACGTATTCCAAGTTGCCGGCGGGAATGCAACGGTGACCGGCTCCGGTACGTTGAACGTCAAGGCAGATGGTAATGCAATGTCCTTTGCCGGCGATTATACCCAGACCGGTGCGACGGTAACCGTTCAATCTGATTCCGGACACGCAATTGATGGTAAGACGATTGTCCTTTCCGGCGGTACAGTCAATGCTTATTCCGGTAGCCGTAATGCTATTTACGGTGTAAATATGACGGTAGGCGGCGATGCGGTTATTTCCGTTGCATCTCCAGAGGATCGTGTTATTAATATTGTAGATTCTCTTGTGATTTCCGGCGGTACGGTACAACCCTATAAGGACGGCAATGGAAATGAGGTTGCGTCTAAATATGGAATTACGTCCTATAATGGCACCGGTAATTTGACCATTTCCGGCGGAACCGTAAGATCCAAAGTCGCTTTGGCTACAGATGGCAAGGGCGGGACCTATGGTATTTACGCCAAAGCGTTGACGATCTCCGGCGGAGAAGTTACTTCTGAGGCTGTTGGGATCTATGGTATTTACGCCCAAGCGTTGACGATCTCCGGCGGAAAAGTTACTTCTGAGGCTGTTGGTAGAGCCATTCAGTCGACTGGTCTGATCACGATCTCCGGTGGGACGGTAACTGCTAAAGCAACAAATGACACTGGTATTGAATGTGTAAACCTTCTGATTAAAGGCGGTACGGTAAATGCTTCTGCAGGTACCGTAAATGCGGTTTATGCTACGGAATCCGCTACGATCTCCAACGGTTCTTTGGTTATTACAAAAGCGAATTATGGTTTGAATTCTCCCAAGGTCAGTATTTCTCAGCCGGAGGGCTCTAACACCGTTGTTAATATTTCCGGTGCTGCAAACGAAATCAAGGGCGAAGAGGTGAGTATTTCCGGTGGTACGGTGAACGTTACCGCTACGAACGATCACGGTATCCTCTCTGGTGACGTTAACATTTCCGGCGGTACGGTAAACGTCAATGCCAAATTGTATGGAATTCATGGAAATAACTCGATTACGATCTCCGGCGGTACGGTGAATGCTACCACCGATGAGGAGCTCGCAATTTGTGGCGGTGACGTGAATATTTCCGGCGGTACGGTCAATGCCGTAGCGGTAGGGAGTACGACTAATTGCTACGCTATCCAATCGGAGAAAAAAATCACGATTTCCGGTGGTGTGGTCAACACTTTCATTATGGACGGCGAAACTGAAGTCCGTTCCTCTAGAGGTATTGCTTCACTCTCCGAGGGCATAAGTATTACCGGCGGTACAGTAAATGCTCATGTTTCGACCAATAGTGCAATTTTTGCTCACAATAGCGGAAACGTTGAAATTTCCGGCAATGCAAAGCTTGATGTTTATGCGAAGGATTCCAACGCTATTCGTGCACTTGCTGGCGACATCAAGATTTCCGACGATGCAGTG
>JAZUMQ010000004.1:0-20756 GCA_045603745.1 Eubacteriales bacterium | reverse complement strand
AGGCTGAAATTCGCTGCCATGAACCTAAAAAAGCTGGCAATCTGGAAGGCAAAGCCCCCGGTTTCCGGGCAATATACAACGTTTTTTATTCACGTTTTCCAATTCTTAACTAAAAACAAAGAAGAACCTGCTGTTGCATATTCGTAAACAGCAGGTTCTTCGACAGTCTGCGAATCCCCTCGGAATCATTCCGAGGGGATTCTTTTCGTCTTTTCCTCAGTCACGTACAAGATTGTTTGGTTTCGTTTTTTCTTCCTTTCTTTTCGGGAGAAAAGAAAGGAAGCGAAAGAAAAGCCAAGGTCGGCGGATTTCATCCGCCGAAGAAAGGTGGAATTTTGTACAAAAAAATCCGTTCCCTTGGTCGGGGAACGGTGGATGAGGTTGTTTATTCGTCTTCTTCCATTTCGTTGAAGTAGTCTCTATCGAAAAATTCCGAAAGGGTAATTCCGGCACCTTCGCAAAAGCGTTTGATGGTAACAACTTTGGAACATTGGGTTCTTCCTTTTATTAAGGCATAGATGTTTGACGGAGACATTCCGCCTTTTAATGCTGTATCACAAATCTTAATGTTCTTTTCCTTACATATTTCTTGAATTCGCTTGGAAATAGCGTCGTTTATATTCATACTAATTATACCTCATAAAATATTTTATCGTAGAATTCTACAATTATTATAGTGTAAAATAAAAAATGTTTCTCGTAGAATTCTACGATATTGACTTTTGCTTTGGTTTAAGGTATAATAAAAATCGTAGAATTCTACGATTTTTGGAGGCATAGTATGATAGTGACATTTGTCGGGCATAGCACGTTGCCGGGGGAACACGATTTATATGATAAATTAAGAAAGTCAATTTTGGAACTAGTTCCAAAAGATGAAAAAATATCATTTTATTGTGGGGGATATGGAGAATTTGATGAATTGTGTGCAAAGGTTTGCCGAGATTTAAAGCCGGAATTCCCTTTTTCTGAACTTATTTACGTTACTCCATATTTGAAAGAGGATAAAAAAATTCGCTGGTCTGTGGAGAGTGGAAAATACGATTTGGTAGTTTATCCACCTCTTGAAACCGTACCTTATAAATATGCCATTATAAAACGGAATCAATGGATGGTGTGTCAGGCTGATTTAATTTTTTCTTACGTGACCGTCTCTTGGGGCGGTGCTGCCAAAACCTTAGCCTATGCGAAAAGACAAAACAAGAAAATAATTTATCTCGCACAGAGTAATTGAATTTACTCTGTGTTTTCTCGTTTTTTTTCGAATTTTCGCCTTTGAGGGAAGATTTTGCGGAAAAACGTTGATAGTTTAAAAAAAGTTCATAAATTATTTTGGTTTTCGGTGTTGCAAAAATCCCTGATTTGTGTTATACTATACAATGCCTGTACAAGCGGGTTTTCTCGTCATGCAGGGAAATATTATAAATAGGAGGTGTAAGAATGCCCACTTTTAACCAGCTCGTCCGGAAAGGCAGAACCGTTGCGACGGAAAAGTCTAAGGTTCCCGGTCTTCAGAAGAGTGTCAACACTCTGAACAAAAAGACGTCTGAGCAGTTCTCTCCCCAAAAGAGAGGTGTCTGCACCGTCGTTAAGACCACGACCCCGAAAAAGCCGAACTCCGCACTCCGTAAGGTTGCAAGAGTCCGTCTGACCAACTCCATCGAAGTTACCGCCTACATCCCCGGTATCGGTCATAACCTGCAGGAACACAGCGTTGTTCTGATTCGCGGCGGCCGTGTCCGTGACCTGCCCGGTGTCCGTTACCACATTATCCGCGGTACCCTCGACGCTCAGGGTGTTGCCAACCGTATGCAGGCTCGTTCCAAGTACGGTGCCAAGAAACCCAAGGCGAAAAAGGCATAAGTTCATTGAATTGAATGTGCCATCTGCGTGTATGCCACGCTGCGGCAAGAAGGCCGCATAAAAAAAGTATAGTTAGATGCTTCATTGAATTCAGTGAATTTATGCGAAGCGCTAACGGGGGCTGAAATGCCTTCGAGTACCTATGAAATCATTGACTATAATGAAGGAGGGAAGTTAAGTGCCTAGAAGAGGTTCCATTTCCAAAAGAGATGTCCTGCCCGATCCTATTTACGGGAGCAAACTGGTCACCCGACTGGTCAACTCCGTAATGTATGACGGTAAGAAGGGCGTCGCTCAAAAAATTGTTTACGACGCATTTGACATCGTAAAAGAAAAAACCGGCAAAGATGCCCTGGAGGCTTATCAAGCCGCTATGGACAACATCATGCCCCAACTGGAAGTTAAGGCTCGCCGTGTCGGCGGTTCCAACTACCAGGTACCCATTGAGGTTCGTCCTGAAAGACGCCTCACCCTCGGTCTGCGTTGGCTGACTGCTTATGCCCGTGCTCGCAGCGAGAAAACCATGAAGGAACGCCTTGCCAACGAAATCATCGATGCGATGAACGGTATGGGCGGCGCCGTCAAGAAGAAAGACGATACTCATAAGATGGCTGAAGCCAACAAGGCTTTCGCACATTTCAGATGGTAAGGTAGGAAGGAGTTACTATGGCAAGACAGCATCCGCTGAATATGTACCGTAACATCGGTATTATGGCGCATATCGACGCCGGGAAAACTACCACCACTGAACGCCTTCTGTTCTACACCGGACGGACCCATAAGATCGGCGAAACCCACGACGGTACCGCCACCATGGACTGGATGGAGCAAGAACAGGAAAGAGGTATCACCATTACGTCCGCTGCGACCACCGCATTCTGGAAAGATCATCAGATCAACGTAATCGATACCCCGGGACACGTTGACTTCACCGTTGAAGTAGAACGGTCTCTCCGCGTTCTGGACGGTTCCGTTACCGTTCTTTGCGCTAAGGGTGGGGTTGAACCCCAATCCGAAACCGTATGGAGACAGGCTGATAAATACCATGTTCCCCGTATGGCTTACGTTAACAAGATGGACATCATGGGCGCCGATTTCTATCGCGTCGTTTCTATGATGAGAGAACGTCTGAAGTGTAACGCTGTTCCCATTCAGTTGCCCATCGGCGCTGAAGAAAACTTTATCGGCTTGATCGACCTGGTCGAAATGAAGGCTTATATCTATAAGGATAACCTTGGACAGGACATCGACGTTGTCGACATTCCTGCGGATATGGCTGATAAAGCGGAAGAATATCGGGCAGAATTGCTCGAAGCCGTTGCTTCCGAAGACGAAGATCTGATGGAAAAATACCTGGAAGAAGGCGATCTTTCCATTGAAGATCTGAAGGTTGGTATCCGTAAGGCTACCATCGCCAATACCATGGTTCCCGTTTGCTGCGGTACTTCTTACCGTAACAAGGGTGTTCAGAAACTCCTGGACGCCATCGTGGACTATATGCCTTCTCCCATCGACATTCCCGCCATCGAAGGCGTGGACGTTGATACCGGCGAAGAGACCTGCCGCCATCCTTCCGATGACGAACCCTTCTCTTCTCTGGCGTTCAAGATTGCAACCGACCCCTATGTTGGTCGTATTTGCTTCTTCCGCGTGTACTCCGGTCATATCTCTGCCGGGACTTCTCTGCTCAACTCTACCAAGGGTAAGCAGGAGCGTTTCGGCCGTATCCTGAAGATGCACGCAAATCACCGGGAAGACATCGAAGAAGTTTGGACCGGCGATATTTGTGCCGCCGTTGGTCTGAAGCAGACCACCACCGGTGACACCCTGTGTGATCCCAAGGCTCCCGTTATTCTGGAGTCCATGGAATTCCCCGAACCCGTTATCCGGGTTGCCATCGAACCCAAGACCAAAGCCGGTCAGGAAAAGATGGGCATCGCTCTTGCCAAATTGGCAGAAGAAGACCCCACCTTCCGTACCAACACCGATGAAGAAACCGGTCAGACCATCATCGCCGGCATGGGTGAACTTCACCTGGAAATCATCGTTGACCGTCTTTTGCGTGAATTTAAGGTCGAGGCTACCGTCGGTAAACCCCAGGTTGCTTACCGCGAAACCATTCGTGCCAAAGTGGATCACGAATGCAAGTATAAGCGTCAATCCGGTGGTTCCGGTCAGTACGGTCACGTTAAGATCATTCTCGAACCCAACGAATCGGGCAAGGGCTATGAATTCATTAACGCCGTCACCGGCGGTTCCATTCCCAAGGAATTCATCGAACCCGTCAATCAGGGTATTCAGGGCGCCATGAAGTCCGGTGTTCTCGCCGGCTATCCCATGGTTGACTGTAAAGTCACTCTGTACGACGGTTCTTACCACGAAGTTGACTCCTCCGAAATGGCATTTAAGATTGCCGGTTCTATGGCATTCAAGGAAGCCGCTCGGAAAGCCAACCCCGTCATCACCGAACCCATCATGAAGGTCGTTGCCGTCGTTCCTTCCGAATACATGGGCGACGTTATCGGTGACTTGAACTCCCGCCGCGGTCAGATCCAAGGCATGGAGTCCATGAACGGCACCGAGCAGATCACTGCTCACGTACCTCTGTCCGATATGTTCGGCTACGCTACCGACTTGCGTTCCAAGACTCAGGGCCGCGGTCAGTACAGTATGGAACCCAGCCACTACGCTGAAGTTCCCAAGAGCATTATGGAAACCATTATTGCCGGCAGAACGAAAAACTAAGGATTGAGGTTCAATCCACAAAATAAAAAAACATTGCTTTATTAAGGAGGCTTTTAACAATGGCAAAGGCAAAATTCGAAAGAACTAAACCCCACGTAAACATTGGTACCATCGGTCACGTTGACCATGGTAAGACCACCCTCACCGCTGCGATCACCAAGTATCTCTCTTTGAGCGGCAAGGCTCAGTTTGAAGCTTACGATATGATCGATAAGGCTCCCGAAGAAAGAGAACGCGGTATTACCATTAACACTGCTCACGTTGAATACGAAACCGAAGCTCGTCACTACGCTCACGTTGACTGCCCGGGCCACGCCGACTATATCAAGAACATGATTACCGGTGCTGCTCAGATGGACGGCGCGATCCTGGTAGTTGCTGCTTCCGACGGTGTTATGGCTCAGACTTCTGAACACATCCTCCTGGCTCGTCAGGTAGGCGTTCCCGCTATCGTTGTCTTCATGAACAAGGTTGACCTTGTTGACGACCCCGAAATGCTCGAACTGGTTGACATGGACATTCGTGACCTGTTGAACAAGTACGAATTCCCCGGCGACGACACCCCCATCATTCAGGGTACCGCTCGCGGCGTTCTGGATTCCACCTCCACCGATCCCAATGCTCCCGAATACGCTTGCATTAAGGAACTGATGGACGCTGTTGACTCCTACATTCCTTCTCCCGAACGTAACGACAATCTCCCCTTCTTGATGCCTGTCGAAGACGTCTTCACCATCTCCGGCCGTGGTACTGTTGCTACCGGTCGTGTTGAACGTGGTGTTCTGAATCTTTCCGAAGAAATCGAAATCGTTGGTCTGGCTGAAGAATCCCGCAAGACCGTCGTTACCGGTATCGAAATGTTCCACAAACTCTTGGATTCCGCTGAAGCCGGCGACAACATCGGTGTTCTGCTCCGCGGTATTCAGAGAAACGAAATCGAACGTGGTCAGGTTCTGGCTAAGCCCGGTACCATCAAACCCCACACCAAGTTCAAGGGCGAAGTTTACGTTCTGACTGCCAAAGAAGGCGGCCGTACCAAACCCTTCGTCTCCAACTACAGACCTCAGTTCTACTTCCGTACCACTGACGTTACCGGCGTTATCATGCTGCCCGACGGCGTTGATATGTGCATGCCCGGTGATAACGTCACCATGTCCGTTGAACTGATTAAGCACATCGCTATCGAACAGGGTCTCCGTTTCGCTATCCGCGAAGGTGGTAAGACCGTCGGTTCCGGCGTTGTTGCTGAAGTTTCTGAATAATTTAGCCCTCTGGGATTTAAGTTATATCAGCATGCGGAGCCGAATCGGCTCCGCATCTTCTTTTAAAGGCAGAACTTCTGCCTTTAAAAGAAGATTGAGAAAGGAGTTTTTCCATGGCACAGGAGTTGGAAATGAAGATCCTGACCGATGCCGCGGAATTTGCCCGGTGTCTGGCTCTTTTGCAGACCCATACCTCCACCCCCGGCGACCGGTACGTCCAAGTCAATTCCTATTTTGATACGCCGGATTTCGCCCTGGCTTCTTCTCACGCCATGCTCCGGGTTCGCCGAAAGAAAAATTCCTTGTACTTACAATACAAAAGCAAACGAAAACGGATCAATTCCATGCTCCTCTGTGAGGAATCGGAACAAGAATTGACCGAGTTTCCCCGCACCGTCAACCCTTCTCTCTATTTTCCCGCAGCCCCCGACGTGGAATGTTCTTTTTTGGGGGATTTGGTTACCTGCCGTACGGACTTCGCGTTCCCCGGCGCCGTGGTTTCTTTGGACGAAAGTATTTATTTCGGAAAAAGCGATTATGAAATCGAAATCGAAGGAGAGGCCGACGCCATTGAACGGATTGCCGCCTTTTTGAACGTGGCGGGGGAATCCAAAAAAGGAAACGGTAAATTTTCCCGCTTTATTAAAGCATATCAGTCCTATTATCAAATCGACGTGGAAGGAGAGTCGGTATGAGTGTTCAGGTAAAAGAATTTGGAAAAACTGCTGACGGTCGTACCGTCAACCGTTACCGTATCACGAACAAAAACGGTGCTTACGTGGACGTTCTCGATTACGGTTGCACCCTGCAAACCATTTGTATCCCCGATAAAGACGGCAACTTGGTTGACGTTTGTCTCGGCTACGATACGGTGGCGGAATACGAAACCAACGACGGTTATCTGGGCGCCTTTGTGGGACGTCACGCAAACCGTATCAAAGAAGGGAAGTTTACCCTCAACGGTGTGGAGTATACTTTGGCGGTCAATAACGGACCCAATCATCTCCACGGTGGATTGAAAGGCTTTGATCGCGTGGTTTGGGGTACTTGCGTTGCTTCCGATCGGCTGATCTTCTCCCATACTTCTCCCGACGGAGACGAGGGATACCCCGGCAATTTGATGATGTCGGTTTCTTATGCTTTTGACGATACGAATACCCTGACCCTGTCCTACGACGGGGTTTGTGACGCCGACACCGTGGTCAATTTTACGAATCATTGCTATTTTAACCTGAACGGTCAGGGTACGGGGACTGCTACCGATCTGTTGTTGCAGGTCAACGCCGATCAGTTTACCGAAAACGACGAAAATTGTCTGCCGACCGGAACCCTGATTTCCGTGGACGGTACCCCCTTTGATTTCCGTACCGCAAAACCCATCGGGCAGGACATCAACGCCGACGACGTGAATCTGAAAAACGGTAGCGGATATGATCATAACTTTGTTCTTTCCGGAGATGGAATGAGAAACGCGGCGGTTCTGACGTCGGAAAAAACCGGCATTGTCATGACTACCCGCACCACCCAGCCGGGAGTTCAGATTTATACTGCCAACTTTTTGACCGACCGAAAGGGAAAAGGTGGCGTAGATTATAAAATGCGAGACGGAATCTGTCTGGAAACCCAGCATTATCCCGACGCCGTTCATCACCCCCACTTCCCCTCGGTAATCCTGAAACAGGGCGAAGAATATCACCAAGAGACACAATACGTTTTCACGTTGAAATGAGGATCTGATCATGATACGCAAATGGAATGAAATGGAAAAAGAAGTCCGTCACGAAATGCGGGGCGGAAAGGGAGACGTCACCCTCCTGCACGCTTTTAAAAGCAATGAAATTACAGCCCCCTGCCGAGTCTGTTCCACGCTGATTTTAGAACCCGGTTGTTCCATCGGAACCCATCAACACAATGGGGAAGATGAGATTTATTATATTCTTTCCGGGACCGGACTTCTGTCCGACGGTAAGGAAGAAACGGTTGTCACCACCGGCGATGCGGTGTTGACCGGAAACGGCGAAAGCCACAGCATCGAAAATATCGGAAACGATACGCTGAAAATTTTTGCGGTAGTCGCAAGCTACGCCAACTGAGAAAGGAAATAAGATATGCATTGGTCTGAAGAAATCGCACAAAAAATTATTGACAGTAACCCGGACAAGGAAGAGTACGTCTGTGCTGCCGGCGTTTCTCCCTCCGGTTCGGTACATATCGGGAATTTCCGGGATCTTGCCACTCCTCTGTTTGTGGTCAAGGCATTGGAAAAGAAGGGCAAAAAGGCGCGTCTTCTGATCTCTTGGGACGAATTCGACCGTTGTCGGAAGATCCCTGCCAACGTCCAGGCGGTGGTTGGCGATTCCTATGATAAATACATCGGTTGCCCTTACGTGGATATTCCCGATCCTTGGGGGTGTCACGAGAATTACGCCAAACACTTTGAAGAAGAATTTTTGAAGGGTATCGAACCCTTCGGCATCAAGTTGGATTGCCGTTATCAGGGCGAAATGTACCGTTCCGGTAAATACAAGGAAGACATTTTGGAATCCCTGCGCAAGCGGGGCGAGATCTTTGATATTCTTGATTCTTTCAAGACCAAAGATCCTTCCAAATCTCCTGAAGAACTGAAAGCCGAAGCGGAAGCCGAAAAGGCGAATTATTACCCCGTCAGCATTTTCTGTCCCGAATGCCATACCGATTTTACCACCATCACCTCTCTGTCCGAGGACTGCACCGAAGCGGAATACACTTGCCGTTGCGGACATCACGGCCATTTCGATTTTAAAGAAAACACCAATTGCAAGTTGGGTTGGAAAGTCGACTGGGCCATGCGTTGGCGGTATGAGGGCGTAGACTTTGAACCGGGCGGAAAGGATCACGCGGCTCCCACCGGCTCTTATAACAATTCCAAGATCATTTCCGAAAAGGTCTTCGGGCATAAAGCCCCCCTCTTCCAAGGGTATGAATTTATCGGGATCAAGGGCGTTTCCGGGAAGATGTCCTCTTCTTCCGGCCTCAACCTGACCCCCGATACCCTTTTAAAGCTGTATCAACCGGAAGTCATTCTGTGGCTCTATTCCAAAACCGAACCCACTAAGGCCTTCGATTTCTGCTTCGACGACGGAATTCTGCGGCAGTATTTCGAGTTCGATAAGATGTATAACGCTTATATGGCAGGAACTGCCACCGAGCACGAAGCATCGGTGATGTATAACTGTCTTATTGACGGTCGCAAGATCGAAACCGTTCCCATGTCTCTGTTGGTACAGTTGGGGTCTGTGGTGGACTTCAATATTCCCATGTTGGAAACGGTCTTTGAAAAGATCGGAACGCCCTATAAGTACGAGCAGTTTGCCGATCGCTTAGAGCGTGCAAAGTTCTGGCTGGAACAATGTGCTCCCGATCAGGTCAACCGCCTGCGCCCCTTCCGCAACTGGGACGTTTACGAGACGTTGAACGAACAGGAAAAGGAAGAAATTGCCCTATTGCACGGGTATCTCTCCAAACCCGGCTATACGTTGGACGAATTGAATTCCGAACTGTACGCCATTCCCAAAAAAGTTTTCACCGATCTGACCGACGACAAGGCGTTGAAGACCGTTCAGGGAACTTTCTTTAAAAACGTTTATCGGCTTTTGATCGACAAGGAACGGGGTCCTCGTCTCTATTTGTTCCTGTACGCCATCGAAGCGGAAAAATATCTGCCCTTGTTGGATTTCTCCACCCCCAAGACCGAAGCAGAAGCCACTCCCGTGGTTGTGGAAGAGGTCAAGGAAGAGAAGAAACAGGTGGTTTACGGCGATCCCGATCCCGTAGCGCCGGTGAAAGCACAGATCGAAATGGACGCCTTCGACGCCATTGATATGCGGGTCTGCCAGATTATTAAGTGTTCCGAAATCCGCAAATCCCACTCCTGTTTGAAATTGGTTTTGGACGACGGCATCGGTCAGCGGACGATCGTTTCTTCCATCAAGGGTGAATACACCCCCGAAGAATTGATCGGCAAAAAGATCATCGTTCTTGCCAACCTGAAGCCTGCCCGCTTTGCAGGGGTTACCAGCGATGGAATGTTGTTGGCGGCGACCAACAATGCCTGCGGTTGTAAAGTAATCTTTGTAGACGACAGCGTTCCTGTGGGAACTGCAATTCACTAACCGTCTTCGGAATTGTGAAAAAATGCAAAAAAACTATGGCAATTTGTAATTTCTTGCAAAAAACCCTTGACAAATAGGCATTTTTCGTGTACAATAGGTTCATCTATTTCTGAAAGGAGTTTCGTTATGCTGTTCAACGCTCGATTTTATTATTATATCAGTGCGGATCGCCGGAACTCTGTCGGAAAGACTGTTCGGGGATAAGTTCTCCGTGCGGTAAACTTCGAGATAGTGCCGAGGTCCGAATTGCTTTTGGATCTCGGCTTTCTTTTTTATTCAGGGGTGAGAAATATGATTAATCAAACGATGTTAGGGCTTGGAACCAAGCGGAGCGCCATTCGGGAATTGTTTGAATACGGAAAAACGCGGAAAGCGGAAATCGGTTCGGACAAGGTTTTCGATTTTTCCATCGGAAATCCCAGCGTTGCCGCTCCCGAATGCCTTACCGCCGCGTTGCAGGATCTGATCTCCAATACCGATCCGGTGGCGTTGCACGGCTATACTTCTGCCCAAGGGGACGCCGCCGTTCGTAACGCCGTGGCGGAAGCGGAAGAAGAACGATCCGGTGTCTCCGTAGACCCCAATTTGATCTATATGACCTGCGGAGCAGCCGCCTCCCTCACCGTAACTCTGCACGCTTTGTGCAATCCGGGAGACGAAGTCATCGTCCTTGCCCCTTATTTCCCGGAATATCGGGTTTTCGTGGAAAAAGCCGGGGCGGTGTTGCGGGAAGTACCCTGTTTGCCCGATACGTTTCAAATTGATTTTTCTGCCCTGTCCGATGCCATTACCCCCCGGACGAAAGCGGTAATTTTAAATTCTCCCAACAATCCTACCGGAGCGGTAATCCCGGCGGAAGATTTGGAAAAATTAGGAAATCTTTTGCGAGAAAAGGAAGGGGATAGCGATTCCGAACTCTTCCTGATCTGCGATGAACCCTATCGGGCGCTGACCTACGATGGCGTGGAAGTTCCTTACGTTCCCTCTTTTTATCCCCGGACGGTGGTCTGTTATTCCTATAGTAAGGCGTTGTCTCTTCCCGGAGAACGCATCGGGTACATTTTGGTTCCCCCTACCATGCCCGACGGTGCGATGGTCTACGCCGCCATTTGCGGTGCGGGACGGTCGTTGGGATTCGTCTGCGCTCCCAGTTTGATGCAATACGCCGTGGCGAAATGCAAAAACGTTACCGCAGATCTGTCGGTCTACGCCGAAAATCGGAAATTGCTCTCTGACGCGCTGTCGGAGATAGGATATTCCATCACGCCCCCCGACGGTGCTTTTTATCTCTTTGTCAAGGCGTTGGAAGAAGATGCCGCTGCCTTTTGTGAACGGGCAAAGGATTTTGAGTTGCTCTTAGTTCCCTCCGATTCCTTTGGGGTCAAGGGCTACGTCCGTATCTCTTACTGCGTTTCCACCCAACAGATCAAAAATTCCCTTCCCGCCTTCCGGGCGTTATACGAATCTTATCGAAAG
The DNA here is from genome assembly GCA_045603745.1 of Eubacteriales bacterium. Lineage (GTDB taxonomy): Bacteria > Bacillota > Clostridia > Oscillospirales > UBA644 > RGIG995. The sequence goes on along the minus strand of JAZUMQ010000004.1, from coordinate 9,259 downwards.
AAGGATTGACCCATGGATAAATTGAGCGAAGCCAGAAAAATCATCGACCGAGTAGACGGCGAGATGGCAAAATTGTTCTGCGAGCGCATGCGCGCCGTGGGTATGGTTGCCGAAGCTAAGCGGGAAATGGGGTTGCAGATCTTCGACCCGGTGCGGGAAAGCGAAGTAATTCGCAAAAACGCGGATCGCGTGGAAGATGAGTCTCTGAAATCCTATTATATTGATTATCTTAACTCCAATATGGCAATCTCCCGGGCTTATCAAAGTCGCCTTTTGGACGGAATGCGGGTTGCTTACAGTGGAGTCAACGGTGCTTTCGGTCACATCGCCGCCACCCGGATCTTCCCTGATGCAAAAGCCGTTCCCTATCCGGATTTTCTTGCCGCTTACGACGCGGTGGAATCGGGGGAATGCGATTGTGCCGTGTTGCCCATCGAAAATTCCTATGCCGGAGACGTGACCCAGGTGGTCGACCGTGCCTTTGAGGGCAGTTTGTACATCAACGGTATTTACGATCTGGAAATCGTGCAAAATCTTTTGGCGGTGCCGGGAACGGCAATGAGCGATATTCAAGAAGTCATCAGCCACCCTCAAGCGTTGTCTCAATGTGCAAAGTATCTTCGGGAAAAGGGATTTAAAACCACCGCCGCCACCAATACCGCCATCGCCGCCAGTCGGGTCGCGGAATCGGGACGGCACGACGTTGCCGCCGTGGCAAGTCTGGAAACTGCCCGATTGTACGGACTTCAGGTGATGGAAAAGCATATCAATGAAAGCAGCAATAATACCACCCGGTTTGCCGTATTTTCCCGGGTTGAAAATCGTCCCACCGGAGAGGAAAATCGGTTCGTCATGTTCTTTACCGTCAAGCACGAGGCGGGATCTTTGGGCAAGGCGGTTTCCATCATCGGGGAAAACGGATTCAACCTTCGTTGTCTTAAGAGCCGCCCCACCAAAAACGCCAATTGGGAATATTATTTCTACGTGGAAGGGGAAGGCAGTCTTTACGGAGAATCGGGGCGGAAAATGCTTCTGGAATTGAAAGAAAACTGCTCTTCCTTGAAAATCGCCGGTGCTTTTGACCGGGAAAAACTCCTGAAGGAGGAAGACCTATGACTCTTACCGTGCATCTCGGGGAGAGAACCTACGACGTGGTCATCGAGCGTGGTTGTCTTTTTCGTGCCGGAGAATTGCTGAATCTGAACCGCAAGGTTTTGGTGGTTACCGATTCGGGTGTGCCCGAACGATACGCTAAGATTGTGGCGGCGCAATGCAAAGATCCGGTCATAGTCACCTTTGAACAGGGAGAAAAAAGTAAAAACATACAGACCTGGCTGATACTTTTGGATCAATTGGTTGAAGCCAATTTTACCCGGGGAGATTGCGTCGTTGCCGTGGGCGGCGGCGTTGCCGGGGATATGAGTGGTTTTGCGGCGGCGGCATACCTTCGGGGCATTGATTTTTATAATATCCCCACTACGCTGTTGTCTCAGATCGATTCGTCGGTGGGGGGCAAAGTGGCAGTAGACTACAAAGGATATAAAAACATCGTCGGCGCTTTTCATCAGCCGAAAAAAGTGTTGGTCGATCCCGACGTTTTGACCACCTTGGATCCCCGCCAGGTTGCTTCCGGAATGGCGGAAGCAGTGAAAATGGCGTTGATCGGAGACAAAGAATTGTTTGAATTGTTTGAATCGGGCAAGGCTTACGATCAGGTGGAACAAGTCATCTACCGTTCCCTTGCGGCAAAAGCCGCCGTGGTAGAGCAGGACGAGACCGAGGGAGGCCTTCGTCGGGTGCTGAATTTCGGACATACCGTAGGACACGCGGTGGAAACGGTCAGCGGATATTCCTTGCTCCACGGAGAATGTGTGGCGTTGGGAATGTTGCCCATGGTAGACGAACCCATTCGCAAGCGGTTGTTGTCCGTGCTCGATTCCTTGCATTTGCCCACGTCGTACCGTGGCGATTCTCAGCAAATCATTTCCGCCATGGCACACGATAAAAAATGTGCCGGGGGAGAGATTACCGTGGTTCTTTGCCACGAGATCGGCACCTTTGAATTCCGCAAGCTCCCCTTTGAAGTTTTGGCAAACGAGATGAAGGAGGTTCTTTGATATGAAAAATACCTTTGGTTCTTCCGTTTCCGTCACTTTGTACGGAGAAAGCCACGGCCCTTCCGTAGGGATTATCTTGGACGGAATCGCTCCGGGGATTGAGGTGGACGAAGAATTCATCGCCCATCAATTGACCCTGCGCCGTCCTTCGGACGATCTGTCCACCGGGCGGCAGGAACCGGATCCCTTCGTCATCGAAAGCGGCGTTTATCGGGGAAAAACCACCGGAACGCCTCTTTGTATCCGAATCCCCAATACCACCCAATATAGCGACGATTACGCCTTTTACGGGAAAGCCCGCCCCGGACACGCCGACTATACGGCGTATGCCAAATACCATTCCTTTGAAGATCCTCGGGGAGGCGGCCATTTCAGTGGACGTATCACGGCGGCGCTGGTTGCCGGGGGTGCTATCGCCCTTTCGGCGCTGAAGAAAAAGGGCATTTTGATCGGAACTCACCTTTCCCGATGTGCTGGCATTGATGATCGTGCATTTTGCAATTGGAAAGAAGATTTGGAGACCTTGTCTCAAAAGCCGTTCCCGGTTTTGGATCCGGTGGCGGAAGAAGCCATAAAATCCGCCATTCGCACTGCCCGGGAAGAAAAGGACAGCGTGGGTGGAATTTTACAGACCGCCGTTTTGGGACTGCCTGCCGGCGTGGGCGAACCTTGGTTTGATACGGTGGAAGGGGTTCTTTCCCATCTTCTCTTTTCCATTCCCGCCGTAAAAGGTGTGGAATTCGGCGACGGGTTTGCCTTTGCGGATCTGCGAGGGAGCGTTGCTAACGATCCCTTCCGCATGGACGGAGGGAAAATTATCACTTCCAAAAATTCCAACGGCGGGATCAACGGCGGAATCACCAACGGTATGCCCCTGTCGTTTCGTTGTGTTATCAAGCCCACTCCCTCCATTTTCCGGGAACAATCCACTGTGGATTTCGTTCAGGGCGAAAATATTGATTTTACCCTTTCGGGACGGCACGATCCCTGTATTGCCCATCGGGCAAGAGTGGTCGTCGACAGCATCACCGCCTTGGGGCTTTGTGATCTTCTTGCCCTGCGTTATGGCACCGATTGGTTAAGTGTAGGAGAATAATATGGAATACGGATTGATCGGGGAGCATTTGCCCCATAGTTTTTCCAAAGAGATTCACGGCAGATGCGCCGATTACGATTATCAGTTGACGGAACTGACCCCCGGGCAGGTTCCGGAATTTATGAAGGCAAAGGATTTTAAAGCCATCAACGTCACCATTCCTTACAAACAAACGGTGATTCCTTTCTTGACCTTTGTGGACGAAAGTGCAAAATCCATCGGGGCAGTGAATACGGTGGTCAACCGAGACGGAGAATTATACGGCTACAACACCGACTTTTACGGCATGGAAGCCTTAATCCGTCGGATCGGAATTTCCTTGACCGATAAAAAAGTGTTGATTTTGGGAACCGGCGGTACGTCACACACGGCGCAAGCGGTAGCAAAAGGGCAAAAGGCGTTGGCGGTCATCGTTGCCGGCCGACCGGTGGATCAGCCCGACGTAACTTTTGACGAAGCCTATGAAAAACATTCCGACGCCGAAGTGATCATCAACACCACCCCTTGCGGAATGTACCCCTACGCCGACGGTACTCCCGATCGGGCGTCGACCCCCATCGACCTCTCCAAATTCCCCAACCTTTGCGGCGTTGTGGACGTGGTCTACAATCCGATTCGCACCAATTTGGTGATGGACGCCAAAGACCGGGGTTTGCCGGCGGAGGGCGGTCTTTATATGCTGGTAGCTCAGGCGGTAAAAGCCTGCCGCATCTTTCAAGAAAAAGATTTTGACGGTATGGATGAAGAGACGCAATCCATTTACAAAGAAATCTCCGCACAAAAAGAAAACATCGTCTTGACCGGAATGCCCGGCAGCGGAAAATCCACCGTAGGGAAAAAATTGGCAAAGGCATTGAACCGTCCTTTTATCGATACCGACGAAGTTATTGTGAAAAAGGCGGGAAAAGAGATCTCCCAGATCTTTGCCGAGGCAGGCGAAGCAGGATTCCGAGATCTGGAATCCCAAGTTTTGCGGGAAGTTGCCAACGGCAATACCGGAGCCATCATCGCCACCGGTGGAGGAGCAATTTTGCGCGATGAAAATATTCGGGTATTGAAACGCACCGGAAAAATTTATTTCCTCGATCGGGCGTTGGAATCGTTACTGCCCACCTCCGACCGTCCCTTGGCATCTACCGTCGAGGCGATTCTCAAGCGGTACGAAGAACGGTACGACCGTTACCGTGCCACCTGTAACGTTCGGGTGCAGGTCGACGAAAACATAGAACACACGTTAGAATTTATCCGAAAGGATTTTTTTGCATGAAACTTTTGGTATTGAACGGGCCGAACCTGAATCTTTTGGGACTTCGGGAGCCGGGAATTTACGGCACGGAAAACTATGCCGCGCTTTTGGAAAAAATTCAGAAACATTGCGATGCCAAAGGCGTGGAAGTTTCTTTTTATCAGTCCAACCACGAGGGATTCTTGGTGGATAAAATTCAAGAATCCTACGGAACGGTGGACGGAATCGTCTTTAATCCCGGTGCGTATACCCACACCAGCATTGCCCTGTTGGACGCCTTGAAAGCCGTTGGGATTCCTACGGTGGAAGTCCATATTTCCAAGGTGGACCAGCGGGAAGATTTTCGGCAGATCAGTTATATCCGCGCCGCCTGTATCGCTTCGGTGATCGGACACGGAACCGACGGGTATTTGGAAGCCATTGACCTGTTATTGGATCGGGGAGCGAAGGCATGAACATCAAAATCACGCCGTCTCCCGCCCGGGGAACGGTACAAGCCCCTCCCTCCAAAAGCATGGCGCATCGGCTTTTGATCTGCGCCGGATTGGCAAACGGGGAGAGCGTCGTGGAAAACGTGGCGTTTTCCGAAGATATTTTGGCGACGCTGGATTGTCTGAGATCTTTAGGTGCATCGGTGCAAGTGAAGGGAAGTACCGTCACCGTCGTCGGTTGCCCCAATCCCAAGGTGCAAGATATATTACCTTGTCGGGAAAGCGGAAGTACCTTGCGGTTCTTTCTGCCCCTTTGTCTTTTGTCCGGAGAGGGCACGCTGACCGGGAGCGATCGACTGATGGAACGCCCGTTGTCGGTCTATGAGGATCTCTTTTCTCAGCGGGATATTTCGCTGACTCGCACCCCCGGTTCGGTTTCCTTGTCCGGGCGGTTGCAACCGGGAGAATTTTCCGTTGCCGGGAACGTCAGCAGTCAGTTTTTGACCGGATTGCTCTTTGCGTTGCCTCTGCTTGCGGGAGAGAGCCGGATTGTCTCTACCACACCCTTGGAAAGCGCTTCTTATCTGCTTTTGACCCTGTCCGCCTTGAAGCAGTTCGGAATTTGTGTCAAACGACCTGACGAGAGAACCTTTGTCCTTCCGGGAAATCAGTCCTATCAGCCCTGTCGCGTGACGGTGGAGGGAGACGAATCCAACGCGGCGTTTTTGGGCGCGTTGTCTTTGACCGGAGGCTCGGTTTCGATTTTGGGGCGCAACGAAAATACTTTGCAGGGAGACCGAGTTTGGGAGTCGTTATTTTCTCGCCTTTCTCAAGGATATTGCGAGATCTCCCTTCGGGATTGCCCCGATCTTGCCCCCATTCTCATGACCGTGGCGGCGATGCACCACGGCTGTCGGTTGACCGATACGCAGCGGCTGAAGATCAAAGAAAGTGACCGAGGGGCGGTCATGGCGGAAGAATTGGCGAAATTCGGAGCAGAGATTCAATTGGGTGAGAATTTCATCGAAGTAAAGGAATCCCCCTTATTTCCCCCGAAATACCCCTTGAACGGACACAACGACCATCGGGTGGTGATGTCTATGGCGGTGCTTGCCACACAATACGGTGGAATCATCGAAGGAGCCGAAGCGGTTCGGAAAAGTTATCCCGACTTCTTTGAAGTATTGAAAAAATTAAAGGTTAGGTTGGAAGAAGTATGATGCATTTACATCGCGATACCCGGATTTTGATCGTGGGGCTGGGGTTGCTTGGGGGCAGTTACGCCTTGGCATTGAAGAAAAAAGGATTCCGGTGTATTTACGGTTTTGCTCGCCGGCAGGAAACGGTGGATTACGCTTTGGAACACGGAATGATCGACGAAGGCTCGGCGGAGATCGACGAAGAATTGATCGCCCGGGCAGAAATGATCGTTTTTGCTCTGTACCCCACCGTTTTGGTGAAATGGGTGGAAGAACACGGCCATTTGATCCAACCCGGGACGGTGGTCACCGACGTGACCGGGGTCAAATCCTGCATTATTGATCCCGTTGTCAAGGCGTTGCCGAAGGGGGTGGAATTCGTTTCGGTTCACCCCATGGCAGGGAAAGAGGTAGGGGGCATTGAAAATGCCGACGAGACCATTTTTAACGGCGCAAACTATATCGTCGTTCCTACCCCCGAAAATACCGAAGAAGCCCTTCGTCTCTGCGAAGATCTGGGGGCGGAACTGGGATTTGCCCGCATTTCCCGGCTTTCTCCCAAGGAACACGATGAAATGATCGCCTTTTTGTCCCAGTTGACCCATTGCGTTGCCGTATCGTTGATGTGTGCCAGTGACGACGATCGGTTGGTGCAATATACCGGAGACTCGTTCCGGGATCTGACCCGCATTGCCCGGATCAACGACGAAATGTGGAGCGAACTGTTCCTGCTGAACAAAGAGGCGTTGCTCAAACAGATGGACGCCTTCACCGAACAGATGGATAAAATGCGAGATTATCTTTCTTCCGATGATCGGGAAGGACTGCGGGAAATGATGCGTCTTTCCACGAAACGCCGTGCTGAATTTGATAAAAAGTAAAGGAGACCCTTTCTTATGAATATGGATTTTTTACGCAAACTCCCCATTCCTCAGGAAATCAAAAAACAGTACCCTCTGACCGATGAAATGTCTCAGGTCAAATCTGCCAGAGACCGGGAAATCGCCGACGTTTTCACCGGAAAGAGCGATAAATTTGTTTTGGTCATCGGCCCCTGTTCCGCCGATCAGAAAGAGCCGGTGTTGGAATACATTTCCCGTCTGCGCAAAGTGGAAGATCAGGTGAAAGATAAGATCATTATCATTCCCCGGATCTATACCAACAAACCCAGAACCACCGGCGACGGATATAAAGGAATGCTTCATCAACCCGATCCCACCGTGGACGCGGATATGCTGAAAGGCATCGTTGCCATTCGTGATATACATATGTGCGCTTTGAAAGATTACGGTTTTTCCTGCGCTGATGAAATGCTCTATCCCGACAATCACCGGTATTTGTCCGATCTTCTTTCCTATGTTGCCGTAGGGGCGCGGTCGGTGGAAAATCAGCAACACCGCCTTACCGCCAGCGGATTGGACATTCCCGTCGGTATGAAAAACCCCACCGGGGGAGACCTTTCCATTATGATGAATTCCATCACCGCCGGTCAGCATTCCCACACCTTTATTTACCGGGGCTGGGAAGTGAAAAGCCAGGGCAATCCCTTGACCCACGCCATTCTCCGTGGATACGTGGATATGGGGGGCAGAGCCATCGCCAATTACCATTACGAAGACCTTCGCAGATTGCACGAGACCTACGAAAAATCCGGACTTGCCAATCCCGGCGTTATCGTGGACACGAACCACTCCAACTCCGCGAAAATGCACTTGGAACAGGTCCGTATCGCCAAGGACATCGTTCATTCCTGCCGTCAGAACAGTGACATTCGGAAATTGGTCAAGGGTTTAATGATCGAAAGTTATCTGGTGGACGGCGCCCAAAAAGTGGATCAGGGCGAATACGTCTTCGGACAATCCATTACCGATCCTTGTCTCGGCTGGGAAAAGACCGAAAAACTGATCTTCGATATTGCGGATTCTATTTAACAATAAAGCCTCGAAACGATGGTTTCGAGGCTTTTCTCATATTCGTTTACCGCAACCCGATGACGTTGTCGATGGGGAAAGAAAGGACGACGCCTTTGGCTTCACTGTGAACCCCACAGGTTTCGCCGATGGCTTGCATGATCTGAAGTTTATGTTCTTCGTCTGCAACGATCAGGATCATTTCCCGTTCTTCCTGAATTCCGATGCCCGTGGAAGCCACGGTCTTTTCGTCCATGATACTGCGGCTGTGAATCACCGTGCCTCCCCTTGCTCCCGCACTGCGGGCAGCGTTCATGACTTCTTCACTGTATCCCTGATTGACGATGGCGGTGATCAGCGCGTGTTTTCTTTCGGTCATAACCGGTTCTTCCTTTCCTTCCGACCGTTGGGTCGATCGTTCTTCCAAATTCCCCATCATGCGCAACAGCAGTTTGTTCAATCCGGAAATGGGGAGTGTAAAGGCAATACCTCGATTTTTCCGCTCCAATTCTTCTAACGTATCGTTTAATTGGGTCAGGGTCTGATTTGCGGTACTTTTGGGCAGGATACTGGCGATCACGGTTTTTTCCGCGGTGCCAAGTCCCAAAAGATCCATCATTTCGCTGGTCGCCGTTCCCATTCCGCTGATTTTATACTGAATGGGAATATGGTTCTCCAAAAGCAAAGCGGTGGCTTTTTCCGCAAAATTTGGGGCGGCAATGAGGAACAACATTCGCGACGGCGTTTTCTTTTCGGTCATCAAAATCATTCCTCCTCAAGTTCGACGATTTCGTCACTGTCTGCGGGAATGAGATCGTCGGGTGTAATCTGTTTCTGTTTCTTGTTCAGTTGAATACGGTATTGAACACCCATGATCTGAATGGCGATCAAGGGGGTCATTGCCACCAGAGCCACCACGCCGAAAGCGTCCGTCATCATGTTGCCGCCCACGGCCTCGCACACGCCGATGGAGAGGGGCAGCAGGAAAGTAGAAGTCATAGGCCCCGAGGCGACGCCGCCGGAGTCGAAGGCGATACCTACGAAGATCTTGGGGACGAAGCGGGACAAAATCAAGGCCATCACATAGCCGGGGATGATGATGTAGTGGATGGGCAGACCCGTCAGCACACGGAGCATGGCGAGACCTGCGGAGATGGCACCGCCGAGGGACATACAGCGGTTCATCATCTTCACGGAAATTGCGCCGTCAGTGACGCTGGCCACCTGATGGTTCAGCACCTGAATGGCGGGCTCGGCCTT
>JAZUMQ010000003.1:0-71511 GCA_045603745.1 Eubacteriales bacterium | reverse complement strand
CGGAACCATTGTCTCAATACACACAAGCTCGTAATTGCTGCTGTTTTCAATTTCTCTTTCAATCATCTTTCTCACCCTCTTCATTATACCATAAAATGCAGAAAAAGTCCAGTGCTTACTGGACTTTTTCGACAGTCTGAGACCGACAGGTAATACTGTCGGTCTTTCTCTTATTCATTATCGTATTTGATTTTTTTTCGCAAAGGGATTTCCAGTTTTCGTTTGAAGTGAACAAACCAACCGCCGTAAGTTCCCACCGGATCTACCAAAATGGCTTTCATTTTGCAACGGTTTGCCGCGGTCATGTCTGTAAATAATTGATCTCCCAATAACGCCACTTGATCCATTGGCAACTGTAATGTATCCAAAGCCTTAAAAATCGCCTTTTTTGAGGGTTTTAATGCTTCGTAAAAGCAGGGTAATCCCAAAGGAGTTGCATAGTCTTCCGTGCGTTTTTTATGGTTGTTGGAGACAATGCAAATCTTGATTCCCGCTTCGGTTAGCCCTTTGACCCAAGCCGTCACTTCCTCGTCGGGCAAAAAGACGTTTCGGGGGGCTAAGGTATCGTCCAGGTCGGTAATAATGCCTCGAATCCCCAGTTCCCGCAACAGGGCAGGGGTTACCTGTGTGTATCGCCGTAAACGGACGGTGGGCGTGTAAAAGCTCATAAATCCTCCTATGAAAAACGTGCATGACGAGAATCATGCACGTTCGGATCGTTATTTATACTTGCGCTTTCTTGCGGCTTCGGACTTCTTCTTGCGCTTGACGGAAGGCTTTTCATAGTGTTCACGTTTTCTCAGTTCAGCCAAAGTCCCGGCTTTCGCACACTGTCTCTTAAAACGACGGAGCGCATTATCCAACGATTCGTTTTCTTTGATTTTGATTTCAGACATTTTATTCCCTCCCTCCATCGTATACGCTGAAAGACTTGATTTCTCAAAATCCTTTAATATTATACACGAAAAAACCCTTTCTGTCAAGTCCTGCAATGGCAAAACACGGTCAAGTTACTGTTAATTTTTTGTGAACTCATATGCAATCCGAAAATTCTGCTTTATGCATGCTTGATTTTTAAGGCTATTTCCATTTTTCTTTTAGATAGTTGTAAGCGAATTTCGTGTTGCAGATCCGGGAGACCTTTCCGTCTTCAATAAATTTGGTCGTAGCGTTTGCTCCGACGCCGTAAATAGGTTGCAGATCGTCCATCATATAAATATTGTAGGGACTCTCTTTCCCCGGCTTTGCATATCCTACGTTTTCTAAGTTTCCCACGGTGTTTTTCTGCCGATAAAGGTAATAGGGGAAATACCCGTTTTCCCGACAATATGATTGAGAGATTTCCACCATTTTTACGGCGTCGTTTGCGTTTTTCGTAAATTCCTTCGGGTCTTCTTCCGCAAAATCCGCCGCCCGTTTTAAATATAAGGTGTGCACCGTAATATTATCCGGATTCAATTCGGTGATTTTGGCCATGGTCTGCTCAAATTGTTCCGGCGTATCTCCGGGTAATCCTGCGATCAGATCCACGTTCACCGTAAGCTTGGTTTTTCGCGCCGTTTCGTAGGCACAAAAGAAATCTTCTGCTGTGTGTCGCCGTCCCACTGCTTGCAGAATCGAATCGCTCAAGGTTTGTGGATTTACGCTGATTCGGGTTGCGCCCCCGGCTTCAATCACCCTCAGTTTTTCTTCGGTAATGGTGTCCGGTCGCCCCGCTTCCACGGTGTATTCCAATAATTCGGAAATATCAACGTATTTTGCCACCGTTTCCATCAATTCCGCCATCTGCTTCGCCGATAAAGTGGTGGGGGTTCCTCCTCCGATGTAAAGGGTGGTAATGCGGTTTCCTTTTTCTTTTGCAAGGGCGGTTTTTACCGCGATTTCTTCTTTTAAAATTTCCAAATATTCGGGAATCAGCTTATTTTCGTCTTGGGTCACCTGAGACACAAAAGAACAGTATTTGCAACGGCTCGGACAGAAGGGGATCGAAAGATACATTCCCGCATCTCCCGGCCGGTCTTTTTCCCGTGCATCTGCCTGACGCTCAATGGTTTGTTTGCAGAGATCAATTTTTTCGGGAGTTACAAGATAACTCTCCCGCATGACCTTTTCCGTATTTTTTCCATAGATTTTTACCAGCGTTTCATAAAAACGGATCGGACGCACCCCGGAAAGAATTCCCCAGGGAGATTGAATTGATGTGGCGTTGGAAAAAACGTCATACGCCGCCCGCTTAATGGCACACCGTTCTCCGTCATGCAATTTGGGGTCGATCGTATACACGGAACGATATGACGTACCGTTCCATTCAAAAACCGCTTCAAATTGATCTTCCGTTTTGGTAATGGTCAGTATTTTTCCTTTTTCTTCCGAAAAACCGTCCCGGGGAAAGAATAGGTTGGAAAGGGCGACAACGTCAAAGGAATCGTCCGTTCCCTTCAGAATCAGTTTCAAATTAAATCTCCTGTAATCCAGCCTTCATTGCCGATGGTCGTGGAAAATCCGTGACCGGGGAAGACGGCGGTGTTTTCGGGCAAAAGGGAAAGCTTTTTCAGGGAATGTACCAACTCTTCAAGATCCCCTTTGGGAAAATCCGTTCTCCCTCGGGCTTCTTTGAAAAGCGTATCCCCGGAAAACAAGCGATTTTGTTCTTTTTCATAGAAGCATACCGAACCGGGGGTATGTCCCGGTGTATGGATTACCTGTAAAGAAATTTTTTCTTCTCCGCTCCCAAAAGAAATGACGTCTCCGTCTTCTACGAAATCTGTGGCGGCGTAATCGTGTCTCCAAAAGGGTTCCGGAAGCGATGCCGGAGCCCGAAGAAAGTCATCATTTAAGTATTCTTCATCGTTTTTATGGAGCCAGACTCGGGGAGAAAACCGATCGCACAGATCTCCCATTGCTGCTGTGTGGTCTAAATGACCGTGGGTCAGAAGAATGTCCGTAATGGGCAAATCTCCGCAAAATTTCAAGATTTTTTCGGGGGAATCTCCCGGATCGATTACTACTACCCTATCGGAAAAGGTCAAAAGATAGCAGTTGGTAATTAGTTCCCCCACAAGGATTCTTCGTACCGTCATTTTATTAACTCCTTTGTATCCATCAAGATCGTCACCGGTCCGTCGCAGACCGTTTCGATCTTCATATCAGCACCGAATACGCCGGTTTTCGTAGGCAAATGGTTTGCCATTCTTTCGCAAAATCGTTCATATAAAGGCTTTGCTGTCTCCGGTCGTGCCGCCGCTCCGAAATAAGGACGGTTTCCTTCGGCACAAGAACCCAATAAGGTGAATTGAGATACTGCCAACACTTCTGCTTTTGCATCAGCGGGGGAGACGTTCATCTTTCCGTTCTCGTCTTCAAAAATACGTAAGTTTGCACATTTTCGCACCAGAAAATCCACTTCTTTTTCGGTGTCTTCCGGACAAACCCTCAAGAAGATTAACATTCCTGCTTTGATTTCGGAAAAAGGTACACCGTCGGCAGTTAAACGTGCCCGTTGTACCCGTTGAACTACAGCTTTCATCTCTATGCTCTTTCTACCTTCAGTACGTCTTTCAACTTCCGGAGCCGTTTTGCAACAATCTCCAGATGAGACAAACTGTGAACTTCAATATTCAACACAACCCGCACGTCACCGTTTGCAATCTGTTGCATGGAAAGTCCCCGGGTCATAATGTGCATCTGTGCCAGCGCCGAAGAAATGTCTGCCATCAGATCAATGCGGTTCAGTGCATCGATGGTCAGTGTAGTGTTGAAATATTCGTTTTCCGCATCTTCCCAATGAACTTTCACCAACCGTCCGGGCTCAATTCCTTTTAAATGGGGACAATTGGTCTGATGGATTGTAACCCCGTTTCCGCGGGTGATAAATCCAATGATTTCGTCTCCCGGAACGGGAACGCAACAACCGGCGAGACGCACCAAGCAGTTATCAATATCGTCCACCACAACGCCGCCCACCGGTTTTTTTCGTGTGGGAACCATCGGCTGAACGGGTTGTTGCTCTGCCTGTTTGCGGATTATTTTACTGTAATCGACTTTTAATTTCGGCAGGATTTTGGAGATTGAAACCCCGCCGTATCCAATGGCGGCATAAAGATCGTCTTGCGTTTCAAGACCATACCGGGCAAGAATGGGAGCAAACAGTTCTTTTTCGTCCACGTTTGCCACGTTGATCAAACTGCGCTTCATTTCCCGTTCCAGATCCGACCGTCCCTGGATAATATTTTCTTCCCGCTTTTCTTTCTTGAACCATTGACGAATCTTCGCCTTTGCCTCGTTGGTTTTAACTTGGTTAAGCCAGTCTCTCGAAGGACCTGCGGAAGATTCCGACGTGAGAATTTCCACTACGTCGCCGTTTTGCATTTTCGAGGTCAATTCCACGATCCGTCCGTTGATCTTTGCTCCGATCATCTTGTTTCCGACTTGGGTGTGAATGGCGTATGCAAAGTCAATGACGGTGGAATCCGCGTGCAAGGTAATAATATCGCCTTTGGGGGTGGATACGAAAACTTGATCGGCGAACAGATCGATTTTGAAGGTCTTCAAGAAATCGTCCGCATCGCTGACGTCACTTTGAACTTCCAGCAATTTCCGTACCCATGCCAATTGTTCGTCCAAGGGATCTTTTCCAATGCGCCCGGTCTTATATTTCCAGTGGGCAGCAATCCCCAATTCCGCAATTTTGTGCATCTCTTGCGTGCGAATCTGAATTTCAAACAAATACCCCTCAAAGGAAACCGTCGTATGCAAGGATTGATACATGTTCGGCTTCGGAGTTGCAATATAGTCTTTTAACCGTCCCGGAATGGCAGAAAATTGGTCGTGCATCAAGCCCAATACGTTATAACATTCGGTGGTTTTGTCCACGATGATGCGGAACGCATAAAGATCGTAAATCTCGTCGAAATCTTTGTTTTGTTTGAACATCTTTCGATAGATGCTGTAAATATGCTTGATCCGGCTCTCGATGGTTGCCTGAATTCCTTCTTTTTCCAACGTATCGGTAATCATCTTTTTGATGCGGATAAACCGTTCGTTGTTTTCGTGGAATACTTCCAGATCGTTCACGATTTCATCGTATCCGATAGGGTCGATGTATTTTAACGCAATATCTTCCAGTTCGCTTTTTAGGTTCTGAATTCCCAAGCGGTGGGCAAGAGGCGCGTAAACTTCCAAGGTTTCCATTGCCTTGCTGCGCTTCTTGTCTTCCGTTTGATATTCCAAGGTTCGCATATTGTGCAACCGGTCCGCCAGTTTGATCATGATAACCCGAATATCTTTTGCCATTGCCAGCAGCATTTTGCGCAGATTTTCCACTTGTTGCTCTTCCTGAGAGGTATAATTGATCCGTCCCAGTTTCGTAACGCCGTCGACCAAATCCGCGATTTCCTGAGAAAACCGCTGTGCCAGTTCTTCCTTGGTCACCGCCGTGTCTTCGATTACGTCGTGGAGAAGACTTGCAATAATGCAGGATTCGTCCATACCGTAGGAAATCAGAATTTTTGCCACTTCCAACGGGTGGATAATATAGGGCTCTCCCGATTTCCGGAGTTGTCCGTGATGAGAATCGGCAGCAAAAACCGCCGCATCACGAATGCGGTCAAGATCGTATCGAACTTCACTTTCCTCCGGAACTTTCAAAAATTCCATAATGAGATCTTCGTACATAGGCTTATCCTTTTTCTGTGGAAGAAATTTTATCCCAATCGTGGGCTTTGCAGAGATCTACTTTTTTATCGGTGCGGAATAAGGTCACCGTCAAAGATTTGTCTTCAGTATACCGGATCAATCCCAGTTCCTGCATGGTGTCCAGACAGAGCCGTAGTCGGCAGTAGTTGAAAACTACGTTATCTCGGTTGTTGACTTCTCGGATAATGGTTTCCGGTCGGCGTAACACCGTACTGTCTTTTCCGTTATTCAACGCCGTCGCCTTTAAATAGCGATATAGGGCAACCATAGCACTGCGGTTGATCTTGCAATCTTCCGGAAGTGCAACGCCCTGATTCCGATAGGCTTGATAATGGTTTCGATAAACCGGATCGTTTTGATCTTCGGAGAAACGAATACTGCGGAGCGTTACGTTGAGCATCGGTTTTTGCCGGAATACTTTTTCGGTGATGGTGCAGAAAATATCTACCGAATCCCCTTCGCAATAATCAATCTCTTCCGGAGCTCTTCCGAACCACATAGCAGTGAATTCCGTTCCGTTCTTTTCCAAGGTCAGTCGGGTATGTTTTCCGCCTCCTACCCCGGTGACGGCGCGGATTTTTAATCCCGTAGCCACTACGGAAGGGTAGGGGTTTCCGTTTCCGAAAGGTTCCAATACCGAAAGAGAGCGGACGAACTCAATGGAAAATGCATTCTCGTCCACTTCAAATTCCGCTTCGCAGGTGGGGATCAGTGCGTCGTCGGGTATATCCCGGTCGGCGTTTTCGGTCACGTCCCGGACAAATTGTTCGTAATTTTCTCGTTTCAGTGTTAATCCGACCGCCATTTCATGGCCGCCGAAATTTTCCAAATACCGGGAAGAACGTCCTACCAGTTCAAACAGATTTACCCCTCGAACACTCCGTGCCGACCCCTTTGCCCCATCTCCGTCAAAGCAGATCAAAATACAGGGGCGGGCATACCGTTCCGTCAACCGGGAAGCGGCAATACCGATGACCCCGTTGTGCCAGCGGTCGGAAGCGTAAACCATGATTTTATCTTTCGGTTCATGCCCCGCAAGAATTAAATCAATGTCTCGTACCACCTGTTGTTCTTTTTCTTTTCGTTCCACGTTGCAGGCGCAAAGATTTTTTGCCAATTCTTCCGCCTTGTCCGGGTCGGTCTCCAGCAGCAGTTGTACCGAAACCTTGCAATCGCTGATGCGTCCTGCGGCATTCATACGGGGAGCGATCTGATAGGCGATCACGTTGGTGTCGATCTTTCCGTCGGTGCTTCCGCTTAATCGCAACAATGCTCCGATTCCCGGCGGACAGTTTTTCTCAAGGTTCTCCAATCCATACCGTACGATGCTCCGATTTTCATCTAAAATCGGCATAATATCCGCAATGGTCCCGATGGCGGTAATGCCACCGAATCGCCGAAATGCTTCCAGGGAATCTCCCATGCAAGCGCTGATAAATTTAAATACCACGCCGACTCCCGCCAGTTCCGGGAAGGGATAGGTGGAATCTTTTCGCTTGGGGTTGACTACAGGGCAATCGGGCAAAGTTTCCATGCATTCGTGATGGTCTGTGACGACCACGTCAAGACCGATCTCCTTTGCGTGGGCAATCTCTTCCACCGCCGTCGTTCCCGTATCTACTGTGATCAGTAGGGTTGTTCCGTTGGCTCGAATGGTTTCCATCGCAGCTCCATTCAATCCGTATCCTTCGTCAATACGAGACGGTATGTAATAATCTAAATTTTCGGTGCGCCCCGATAAATACTGATATAAAATCACCGTCGACGTGATTCCGTCCACGTCGTAATCTCCGTATACCGTGATTTTTTCCTTGTTTTCAATGGCTTTTTCGACCCGCGCTACCGCTTTGTCCATATCTGCAAGCAGAAACGGATCGTGTAGATTCGTCGTCAGATCGTTTTTGAGAAACCGCTGAATCTGCCCCGATTCGGTTAATCCCCGGTTGCATAACAACCGGGCAACCGCTTCGGGTAAACCATGTTCTTTTCGTATTCGTACAACGGTGTCTTCGTCCTGTTTTCGGACGATCCACTTTTCATCTGTCATTGGCGTTCCCCTGTATTACGTTTGCTTTCATCAAAAGTGCACGCTTAGTATCCCAAAGTTTTTGGGACAGGTCCACGTAGTAATGTTCCGGATTTTCAAACCGAACCACTTCTTCCCAAAGGTGACCGGTTTGTTCCGCACAATAGTCCCGAATTTCTTGAGCCGAGGGCAGATCGTAAACCAATTTCCCTTTCTCAAAGATCGGGACCAAAAGTTTCTTCGCCGTGTAATTTTCAAAGGTTTTCCGTTTCCAGGGGAAATCCGGGTGGAACAGTTCAATGGGTTTGGTAAAGTCAAATTCTTCTCCCCGAATGGCGATGAGATCCGCCAACATTTGTCCGGTGGTATTGGAGTAAAGCCGCCAAATTTCCTTTTCGCAGGGGTTGGTGATCTTCTCCACGTTTTCCGAGCATTTGATCTTGGGAATCATTTCTCCCTTTTCTTCTACGGCGACAACTTTGTAAACGCCTCCGAATACCGGTTCGCTCTTGGAAGTAATCAACCGTTCGCCTACCCCGAAATTGTCAATTTTTGCCCCTTGGGAAAGAATATCTCGGATAATATATTCGTCCAAAGAGTTGGAAACGAAGATTTTACAATCTTCCAACCCCGCTTCGTCCAGGATTTTTCGGGTTTTCTTGGTCAGGTATGCCACGTCTCCCGAGTCGATGCGAATTCCTTTCAGACGAGCCCCCATGGGTTCCAGAACTTCCTTGTGAACCTTAATGGCGTTGGGAATTCCCGACTTTAGAACGTTGTACGTATCTACCAGCAGCGTGCAGGCGTTGGGGTACATTTCCGCATAGGCTTTGAACGCTTCGTATTCACTGTCAAACATCTGGATCCAGGAATGTGCCATCGTTCCCACGGCAGGGATTCCGAAAAGTTGTTCGCAGACTGCACAGGCAGTTCCCGCACAACCGGCAATATACGCCGCCCGGGCTCCCAAAATAGCGGCGTTGTTTCCTTGCGCCCGCCGAGAACCGAATTCAAAAACAGGACGCCCCTTTGCCGCTTTTACGATGCGGTGGGCTTTGGTTGCAATCAAAGATTGATGATTGATGGCAATCAGTAACATGGTTTCCAGTAATTGCGCCTGAATGGCAGGCCCTTTCACCGTCACGATGGGTTCGTTGGGGAAGATGGGAGTACCTTCCGGTATGGCACGGACGTCACATTCAAATTTGAAATTTGCCAGATAGTCCAAAAATTCTTCGCAGAACAACCCTTTCGACCGGAGATAATCAATATCTTCCGGTGCAAAATGCAACCCTTTGATGTATTCAATTACCGATTGCAGACCCGCCGCGATGGCAAAGCCGCCGTTGTCGGGAACTTTGCGGAAATATAAGTCAAAACAGCTGACGGTGTCTTTTTTTCCTTGTTTCAAGTATCCGTTGCCCATGGTGAATTCATAAAAATCACAGAGCAATGCGTCGTTGTAAATCAGATCCATATGGTCGTTATCCCCTTATCTTTTTTATCAATATCCTCGTTCCGTCGCCCAAGTATCGGCATAAGTTCCTCTGACTGTGGATACGGCGTAAAGCCGGGAACAATCCTCAAACAGATTCTCGCCCAAATGGGTCAGGGTCGCGGGGAGTGTAATGGTACGAATGTAGGTTGCGGAAAAGGCGCCGTTCCCGATGGAGAGAATCCCCGGTCGCAGGCTGATGGAGTTGAGCATCGTACAGCCGGAAAAGGCGTGATCTCCGATGGATTTCACCGTGTTCGGAATGGTGATCCATTCCAGTCTTGTGCAGTTTGCAAAGGCTCCGGCGCTTATTTCGGTTTGTCCGTCCAATACAAGGTCAATCAGATCCGTACATCTTGCAAAAGCATTGGTCGGAACTACTTCTAAAGTCGCAGGAAGGGAAATCCCTTTCAAAGACCGGCACAGAGCAAAAGCTCCTTCTCCCATGGTTTTCAGTCCCGAGGGAATGATAATCCCGGAGAGAGATATGCACCCTGCAAAGGCTTCGTTTCCGATGTGAGTGACCGAGGTTGGCAGAAGGACGGAAGAGAGTGCCGTGCAATTTCGGAATGCCCGATCTTCTACGGAAGTAACGCCGGAAGGAATCATCACCATGGTCATCGTTTGATTTCCTTCAAACGCTCCGTTGCAAATGGTCTTGACGTCATCGTCGATTTCTACGGCAAATTCGCTTCCAAAGTATTTTACCAAAAGTCCGTCGCCCAGAATGATCTGAACTTTATTTCCCGTCGGCATTTCGGCGTTTGAAAAACAATCTTCTCCCACCGTTTTCACGTTTTTGCCGCCGGAAAATCCCGTCAATCCCGTACACCGGGCGAAAGCGCGACTGCCCAAAGTTTTTAACGAATCCGGTAAATTGACCGAGGTCAGGGATTTACAGTCCGAAAAGGTTTCTTCTCCGATGGTGTTCAACCCTTCTGCCATGTTGACGGTCATCAGATCCGAGCAAGAAAAAAACGCTCCTTTTTCGGTTCTTTTCAGTGTTGCGGGAAAGGTGATTTCGGTAATTCCGGTTTCCGCAAAGGCGTAGTTCCCGATTTTGGTCAGTCCTTCCGAAAGGGTGACCTTTTGCAGTCCGGTGCATTGCCGGAAGGTGTTGTCTTTGATTTCGGTGATACTTCCCGGAATGAGAATTTCAGTCAACGCTTCGCAACCGCTAAAAGCATTTTTCCCCAATTCCAAAAGATTTTTCGATAAAACGGCGGTTGTCAGATTTTTGCAACCGGAAAAGGCATTGTCTCCGACAGACGTCACGGTATCGTGCATGGTAATCGTCTTAATGTCTTCCAGAGCAAAAGCACCGTTGTCGATGGTCGTTACCGGTTTCCCTCCGATGGTTCTTGGAATGATCACGTCAACGTCAATGCCTAAATATCCGCACAGAGCGATGGTGCCGTCTTGGTTGATCCGATAGGCAAAGGCACTTTCGTGGGTGGAAGTGTGATCGTAGTTTCGTTCTTCTTCGGTTCGGTCTCCGTCAAAAAGATCTTCCAACCAAACGATCCGTACTCCGCCTTCTTCCACGATTTTCGGGATCTGATAAACGGCAATCGCGATCCCCAGAATTCCGAGAAATGCAAGCAGAACCGCAATGTACCGAAAGACGGTTCGATTTTGAGATTGCACTACCGGCTCTTGTCGGCTTCCGTCCGGATTCTTACCGCAGAACCAGCGCCAGAATTTCAGAAGGTTCGAGGGGGATTTCGATGCTTCGGTTTTTGATTTGTTTATGGGAAGGTCTTTTTCGGGCAGGTCTTGTCCGGTCATATGAATACCTCCGTGTATGCGTGTGTGCACGCGCGTCAGAACTAAATAATATACATTATAACACAATTATCATAGCATTACAAGAGCGGAAATGCAATTTTTTTGTGAAAAAAGCGCTTTTCTTGTGCGATTCACCCTTTGCGTGCTTTCGCATAAAATGGATTGAGGTGATCGATATGCTGTTTGGTAATCAAAACAACTGCTCCGGAAACAACGACAATTCTAATTCTTGGTGGATTATCGTAATCGCAATAATTGTCTTATATTTCTTGTGCTTCGACCGTTCCAGCGATAACAACTGTTGCGACCGTTGTGACCACGATTGTCGTTGCTGAACTTGTTCCCTTTCCTCAGGACCGCCTGCTCAATCTGCCGGCGGTCTTCTGCTTTTGAAAATTTTGTAAATTCTCTTGTAAAAACCTGCAAAATATTGTATAATGTATAATATTAGTACATTTTGTTAGGAGTTGCCGATTTTTTATGAAAATTTCCCTTTGCACTTTGGGTTGCAAAGTCAACCATTACGAAAGTCAGGTTCTTCGCCACCTTTTTGATGACGGAACCGCGGAATTCGTTCCGTTCGGAACTCCTTGCGACGTTTGTATCATTCATTCCTGTGCCGTCACCGAAGAAAGTACTCGGAAAAGCCGCCAGATGATGCGCCGGGCGCGCCGAGTTTCTCCGGATTCGGTGGTCTGTGTGCTGGGGTGTCTTGCTCAGACCGACCCCGATTCTCTCCCGGAAGCGGATATTGTTCTCGGAAACAAGGACAAGACCCGCCTTCCCGCTTTAGTGAAAGAATTTCTTGCTTACCGCCAGCCTCTACGGGAAGTGCCTCCCATTTTATCTCACCGATCTTTCGAGGAGATGACCTTAGTCAGCGATGAACGGGTGCGCGCTACCGTTAAAATTCAAGACGGTTGCTGTAATTTTTGCGCCTATTGTATTATTCCCTACGCCCGAGGCCCCATTCGCAGTAAAGAGATCAACGATGCGGTTTCTGAGGTGGAAAATCTGGTAAAAAAAGGCTATCGGGAAATCGTTTTGACCGGAATTCATTTGGACAGTTACGGCAAGGAACACGGTCGGTTTTCCCTCTGCGATCTGTTGGAAAAGTTGGACGAGATCCCCGGCTTGGAACGGATCCGTCTCGGTTCAACGGAACCGGTTATGGTGACCCCGGAAACGGTGCAGAGATTGAAATCTCTGAAACACCTTTGTCCCCATTTCAATCTTTCTCTGCAAAGTGGCTGTACTGCCACGCTGAAGCGTATGCGCCGCCGTTATACCGCCGAAGAATACGCCAACGGTGTGGAATTGTTGCGAAAGGCGTTCCCCGACCTTTCTCTGACCACCGACATTATCGTCGGATTTCCCGGCGAGACGGAAGAAGAATTTGGGGAAACCCTTGAATTTGCAGAGAAAATCGGATTTTCCAAAATTAACGTGTTCCCCTTTTCTCCCCGCCGGGGAACTGCCGCTTGGGATATGCCCGATCCCGTCGATCCCTCGGTGAAAAAGGAGCGTTGCCGTCGTATGTTAGCACTTTCCGATCGGTTGGAAAAAATCAACCGGGAAAAATACGTGGGTCGCACGTTACCCATTCTCTTTGAACAGGGGAAGAATGGCATCTACACCGGTTCTGCCGCCAACTCCCTTTCAGTTTCGGTTCAAAGCAATATTTGTCTCACCGGTCAGATCCTTTCCGTCCGTATTACCGAGGCCGGAGATTCGGTTTGTAAGGGAGACTTGCAAAAATCGGAAAATTGTGGTATAATATAATTTAGTGATATAAAAGAAAAATAAAGAGAGGGTTATTTCGTGGCAAACGAATACAACAACGAAAGTATCAAATCGCTGAAAGGTGCAGACCGGGTTCGTCTGCGCCCCTCGGTCATTTTCGGTTCCAATGGATTGGAAGGGTGCTGCCATTCCTTTTTTGAAATTCTTTCCAACTCCATCGACGAATTTAAAGAGGGGAGAGGAGACAAGATCATCGTCACCTGCTACGCCGATCATTCCATTGAGGTTCAGGACTTCGGTAACGGCATTCCCGTGGACTACAACCAAAAAGAAAAGGCCTACAACTGGGAACTTCTGTTCTGCGAAATGTATGCCGGGGGAAAATATGGCGACGATTCCAACAATCTCTACGAATATTCCCTTGGTTTGAATGGGTTGGGACTCTGTGCAACCCAGTATGCGTCGGAATTTATGGAAGCGGAGATCTACGACGGCACCTATCAGTACAAGCTTGCGTTCAAAGAAGGCCACCCCGTCGAAAAGAATAAAGACGACGTTTTGAAAAAAGTTCCTATGAAACACAAGCGCGGTTCCACTATTCGTTGGAAGCCCGACCTGAAAGTTTTTACGGAGATTGATATTCCCCGGTCTTATTTTCAGGGTGTATTGCAACAGCAAGCCATCTGTAACGCCGGTTTGACCCTGATTTTGCGTTGGCAGAACCCTGTGGACAAAAAATTTGAAGAAGAAATATATTGCTACGAAAAGGGAATTGAGGACTATATCAATTCCTTTATCGGAGACGATGCCATCGCCGCGCCCCAGATGTGGTCTGCCGACCGACAGGGGCGGGATCGGGAAGATCTGCCCGAATATAAAGTTCGTCTCAACATCGCCTGTGCCTTCTCCAATCGGGTCAATCGCATGGAATATTATCATAACTCCAGTTTCTTGGAATACGGCGGTTCTCCCGATAAGGCGGTTCGTTCTGCTTTTGTCTACGCCTTTGACAATTACATTCGCAAAATCGGAAAATACACGAAAAATGAAGCGAAGATTACCTTTCAGGACGTTCAGGACTGTTTGGTCTTGATCTCCAATTCCTACTCTACTTCCACTTCCTACGAAAATCAGACCAAAAAGGCGATCAACAACAAATACATTTACGATGCGATGAACGAATTTTTGCGCCATTCTCTGGAAGTATATTTTATCGAACACAAAGGGGACGCAGACAAGATCGCCGAACAAATTTTGGTCAACAAGCGCAGCCGGGAAAATGCCGAAAAAACCCGCCAGAATCTGAAGAAGAAACTGACGGTGGAAATGGATATTACCAACCGGGTGGAAAAATTCGTCGATTGCCGTTCCAAAGACCCTGCCGTCCGGGAACTGTATATCGTAGAAGGGGACTCCGCTTTGGGTTCGGTCAAATTTGCCCGTCAAGCGGAATTCCAAGCCATCATGCCCATTCGCGGTAAGATTTTGAACTGTCTGAAGGTAGAATACAACAAAATTCTCAAATCTCCCATCATCACCGACCTGATCAAAGTCTTAGGGTGCGGTGTGGACATCAAAGTCAAGGGAAGCGAAGAATCTGCCTTTAATATCGACAATCTACGGTTCGGTAAGATCATCATCTGTACCGATGCCGACGTGGACGGTTACCAGATTCGTACTCTGGTTTTGGCGATGATCTATCGCCTGACCCCCAAGCTTTTGGAGGAAGGAAAGGTTTACATCGCCGAATCCCCTCTCTACGAAATTACCCAAAAGGATAAGACTTGGTTCGCCTATACCGATAAAGAAAAGAATGAAATCGTTTCCGGTTTGAACGGAAAATATACGGTCCAGCGCTCTAAGGGGCTTGGTGAAAACGAACCTGAAATGATGAAGTTGACCACCATGGATCCCGAAACCCGCCGCCTGATTCAAGTTCTTCCCGAAGAAGCGGAACGAACCGCACAGGTCTTCGATATGCTTTTAGGCGACGATTTGGAAGGGCGAAAACAACACATTGCCGAGTGCGGTGCCCAGTTCCTGGAACTGGCAGATATTTAAGGAAGGGAGAAGAAGACAATGCCGCAATACGAACAAAAAATTACCGACACCCTCGAATTGAACTATATGCCTTATGCTATGTCGGTGATCGTCTCCCGCGCCATTCCCGAAATTGACGGATTTAAACCCGCTCACCGGAAATTGCTCTACACTATGTATAAAATGGGGTTGATCAACGGACATCTGACTAAATCCGCAAACGTGGTAGGACAGACCATGCGTCTTAATCCCCACGGCGATGCCGCCATTTACGATACCATGGTTCGTCTCACCCGGGGACACGAAGCATTGCTTCACCCCTTTGTGGAATCGAAAGGAAACTTCGGAAAACATACTTCAAGAGATACCGCTTACGCCGCTCCCCGTTATACGGAAGTGAAATTGGACGGCTTTGCCACCGAACTGTTCAGCGAGATTGACCACGATACGGTGGATATGGTGGATAATTATGACGGAACCATGAAAGAACCGTCTTTGTTGCCGGTTACGTTTCCCAATATTTTGGTCAATCCCAATCAGGGGGTTGCCGTCGGTATGGCAACCAATATCTGCTCCTTTAACTTGATCGAAATCTGTAACACCACCATCGAACTTCTGAAGAATAAAGATCACGATATTCTCATGACCCTTACTGCCCCCGATTTTCCTTCCGGGGCACAACTGATTTATGATGCCGACGCTCTGCGCAATATTTACGAGACCGGCTCCGGATCTTTCCGTCTCCGTTCCAAATACCGCTACGACAAAAAGAGTAACTGCATCGAAATTTACGAGATTCCTTACAATACCACCATCGAAGCTTGTCAAGATAAAATCGAAGAGTTGGTAAAACTGGGCAAAATCAAAGAAATTTCCTATATGCGGGACGAGACCGATATTAACGGCCTGAAACTCACCATCGACTTGAAGCGGGGAACCAACCCCGACGCGTTGATGCAGAAATTGTATAAGATGACCCCCCTGGAATCTGCTTTTTCCTGCAATTTCAATATTCTCGTGGGGTATTCTCCCAAGGTTATGGGCGTTCGGGAAATCCTCAACGAATGGATCGCGTTTCGTGTGGAATGTATCCGTCGGGCGACGTTTTACGACATCGGCAAGAAAAAAGAATATCTCCACCTGCTTCAAGGTTTGCGGAAAATTCTTTTGGATATTGACGAAGCCATTCGTATCATTCGTCAGACCGAAGAAGCAAGCGACGTTATTCCCAACCTGATGATCGGATTTGGTATAGATCAGGTTCAGGCGGAATACGTGGCGGAAATTAAATTACGCAATCTGAACCGAGAATATATCCTGAATAAAACCGCCGAGACCGATGCTTTAGCGGAAGAGATTGAAGATCTGGAAGATCTCTTGAATAAACCCAAGCGGATCCATAAACTGATTATTAAGCAGTTGCAGGAAATTTCCAAAAAGTACGGAAAACCCCGGAAAACCCAACTCCTTTATCCCGATGAGATCGAAGAGATTGTGGAGGAAGAAAAAGTCGACGATTACGCCGTTACCTTCTTCCTTTCCAAGGCGGGATATTTCAAAAAAATTACCCCTCTCTCTCTTCGCATGGGCGGAGAACAGAAATATAAAGAAGGGGACGAACTGCTCTGTTCCATTGATTCCGGGAATGCCGCAGAATTGCTGATTTTCACCAATCAACAACAGGTTTATAAATGCAAGGCCTCCTCGGACTTTGCCGATTCCAAAGCCAGCGTTTTGGGCGAATTTTTGCCTCAGAAGTTAGACTTTGATCCCAACGAAGTTCCCGTCGCCATGTTTGCAACCCGCGATTATTCCGGTCATTTGGTCTACTTCTTTTCCAACGGCAAGGGTGTGCGTGTTCCTCTGAGCGCTTACGAAACCAAACAGAATCGAAAAAAACTCATCAACGCCTATTCCGATGCCTCCCCCTTGGTTTCGGTCTACCATATCCGAGAAGAGGCGGAATTCTATCTGCGAACGTCCAATAACCGTCATCTGCTTGTCAAATCTTCTTTGATACCCGAAAAGGTTACCAAGAATGCCAACGGCGTGACGGTGTTGTCGGTCAAGGCAAAGAATGCCTTGATTTCCGCAGAACCCTATCAAGCGGGAACCTTCGTCAAACCCGAAGGATATCGCACTTCCTCTATTCCCGTCTCCGGTTTCTTGCTCAAAGAAGCGGATAAGAAAAAGTAAAAATACACTCCCATCTCAACGCATTGAGATGGGAGTAATTCTATTCGGATTCAATAAATGATTTTTTACTTTACATTCTGCATTTTATGTTTAATATGAAACGCCCCCATAGAGATCAGCAGGATCAAATAGGCCGCCAGCGTGAATGCCGCTATGTAAATAATCAAACTCCAGGGATAAGGCACGTATTGTTGTACGATAGAATAAACCGGCAACGAGGGGTCTTCGTACGGGCTGATGAAAAACATATTAAAGGTTTCCGCCTCGGTGATTCCGACCAAGTGCGCCAATTCATTCATGCCCATGGCGATTAATATGGCGACGGAAAAGACCGGAACTGCCTTAAGAACGGTGCGGTGTTCGGATTTCACGTACTGCGTTCCCAAAAGGAAAATCCCCAAGGTTAATATGGAGCCGTGGCAGATCATGGTTTGCAGATTGATTCCGATGGTACTGATAAATACCTGTGCGGGATAAAGCATAACGCATAGCCCGGCAAAGGTAGAATAGGTGGCAAGAAAGGCGCACATGGCATTGTGGAAATTCCCTTTTGTTAACCCTCCAAGTAATCCCACGTACATGGGCATAGAACAGAATTGCCAGGGGAAGGCGTACCATTGATAGTCGATTTCTATCCCTGTGTCCGTAGGGGAGAAGGTGTAGTTGATCTGTTTGTAAATTTCCAAAACGATGGACGTGACGGAAACAATCAAAAGTATTGTACGCATCTGCTTTTCCGTGGGTTTTTTGTATTTTATGCAAAGCAGGATTCCGGCACCGATAGATAATGCAAAAAACAACAGATGAAACCAGTCGTATCCCTCGGGAGTCGTCATTTTCGCGTTTAAAATTTCCAATACCTTGCGTAAAAATTCCATGTCTTCCTCCGGAATGTCCAAAATTTTTCCTACAATGACATTATACAACAAAATATATTAAAATTCAATAGACGGATTCTTACGATTTTCTTAAAGTGCAAAAAGGCTGTCGCATTTTTCTGCGACAGCCTTTTCTATGTTGATCAATCAGATTCCGATTCTATTTGCCAGGTTGTAACGTTCCATGTCGAATTCCTTCGTCATTTCCAATGCTTCGACAATGTTAAGGTCAATAATTTTATTTTCCTTGATTACCACGACACGGTTGGATTTTCCCTCTTGCAAAAGATTTGCACAACGGCAACCCATTTCGGTGGCAATGTAACGGTCCCGGGCAGAGGGGGAACCTCCTCTTTGAATGTGCCCCAAAATGGTGGCACGGCTATCTACGCCGGTCAATTCTTCCAAGGTTCTTGCAAACTTGGTTGCGCTGGTCAATCCAAGCTTGGACAGGTATTGATAATTTTTGTTTTTCTTGGAATCCATGAAAATGCCTTCGGAAACCACAATCATGAAGTTTTTCTTTCCTGTGGCTTTGCCTCGGTTGATTTTATCGATCACTTCTTCCATTGTGAAGGAAACTTCGGGAACCAACGTATAGGTTGCACCTGCGGAAATCCCTACGTCAACGGCAACCCAACCGGCATTGCGTCCCATAACTTCGATGACTGAGCAACGGTGGTGCGATGTGGAGGTATCCCGCAATTTATCCGCCGCTTCCATGGCAACGTTAACGGCGGTGTCAAAGCCGATGGTGTATTCACTGCAGGCAATATCGTTGTCAATGGTTCCCGGCATGGCAACGGTGGGAATGCCGTGCAAGGACATATCTCTTGCTCCACGGAACGATCCGTCGCCGCCGATGACCACAAGCCCCTCGATTCCGAAATCTTTACAGGTCTTTACGGCTTTCAGAACACCGGCTTCTTCTTTGAATTCCAGACATCTGGCAGTTTGCAAGAAAGTGCCGCCCCGGTCGAGAATATTGGAAACGGAGCGAAGATACAATTCTTCAATATCTCCGTCAATCAAGCCTTGATAACCATTGCGAATGCCCATTACGGTCATGCCGTTTGCAATGGCGGTTCTGGTAACGGCGCGAATGGCGTTGTTCATGCCTTGACTGTCGCCGCCGCTGGTAAGAATTCCAATTCGTTTCATGTTCGTTATTCCTCATATGTGAAAAATTTATTATTTACTGAATTTTGCTTAAAATGCAGTAACTGCCTTCCAGGAAGGTCTGCAGTTCTTCTGCGGTGAATTGCCGTTGATTCAGTACTGCCAACAGATACAACTGTTTCGCAACGGCTTCTGCCTTTTCGGAATCTTTGTCGTTTTTAATTTTTTGAACGATGGGGTTTTCCGAATTTAATACCAGAATTTCTTCCAAAGGCAAATGGAAATCTTTCATTCCGTAGATCTGTGCCATTTCGTTCATTCTCCTGGATTGTTCCGTGATGTTCAAAATAGCAGGAATTCCGGTATCTTTCAATGCCGTTTCCTTTACTTTCAGATCCTTTTTTCCCGAGGCCTTCGCAAACAGTTCCGACAGGGAAGAGGTCTCGTTTTCACCTTCTCCGTCTTTTGAAATCTCGTCGGTTACTGCATCAATCCGTTGAAATACGGTATTTTGCTCGTTGAGTTCGATGACGTTGATGAATTGACTGTCGATCAACTGATCCAAAACGATTACCGGAATACCTTGATCCTTGTAAAGTTTCACGTAAACCGATTGTTGCGTCAGATCGGTGGCATAATAAATCTTACCTTCTACCGCACCTTCAGATTTTTTATATTCGTTCAGCGTTACGAATTTCTCTTCTGTGGTCTTGAACAGAACGATGTCTTTCATGCGGTCGTAGAATTTTTTGTCCTTGATACAACCGTATTCTACAAAGATTTTGATGTCGTCCCAGAAAGACTGATATTTTTCCGGATCGGTGTTGTGTAATCCCGCCAGTTTATCGCAAACTTTCTTCACGATGTGCGCAGAGATCTTTTTCACGTATTCGCTGTCTTGCAAATATGAGCGAGAAACGTTCAGAGGCAGTTCCGGACAATCCAAAACCCCTTTCAGCATCAGAAGATAGTCTGGCAAAATTTCTTTGATATTATCGGAAACGAAGACCCGGTTGTAGAACAGTTTGATTTCTCCTTCCAGGCTCCGATATTCGTTCCCCAGTCGGGGGAAATACAAAATCCCCTTGAAATTCAACGGATAATCCGCATTGATGTGAATATGGAACAGAGGATCTTGATTATCCCAGAATACCTTATGATAAAATTGATCGTAATCTTCGTCGGTGCATTCGTTGGGCATTTTTTGCCACAGGGGTTCCACGTCGTTGACCGGCGTTTCTTCCGGTGCTTCTTCCCCTTCTTTCACTTCCTCGTTGGCGTCGGTGAAATAGATGGGGAAGGATAAAAATCCGCAGTATTTGGTAAGAATTCCTTTTAACTTGTCCGCTTCCAAAAATTCTTTTTCTTCTTCGGTAACGTGAAGGGTGATTTTTGTCCCGCGGGTTTCTTTTCCGCTTTCGGACATTTCAAATTCACCGTCTTCATTGCAAATCCAATGAACGGCATCAGCTCCGGTGTAAGATTTGGTCTCCAATTCCACCTCATCGGCTACCATGAAGGAAGAATAAAATCCCAATCCGAAATGACCGATAATTCCGTCTGCCGAGGCATTTTCGTATTTTTGAATAAAATCCAAAGCGCCCGACAAAGCGATCTGGTTGATGTACTGTTTGACTTCCTCCTCGGTCATGCCGATTCCGTTGTCTTCCACCGTGATGGTTTTGGCTTCTTTGTCCACCGTTACGTCGATGCGATAATCGTCCTCGATTCCGGTAGCTTGTCCCACTGCTACGAGATGTTTCAGTTTTGTTTCCGCATCGGCTGCGTTGGAGACGATTTCTCGCAGAAAAATTTCTTTATCGGAATAAAGCCAGCGCTTTATAATTGGAAAAATATGCTCGGTTTGTACCGAAATTCCGCCTTTTTCAGCCATGATCAAACTCTCCTTTAAGCGGTTGTTCTCGCAAAATATATTCAAAAATCATTATATATTATTTCTTCTCATTTGTCAAGTATTCCCATAAAAATTACTGAATTTGTCAGAGATTTTTTCGGAAAGCCCTTGCAATCGAGGTCAAAATATGATATGATAGAAGAAAAAAGATAAACGAGGTAAAGTTATGAACGAAAAACGTTATATCCTCGCCCTGGATCAGGGAACCACTTCGTCCCGCAGTATTATTTTTGACTGTGACGGTTCGATGAAGGGAATTGCCCAAATGGAATTCCCTCAGATTTACCCCACTCCCGGTTGGGTAGAGCATGATCCTAAGGAAATTTGGCGAACCCAATTTGAAACGGCGCAACAGGCGATTCAGAATGCGGAAATTGTCCCTGCACAAATTGCCGCCATCGGAATTACCAATCAACGGGAAACAACGATTTTATGGGATAAAAACACCGGAGAACCGGTCTGCAATGCCATCGTCTGGCAGTGTCGCCGTACCGCGGACGCCGCCGCAAAATTAGCTGCGGATCCCGGGATTTCTGCCATGATTACCGAAAAAACCGGATTAAAACCCGATGCATATTTTTCCGCTACCAAAATTCAATGGATCTTTGAAAATATTCCCGGGGTCCGTCAACGGGCGGAACAGGGAGAGATTCTGTTCGGTACGGTGGATTGTTATTTGTTGTGGCAACTGACCGGCGTTCACTTCACCGACGTGACCAATGCCTCCCGCACGCTGTTGTTCAATATTCACACCATGGATTGGGACGAAGATCTTCTGAAATTGTTTAATATTCCCCGTTCTATTCTTCCTCAAGTCAAACCGTCTATCGGAGTGTTTGCACATACTAAGGTGGAACTGTTCGGTTGTACTATCCCGGTCACCGGTATTGCCGGAGATCAGCACGCCGCTTTGTTCGGTCAGGCATGTTTTTCCGAAGGAGATGCAAAAAATACCTACGGTACCGGTTGTTTCTTGATGATGAATACGGGGGATCGCCCTGTTTCTTCTAAAAACGGACTTGTCACCACTGTAGCGTGGAGTAGGGGCGATAAAGTCACTTATGCGTTGGAAGGAAGCGTCTTTATTGGCGGTGCGGTACTTCAATGGCTGAGAGATGAGTTGAAAATCATTACTTCTGCCCCCGAAGCTGATATTATTGCCGCAACGGAAACCAACGGCGGCGTCTATTTTGTTCCTGCCTTTACCGGCCTTGGCGCTCCTTATTGGGACATGTACGCCCGAGGAACCATTACCGGACTTACCCGAGGAACTACCCGCGCCAACATCATTCGGGCAGCGTTGGAAAGCATCGCCTTCCAAACCAACGATTTGCTCACCGCTATGCAGGAAGATACCGGCACTCCTTTCTCGATTCTGAAAGTGGACGGCGGCGCTTCCCGCAGTGACGTGATTCTTCAGTTGCAATCCGATCTTTTGGGAGCTCCCGTGGATCGTCCCATCAATACGGAGACTACCGCCCAAGGAGCCGCATTTATGGCAGGGCTCGGCGTAGGATTATGGAAAGACGAAAAAGAAATTTCTTCCATTCGCCGTTCCGCCAAAACCTTCACTCCCAACATGGATAACGCAAAACGAGAAGAAATTCTCCAAGGTTGGAAGCATGCCATCGGACAAACCCTCTATAAGTGATGCAAAATGCAAACTTGAAATAGAGAAAAGCAATGCCCTCACCAATTCGGTGAGGGCAGATTTTATACCGTTAAATGCGTTCAATCGTATGTTTTTTGAAAATTTTATTCCATGCCTTGATTACTAATTTTTCCAACCATTTTCTCCACACGAAAAATGCGATCAGGGCACTGATGGTTCCCAGTACCGTTCCCGCCATAACGTCTGTGGGGAAGTGAACGTAAACGTATAGTCTGGAAAAAGCGATCAACACCGCCAAGATCAAAGCGGGAATCCCCCATTTTCGGTCGTACAACACGATGGATACCGCTGAGGCAAAGGAAGATCCGGTATGCCCCGAGGGGAAGGAAAATTGCCCCGGTCTCGGAACTAAAAGACTGTCTCCGTCCAACAAAGCTCCCGGTGTGTCAAAGGGTCTGGGACGCTCCACAATTTTCTTGAGAATTTCGTTTCCGAGAATGGTTGTAATGACCAAACCCAATCCCATGGTGATTCCGATTTTTCGAGTCTTTTTAAAGCACAAAAATGCAATGGCGATGGCGATCCAGATTAATCCCTCGTCTCCCAGTTTCGTAATTATCGTGAACAGTGAATCTAAAAAGGGCGTTCTCCAGGTTTGAATCCAGTTATCTACGCCCAGATCCCACTCGGTCAGCCATTGCGGAAAGGGAATTGCAAGTAAATTTAACATTGCCGTAACTCCTTTGTTCCGGAATACCCGGTTTCTTTCTTGAATATGTTAATGTAGGACAAACTCCGTCCGAGTATTCCTTATTATACCATTCCCGCGCCGAATTGTCAATGATTTTTTGTTTTTTTTTGAATTTTTCTTCTTTGACACAAAAAAAACGGAAATTTGCTCTTTACAGATTGAAAAAAATGTGGTATAATATTAAAATAGAAAAATAATGTCGCTTTCGGGCGAAGTTAAAAAAAGACAGGAAAGGATGAACACAAATGTATACTTTGGGTTTTATCGGTGCCGGTCACATGGGCTCAGCGCTGATCGAAGGATTCCTCTCCGGAAATATCCTTACTCCCGCATCCATCTGCGCTTACGATCCTGACGAAACGGTTCGCACTTCCCTTTCTGTACGGGGAATTACCGTTTTTGAAAGTGAGGCAGAGGTTGTCTCCACTTCCAAAATCGTCGTCCTCGCCGTCCGTCCCTCGGACGTGAAGGTCGTAATGGGAAAAATTCGCGATGCGGTCACCTTCAACAACGTAATCGTGAACCTTGCCGCAGGGGTGACAATTTCCGCCGCGAAAAAATATCTCGGCAAAGAATGTAAACTTGTTCGGGCGATTCCCAACATTGCCTGCGAATTCGGTAAGGGAGTCACCGCTATGGCATATGAAATGCCCATTACCTATCAGGAGCTGCAGACCGTCAAGGATCTCTTTGAATCGGTCGGGATTCTGCGGGTGGTAGAGGAGAAGAAGCTCAACGATTATATCGCCGCTTCCGGTTCTGCTTCCGCATATTTCTATTATATGGTGAAAGCGATCGCCGAAGGTGCCGTGGCTCAGGGAATTGACGCGGAGACGGCAGAATTGATGGCAGCTCAGGTATTTGTCGGTGCTGCGAAGATTCTGGAATCTTCCAAGAAATCCGCGGATCAGCTTCTGACGTCTGTTGCAACTCCTAAGGGGACCACCGCTGAAGCCATCAACGTTATGGAAAAGAGCGGTTTCTCCCAGATTATGGCAGACGCAATGCTCGCTTGTACCAAACGCGCCAACGATATGGACGTTATCAACTTGCCCTGAGGCAGTTGAATGTGAATCTTTTGTGGAAGAACGGACATTTTTCACAGTTGTTTCTCTTTGAAAGTCCCAAAAATGGCGCTTTGATTTTTTTCTTTTGTGTATTATTGCTAAAAAGATGTCTCGAAATTTGGTGATATTGCCACTATGAAAAAATCGGATTTTATGTTATTATGTAATAAGTAAGATTTTGCAATAAAATTTGGAGGTATATTTGCCGTGGCAGGTTTAACATTAAAAGGAATTGGTAAGGTTTACGCCGGCGGTGTTCGTGCCGTTACCGATGTCAACCTTAAGATTAAAGATAAAGAATTCATCATTCTGGTCGGTCCTTCCGGTTGTGGTAAGTCCACCACCCTGCGTATGATCGCCGGTTTGGAAGAAATCACCGAAGGGGAACTTCGCATCGACGACCGTCTGGTCAACGACGTCGCTCCCAAGGATCGTGACATCGCAATGGTGTTCCAGAACTACGCTCTTTATCCCCACATGACCGTTTATGAAAATATGGCGTTTGGTCTGAAGTTGCGTAAGGTTTCTAAAGAAGAAATCAAGCGTCGCGTCGACGAAGCGGCTCGTATCTTGGATATTTCTCACCTGTTGGATCGCCGTCCCAAGGCGTTGTCCGGCGGTCAGAGACAGCGTGTTGCTTTGGGTCGTGCCATCGTCCGTGAACCCAAGGTCTTCCTTTTGGACGAACCTCTTTCCAACTTGGACGCAAAACTCCGTGCTTCCATGAGAACGGAATTGTCCAAACTTCACCGGAAATTGGGTACCACCTTTATTTACGTTACCCACGACCAGACCGAGGCTATGACCATGGCTGACCGTATCGTCGTTATGAAAGACGGCTTTGTTCAGCAGTGTGATGCTCCTCAGGTTCTGTATGATACTCCCTGTAACCTGTTCGTTGCCGGCTTTATCGGTTCTCCCCAGATGAACTTCATCGAAGTGAAACTGACCCGTCGTGGCGACGATATGTTCGTCAACTTCGGCGATGAATCTCTTAAGATTCCCGAATCTAAGGTCAAAACCGAAAACTATGAAAAACTTCTGTCCTACGGCGGAAAACAGGTCATTATGGGTATCCGTCCCGAAGATATTTACGACGACCCCTTCTACTTTGAAAAATATCCGGATTCCATCATTCCTGCCGATGTTGAAGTCACGGAAAAGATGGGTGCCGAGACGTATCTGTACCTGGACGTTCAGGAAAACAAGTTCACCGCCCGCGTCGATCCCACGTCCGTTGCCAAGCCCGGCGACAGCATTAAGATCGCTCTGGATATGAACAAGATTCACCTCTTTGACATTGATACCGAGCAGACTATTATTAACTAAGGTTTGTTTACTTATGACCCCATCGAATTCCCCCAAAAATTGTCTTTTTGCCTCTCCCTCACATCTGTGAGGGTGGGGCATTTTGCATTTTTTGCTGAAATTCGGTTAAAAACAACGTTCGGAAGGTAGCACAATGACCTTTGATTTTACTTCTGCTCATAAGCAGTATCTCCCTTTGATTCAAAAGGTCGTCGCCTCGTATCCCGAGCGCTACCGTGACGATTTGATACAGGAAGGACTTTGGGGGCTCTATCTCGGTTGCTGTGCCTACGACCCTTCCCGGGGCGTCCCCTTTGACGGATATATCAAAGTTTGTATCCGCAATCGTATCTGTTCCGCCGCCCGGGGCTTTGCTTCTGATTACAAACTGATTCCCTTAGAAGAAGTTGGGGCAACCCTCCCTTCTCCCGACCTTCCCATCGAGGATCGGTACGCCGAATCCGACGCCGTCCGGGAAGCATTTCGGGATCTGCAACCCCGTCTCTCTCAATTAGAACGTAGGGTTTTGGTTCTTTATCTTTCCGGCAACTCCCGTGTCGCCATTGCTCAACAATTGGGAATTTCTCCTAAATCTGCTGACAATGCCATGACGCGGATCAAACAGAAAATCCGGGATTTTATCCCGTATTGAAATAAATACGCCCGAATATAGTAGGTGCGGTCACTCCGTTTTACAGGGCTGTAACGTCGAAAATTTATGAAATATGCACGGTATTTCGTTGTTTCGTTCGTTATATTAGCGACCTCAGAGGGGTTTCGTTTCGTTCCCGTGGAAAAGGATGAACGCTCGCCGGTGCGATTCCGGCTTGGGTGAAAATTATTTAAGCGAGGTATCTCACAATGTATGAAGACAAGGAATTAACCTGTAAAGACTGCGGCAAAACTTTCGTTTTCACCGCTGGCGAACAGGAATTTTATGCGGAAAAGGGCTTCCAGAATGAGCCCCAGCGCTGCAAGGAATGCCGCGACGCCCGCAAGAACGCTTCCAGAGGGGCAAGAGAATATTTCACTACCACTTGTGCGAAGTGTGGCGGCGAAGCCAAAGTTCCCTTCCAGCCCAGAGAAGACAAGCCCGTTTACTGCAGCGCTTGCTTTGCAGAAATGAAGGCTCAGTCGGAAGAATAAGCATCCTTCCCCATGGGAAACAGACCGTGCATCATGTTTTCTGAAAATCGAAAAAGGTGGACATTTTTGCCCACCTTTTTCCTTTGTTGGAGGTTTGAATGAAGATCAATATAAAGCGGTTATCTTACGATAAAGTAATGGCGCTTCCCCGCCCGAAACATCAACGCCCCCTTCGTCCTAATCTCTTTTTTCGCTGCTTGATCCGAGTTTTATCAATTCCTGCTCTCGTAAAAGCACGGTTTTCTTTTGCGACGCAGCGTATGGAACAAGCCGGAGAGGGACCTTGGCTGATTCTTATGAATCATTCTTGTTTTCTTGATCTGAAGATCGCCTATAAAATCTTTTTCCCAAAACCCTTTTGTGTGGTTTCCACCACCGACGGTTTTGTTGGAATTCCTTGGCTCATGCGTTGGATCGGGTGTATTCCTACTCAAAAATTCGTTTCCGATATTACGCTGATTCGGGATATTCTCCACGCGGTCAAGGAGAAAAAAACCAGCGTTCTCATGTATCCCGAAGCCGGATATTCCTTTGATGGGACGGCAACGCCCTTGCCTCGAAAACTCGGGGTTCTTTTGAAAAAATTAGATATTCCTGTGGTTTCCGTTATTACGGAAGGGGCTTTTCTTTGAGATCCCCTCTATAACTGTCTCCAAAAGCGGAAGGTGAAGGTATCCGCAACCGTCAAGTGCCTGTTAACCCAAGAGGAAATTCGCACCAAGTCTGTGGAAGAATTGGATCAGATTTTAGACGATGCCTTTACTTTTGACAATTTTAAATGGCAACAAGAAAACAATATCAAAATTGATGAACCGTTCCGGGCAGACGGTCTGCACCGCATCTTGTATCAATGCCCCCATTGTGGAGTGGAGGGGAAGATGAAGGGCGAAGGAATCCATCTGACCTGTCACGCTTGCGGAAAAGTTTATGAATTGACTCCTTACGGCAAATTATCTGCCTTAACAGGAGAGACGGAATTTGACCATATTCCCGACTGGTATCAATGGCAACGGCAGAAGGTGAAAGAACAGATTGAATCCGGAGAATATTCTCTTGATACTCCTGTAAAAATCGGTGTTTTGGTCGATCACAAAGCCCTTTATATGGTGGGTGACGGACGTCTCGTTCACAACGCCGACGGCTTTACTCTCACCGGTTGCGACGGCACGTTGCAGTATTCCCAACCACCCATCACTTCCTATACCCTCAACGCGGATTACTATTGGTATGAAATTGGCGATATTATCTCCATCGGCGACCGCAAAACCCTCTACTACTGCTTCCCCCAAGACCCCCAAGTCTCGGTCACAAAAGCCCGCCTTGCCACCGAAGAACTATACAAAATAGCAAAATCGAAAAAACAATAATTTCACAACGAAATAGGCGCCTCAATTCGAGGTGCCTATTTCTTATATATTTTTACTGCTTTTTGTCTTTCATGAAATTCTTCATGCGGACCGAGTGATCCAAAATTCGTTTCCGCAGACGAATGTTTTTTGGGGTGACTTCCACCAATTCGTCGTCGGCGATGAATTCCAAGGATTGTTCCAAACTCAAAATTCTGGGGGGGACGAGGCGCAACGCTTCGTCTTTTCCTGCGGAGCGAATGGCGGTCATGTGCTTTTTCTTGCAGACGTTGACCACGATGTCGTTCTGCCGGCTGGCTTCCCCTACCACCATACCGCCGTACACTTCTACGCCGGAACCGATGAACATCGCCCCGGAATCCTGGGAATAGAACATTCCGTAGTTGGTGGTGTCGCCGGTTTCGTAGGCGACCAAAGAGCCGTTCAAACGCCGGGGAATGTCTCCTTTGAAGGGTGCGTAGGAATCGAAGATGGAACTCATAATTCCTTCCCCGCGAGTATCGGTCATGAATTCACTGCGATAGCCAAACAGTCCGCGAGCAGGAACGACAAATTCCAAGCGGGTACGGTCGCCCACTTGAGTCATGGAAGTCAGTTCTCCTTTTCGGTAGCCCATCTTTTCCATAACTGCCCCCACGGAATCCGCAGGCACGTCTACCACAAGCCGTTCCATGGGCTCGGAGAGAACGCCGTCGATCTCTTTATACAATACTTTCGGGGTGCTGACCTGGAACTCAAATCCTTCCCGACGCATATTTTCAATGAGAATGGAAAGGTGCATTTCTCCGCGACCGCAGACCTTGAACGCCTCGGTGGAATCGGTGTCGCTGACCCGCAGAGAAACGTCTTTCAGCAGTTCTTTGTACAGTCTCGCCCGAAGGTTGCGGGAGGTCACGTATTTCCCTTCCCGACCGGCAAAGGGCGAATCGTTGACCATAAAGGTCATTTCCATAGTGGGTTCGGAAATTTTAACGAAAGGCAGGGGTTCTACCGCATCGGGTGCGCAAATGGTATCGCCGATAGTGACGCTTTCGATCCCCGAAACGCAAACCACGTCTCCCGGCTTTGCTTCGGTGCAGGGAACACGGTTCAGTCCTTCAAATTGATACATGGAAACGATTCTCGCCTTGGAGTTGGGTCTCGAACCGTGATAGTCGCACAGAACCACGTCTTGATTGATCTTCATGTTCCCCCGTTCCACCCGACCGATGGCGATGCGTCCTACGTATTCGTTGTAGTCGATGGAGGAGACCAGCATCTGCAACGGTGCATTTTCCTCCCCTTGGGGCGGATCGAAATAGTCTACGATGGCGTCCAAAAGGGGTTTAAAATCCTTCATCTCCGCATCGGGAGAAAGTCCTGCAACGCCGGTGCGTCCGGAGGCAAAAATGACCGGAGAATCCAACTGTTCGTCGGTTGCGTCCAAATCCATCAAAAGTTCCAAAACCTCGTCCACTACTTCCGTGGGGCGAGCGTCGGGGCGGTCAACTTTATTTACAACAACGATTACCTTATGTCCCAATTCCAATGCTTTTTGAAGCACGAACCGGGTCTGAGGCATCGGACCTTCAAA
Organism: Eubacteriales bacterium; assembly: GCA_045603745.1. Classification (GTDB taxonomy): domain Bacteria; phylum Bacillota; class Clostridia; order Oscillospirales; family UBA644; genus RGIG995. The sequence goes on along the minus strand of JAZUMQ010000003.1, from coordinate 41,793 downwards.
GGCGTCAACCAACAACAAAACGCCGTTGACCATTTTCAAAATCCGTTCCACTTCGCCGCCGAAGTCTGCGTGCCCAGGGGTGTCAACAATGTTGATCTTTGTATCTCTGTATTTTACTGCGGTATTCTTTGCCAAAATCGTAATACCACGTTCCCGTTCAATGGCGTTGGAGTCCATTACGCGGTCGTTTACTTCCTGATTTTCACGGAAAACGCCGCCCTGCTTCAGCATTTCGTCCACCAACGTGGTCTTGCCGTGGTCAACGTGGGCGATGATAGCGATATTTCTTAAATCTTCACGGATCATGGAAATTCTTCCTTCCTGTGTTTTATAAATCTATATTACAACCATACATTATACCGCATTTTTATGGGAAAATCAATACCGTTTCAAAAAAATTCCGCTTTTTGTAGAAAAATAAGAGATCGAAGAACTTTCCTCGATCTCTTTTGATTACGTATAGCTTCGGTCGATCTGCACCACAGCCCGGACGTTTTCGTGATTTTGTGCCACCATGGTCGTGATCTTTTCCAGTGCCTCGGCTTCGGTTAATTTGCTATCAAAAGGTAATACCGCATCAAAGATCACGTTTGTGTGGGTCGGACCGGGAACTGCCCGAAAATCATGGACGGTAATCCCGGGGTGCAGGGTTTTGACTTCTTCGGAAATTGCCTTTCGCAGGGAGACGGTGGTCTCGTCGTCGGTAACGATGGGATCCATGTGAATGACGGCGATGCACCCCAATTTCAATGCAATTTCCTGTTCGATGTTGTCGATCAGATCGTGGGCGTCCCACACGTTTGCATCGGCGGGAACTTCCGCGTGAAGGGAGACGATCTTCCGCCCCGGTCCATAGTCATTGACAATCAGATCGTGGATTCCCGCTACTGTTTTGTGAGAAAGCACCGTTTGTTCGATCTGGCGCACAAATTCCGGTTCCGGCGGTTGTCCCAGCAGGGGAGAAATCGTCTCTTTTGCGGAACGAAAACCGGCGATAAAAATCATGATTGCCACTGCGGTTCCGCAATATCCGTCGATACTAAATCCGGTAAAATGTCCAATGACCGTGGCAATCAAAACCACCGCCGTTGCCACTGCATCACCCAAAGAATCGGTCATGGTCGCCATCATTGCCGCAGAGTTGATTTTTTTACCTACGGAGCGATTGTAAATTCCCATATAAATTTTAACGGCGATGGAAACGATTAAAATGATTCCTGTCAGCCAACGAAGTTCTACAGCTTGTGGGTTCAGAATTTTTTCAATGGAAGATTTTCCCAATTCAAATCCCATCAACAGAATTAAAAGAGATACTAAAAGTCCTGAAATATATTCAAACCGACCGTGTCCAAAGGGGTGCTGTGGATCGGGTTTTTGTCCTGCCAACCGAAATCCCACCAAGGTAATCAGAGAAGATCCCGCATCGGACAGGTTGTTGAATGCGTCTGCCGTAATTGCGATAGATCCGGAAATCAGCCCCGCAAAGGCTTTTCCGAGGAATAACAGTAAATTTAACGCAATTCCTAAGATTCCGCATAAAATACCGTATTTTTGACGTGTCTCGGGATTGGAAACGTCGTCCCGATTCTTGATGAACCATCTGGACAGAAGAGATACCATAAAATAACCTTCCTTTCATTGTGTCAGTATATCACGAATTCCGGTTTTTGTCAAGATTTGTCTTCCGTTTTTTTCTCTCTGCTTCATTCGGCTTGAACCTTCCTTCTTCGTGAAAATCTTTTGCCGAAAAACGAATCCGGTGTCGAGGGAATTCGGACGGTGGGGAATCCCACTTTCACCGTTTGCTAAAATCTGCAAAAAGGCCGTTGTATAATGATTCTACGCCAACAACGGCGAACCCATGACACACAACGTAAAAACATCAAGGAGGTTCAAAAATGTATCGTTTTACGGGAAAAATTTATCGGGAAATTTCAACGTCCGCCCTGACCGTTCAAAAGAAGATGCGAAGTCGCATCGACGAAACTTCTTTGGACGGATTATGCGAAAATATCCGGCAGATCGGCATCGTTCACCCCATTACCGTCCGTTATTGCGGGGAGGGGAAGTACGAAATCGTCTCCGGTGTTCGTCGTTATCTTGCGGCCACCAGGTTGCAACTGGATAAGATTCCCTGCATTGTCACTGATTTTAATCGGGGCGAAGCGGCGCTTCTTTCTCTGTCAGAAAATTTGCAACGAAAAAATCTCAACTGTTTTGAAGAAGCCGAGGGAATGTTGCAGGTTACGGAACTTTTGGGCTTGACCCAAGAACAGTTGGCACAAAAATTGGGGAAAAGCCAATCTGCGGTGGCAAATAAACTACGGTTATTGCAACTGTCGCCCTACCTGCGGGAAGAAATTTTGTCCTCTCAACTTTCGGAACGCCATGCGCGGGCTCTTTTGTCTATCGACGGTGAGACCCTGCGCCGCAAAGTTCTGCGGGTTACCGTGGATCGGGGATACCGAGTGGCACAGATGGAATCTTATATCGAAAAACTCAAAGCCGAACGCCCCAAAAAAACCGAGAAAAAAGAGAATTTTTGCAAGGGTTTTTGTCGAGATCTGCGGTTATACCTAAATTCCATCAACCGCACCGTAAATCTTATGAAAAACTCCGGTTTTGATACCCATTGCGAAACGTCCGAAGAGGAGTCGAAAATTATATACCGTATTGAAATTGCAAAATAATCAAGGTAAGATCAGCCCCAATTCGTCGTACAGAATTATCCGAAAGATTCGCAAGAGTTTTTCTGCGTCTTGGGGAAGTATATTCAGTTCCAACGCCGCCTGTACTTCCGTATGGGTCTTCGACCAATAGGTCATTTGCAACAGATCAAAAATTTTCTCTCCGTTGGGATACCACAAGATGCGGTTCATCGCCCCTTCCACCGCTTCCCGGTTGAAAATCATGCGCTGATAGATTCGGTCTGTGTTGATTCTCGGATCGGAAGAGGGTATTTCACTCAAGCGTTTCAGTGCTTTTTGGAATTTGTCGTGGGGGTATTCTTCGATGACCCTCTCTATGTATTTGTTACAGCAATATTTTCTTGCGCCTGCCATAGTTTGTCCTCAAAAGAAAAAGAGTTATAGTGAATCGTTCTAAATTCATTATAACTCTTTTTTGTGTCCTATGTTTTACATCTGTCGAACATTTTATCGAACAAAAATTCGAACATTACCAAGTGGGGTGGTCCACCGGCATGGTGGCATAGGCATTTAAGTCGGTTTTTGCGGTGTGACCTGCCAAGTATTCGTAATATCCTTGGGCGGCAATCATTGCCGCGTTGTCTCCGCACAGTTCGGGGCGGGGGAGATACAACTCGATGCCGTTCTTTTCGCATTCCGCCGTCATCATTTCTCTCAGATTTCGGTTCGCCGAAACGCCACCTGCCAAAACTAACCGTCCCGTGGTATTTTTTGCCGCAAGAACGCTCTTTTCGGTCAAAACCGAACAAACGGCTTTTGTAAAGGACGCAGCAAGGTCAGGAGCGTTGATTTCTTCTCCCCGCTGTTTTGCAGTGTGAGCGTAGTTGACGACCGCAGTTTTTACCCCCGAAAAACTGAAATCGTAGGGCGCGTCTTTGAAATGTACCTGAGGAAAAACGATAGCATCGGGATTCCCGTTTTCTGCCGCCTTTTGAATTTTCGGACCTCCGGGATACCCCAAATTCAAAATCCGGGCGGACTTATCAAAGGCTTCGCCCGCCGCGTCGTCCCGGGTTTTTCCCAGAATCTCGTATTCCGTATAGGATTTTACGTGGACGATGTGGCTATGTCCCCCCGAAGCAATCAGTGCCGTAAAGGGCGGTTTCAGGTCAGGGTGGGAGAGATAATTCGATGCTACATGCCCCCTTAAATGATGAACCGGAATCAAAGGAACTCCTAAAGTAAAGGCCAGGCTTTTTGCATAATTTACCCCCACCAGCAAGGCGCCGATCAACCCCGGAGCATAGGTCACCGCAACGGCATCGGGAAATTCTCCCTGCAGGGTGCGTTCCACCAGAGGTTCAATGGCTTCAATGTGGCATCTTGAGGCAATTTCCGGTACCACTCCGCCGTAGCGCTCGTGGATCGGAATTTGGGAAACAACTTCGTTTCTTAATACCTTGCGTCCGTCTTCCACCAAGGCGGCGGCGGTTTCGTCGCAAGAACTTTCAATGGCTAAAATTTTCATGATGCGATCCTTTATTTTAATCTACTTATGATGATAACACATTCTTCGCCCTTTGTCAAGTCATTGTCAAAAAACCTTCCAAAAAAATATAATGGAGTAAGATATTTGAGGGAGGAGTTTTCCGTGCAGATGGAGAAAACGCCCCGAGACGAAATTCTCGTCACCTTGGATTCTGCCGATCAGGCGGCATTTGGAATCCGTTACGCCACCATGTCCTTTTCCGATCTTCATACCCGAAGATTTTGCGAACAGATAGCGGTTTTGGTCTGTCTTCGGGAAGGAATCGGAGAGGCGGGAAATATCTCCGTGCGCGCTGTGGAAAATGCGGCGGGAAAACTGTTGTTGTACTTTTCTCTTCCCAGGGAAGGAGAGGAGCGTTGCGTGTATTCTCAGGTCATCGAATTTGCCGATCTTGACGGACTTCTTGACAGTCGAAGTGCCTTTTTGCGGGATCCCGATCTTTGTGCCGAAATCTATTGCTGGAAGGGAAAATACTATCTTTGGTATGAGTTTTATACTTCCCCCTGCCGTTTTGACGATCTGACCTTGACCATGCTGGAATACGGGAATCTCAGTTTCCTCGATCGTTCCTTTCTTTTGGAGCACGCAACCTTATTGCCCGATGCCGTCCCCTTGTTTTTGACTTGACATTTTTACTTGGATATGATATAATATACGTGTTAAGAATGAAATATCAAAACAGGAGGCAATTTTCTGTCTTGCTCAATGAAAGACGGAAAGGCTCTTTCAAAAAGTTTCGACAGTATTCTGTCGGTTGCTTCGGAAGGTGGAAAAGTAAAAATGGCAGTTGGCTCGGAAATCTACGAAATGAAATCTCCTACTCACGCGGCTAAGACGATCCGGGTGGTCTGGCCCGGGGAGGGAAAAGATGCAAACCAAAACATTCAAAAGGCCATTACTCAAGCCAAAGAGGAAAACGGTCCGGTTGTTTTGAAGTTTGAAGAAGGAAAAGTGTATCATACGTATCCCGAAACGGCATTTACAAAAACTGGTATTTACATCTCGAATGCCCAAACGCAATCGGAAAATCCCGATGGCGTACGGTATTCGGCGTTGCTTTTGGAAGATATGCAGGATATTACCGTGGACGGAAACGGCTCCACCCTTTTGGTCCATGGGGTAATGACGCCGGTTTTCTTCCATAATGCACAGAATATTTTGATCAAGAATCTCCACGTGGATTATGCCCGTCCGACCGTTTCCGAATACACCGTAACGGAACAGGGCGACGGATATGTGAAAATTAAAATTCATGAAGATTCTCTTTATCAGTTGCAGGATAAAAACAACGACGGAACGATGGACAATATCCTGTGGCTTGGAGAAAAAAATATCGATGGAACCGCGCGGTATTGGTCTCACAATGCAATTTTGATGCAAGAATACAATCCCGAAGCCGGAACCTATCGTCGCACTCCCTTTTATGGGTTCGGTACTGCCATCGAGGACGAGGGCAACAACGTCCTGAAACTGGTCGGTGCCAACAACAATTATAAAGTCGGTTGCACCTATGGGGTTCGTAACGGTTTTCGGGATCAGGTAGGTAGTTTGATTCTTAAGAGCAAAAACATTGTTATTGAAGATTGCTCCTTTCACTATATGCACGGATTGGGCTTTGTTGGGCAGAGATCGGAAAACTTGACCATCAGCCGCATTAGCTGTACCCCTTCTTTCGGACGGGTTACCGCCAGCAGTGCGGACTTTATCCAAATTTCCGGATGTAAGGGAACAATTACAGTCAACGACAGTCATTTCAGTGGTGCTCAAGATGATACGATCAACGTCCACGGAACCCATCTTCAAATCGTTGATTTCGATAAAGGTTTACAGAAAATTATTGTGGAATTCAAAGAGCCAAGATCTTGGAGTTTTGAAGTCTTTGAGCCGGGCGATACCATTGAATTTATCAGCAATATCGATCTTTTGCCTTACGGTAGCAATACGGTTGCCTCGGTCAATCCCATCAGTAAAACCCAAATTGAACTTACCTTGGTTGATCCTTTGCCAAACAACATTCGCGTAAATGCCGACGTTGTGGAAAACGCCACATGGACCCCCGACGTTGTGATTGCCGATAATCTCTCCGAATACATCCCTACCCGGGGAATTCTTTGTACTACCCGTGGAAAAGTTTTGATTGAAGGGAATACTTTCCGCAATCATCCTCTTGCGGCAATTCTTTTGGAAGACGATGCCAACGGTTGGTTTGAGTCCGGTTATATTACCGATATGACCATCCGGAACAATGTTTTTGAAAATTGTTCCGCGCCGCAGATCTATTCTAACCCTAGAACTTCGGTTTCTACCGATCCGGAAAAGACGGTTCATTCCAACATCACCGTAGAAAACAACACCTTTACAGGTCCTGCCACCAATCTGAAGTTTATCAGCGTGAAGAACGTCAAAGTGGTTGGGAATACCTTCTCTATCGCCGGCGGAACGGTTACGCTGAGCGGTTGTAACGGATATGATGTAAATGGAAATGCAAACTACATCGGTCTTGCCTGCAGTAAAAAATAATACGTCTGGAAGATCGACAAATCCGTCAGATCACCGAATAATCCTAAAATTTCTTCATAGAGTCAAGCCGGGAGGCACGCAATCGCGCGCCTCCCAGCTCCTTTTTTTAATAAAAAAAAGTGATTATTTCGTTCGGTGTTGTTTTCGGTACTCCAAGGTGGTCATATCGGAATACGGGAATCTCAGTTTTCTCGATCGTTCCTTTCTTGTGGAGCACGCAACCTTGTTGCCCGATGCCGTTCCCTTGTTTTTGACTTGACATTCCCCGTCGGGTATGATATAATATAAAATATATTATATACCCCCCGGTGTTTTCCGGAGAAAGAGGCGTGGAATGGATTCTGCCGAATTGAACGCAACGGTCTTGGTGGTAGACGACGATCCGGAGATCGTATCCGCGATCACAAAATTGCTGGAACTGGAAGGATATACCGTTCTGAAAGCCTACGACGGACTGGAAGCTTTGGAAGTTCTGTCTCAAAATAAGGTGCATCTGATTCTCATGGATCTGATGATGCCTCGGGTAGACGGGCTTTCCGCCGTCATGCAGATTCGGAAAAGTAAGAATATTCCCATCATCATTCTTTCCGCGCGCACGGAAGACAGCGATAAAATTTTAGGGCTGAACGTGGGTGCTGACGATTATATTGCCAAACCTTATAATCCCATGGAACTGCTTGCTCGGGTGGGATCTCAGTTGCGTCGGTATTTCCGTCTCGGCGCCTCTACCGAACCGGAGAAAGGGAACGTTCTTTCGGTGGGAGGTCTTCGCATGGATCTGGATTCTCGGGAATTTTTCGTCGACGAAAGTCCGGTTAAACTTACGTCAACCGAATGGGGAATTATGGAACTGTTTATGCGCACCCCCGGCAAGGTGTATTCTGCCGAAGAAATTTACCGTGCCGTGTGGAAGGAAGATGCCCACGCCGTGGAAAATACCGTCACCGTCCACATTCGACGGATTCGGGAAAAAATCGAGATCGACCCGAAAGAACCCCGGTATTTGAAGGTAATCTGGGGCATCGGATATAAACTGGAAAAATAAGTACGCCTGAAAGAAAGGAGGGGAATTATGGCATTTCTCCGTTCCCGGGCGATTCACGCGATCGCATTGTTGCTTTGTGCCGTGTTGTTGTTTTCTGCCGCTTGGTGTTACGTCTATGCCAATGATAACGCCGGTATGAGTGAAATTTTTACTTATACCGATTTCCGTAATACGGAATCCTACCATCAACGCCTTTCTGCCGCTTCGGAAGAAATGGTATCCCTTGCCCGCCAGGTTTATTCCGGTCGTAAGGTCTCTGCCGTGGATTTGGAAGGGGGTGCCATTGACGGCGCATTCCATTATTATTTCTATGCCGACGGAACCACACTGACCGATATTCCCTTGCTGGAAGGCGTGGACTTCAGCCATGCAAAAACCTTGACGGTCTATCGAAACGGTATCTGTTACTTGATGGACACGAACCATACCCAAACCGACAGTTTTTCCCATTGGCAGGAGCATTCTTGGGACCCTTACGATTTGACGAAAACCGTGTCGCTCACTGTATTTTCCTGTGATGCCGGCGCAATTCTCGTTCCCGATTCCGATTGGATCAACGAGCAATATTCCGTTTGGGCAACGGCGAAAAACCGCGCTCTGATGTTTATTCTTCTCCTTTCCTTTGCCGCATTGCCTATCACGTATTTGATTTTAGCGGTCAGCTGGGGAAAGATTGAGGAGAAATCCCCCGACGCTCCTCGATTCTTTACGGAACTCATTGTTTTTGCCGGAGTTCTTGCCGTTATTCTGATTCTTCAGATTTTGGATATTTCTTTCTTCCGTTGGTTTCAAAATCTCTTTTCTTTGTTTAATTTTGGCAGCGACCGTTCGGTCTATCTTGCCTTCTCTCTGTTGTTTACGTTCCTGATTTTGATCCTATTGTTGTCGGTAACGTCATTGATTCGCTTTGCCAAAGAAAATCGACTGATTCGGGGTTCTTTCTTGTGGTGGATCTGTCAGCGTCCCTTCTTGGCATTGCGCCGTAGGGCGGACAAACGCTATTTTTACCGCTATCGTTATTCCGTCTCTTTTATCATTCGTTCCCTCTTCTTTTTGCTTTTAGAGGCGATCGTTATCGGTTTTTACGTCGCCACCGCCGTGAACCACTACTGGATCGTGTTGCAGATTATTCTTCTTCTCGCTGCCCTTTCCTTGGCGGTAATGTACCTGTTTGGTTGTTATTACGATCTGAAATTTCTGAATCGACTTTTGGATCATATTACCGAACTGCAAGACGGAAATCTGTCCTACCGTGCGGAAATTCCTGAGGGGAATCTTTTTGCCGAATACGAAAACCAGTTGCGGAGTGTCGGCGACGGTTTTGATTCCACTTTGCGCAGTCAGATTTCCGCAGAGCGTTCCCGGGTCAATCTGATTACCAACGTATCCCATGACCTGAGAACTCCCCTGACCTCGATTATCGGCTATTTGGATCTTCTTTCCAAGGTCGAGTTGTCTGCCGAAGCTCGGGATTACGTTAAGATTTTAACCCAAAAATCCAATCGTCTCAACCATTTGGTTTCCGACGTTTTTGCTCTTTCTAAGGCAAACAGCGGTGCCGAGGACGTTCCCATGGAGGATCTCGATCTCTTCCTGCTTGCACGTCAGTTGGTCGCCGATCTGTCCGATTCTGCCGCTGCCGCCGGAAAAACCGTCCGGCTCTCCGGACAGGGATCAGCACCAATTTGTTCCAACGGAAACAAGATTTACCGAATTCTTCAGAATATGTTGGATAACGCTCTGAAGTATTCTTTGTCCGGTACTCGAATCTTTGTCCTGCTTTCGTTGGAAGGGGAGAATGCCACCATTACGGTAAAAAATACTTCGTCCTATGAAATGAACTTTTCCGCCGAGGAGATCTCCGAACAATTCGTGCGTGGAGATCCTTCCCGCACCGGAGAGGGAAGCGGCTTGGGACTTGCCATTGCCAAATCCTTTGCCGAACAATTGGGAGCGAAATTTTCCATTACCATCGACGGCGACCAGTTCGCTTCTACGGTTTGCTTCCCTCTGAAAAGAGAACAAATTCCGGAAAATGAGGATTGATTTTATGATAGACACCATCTCTAATTCCCGACTTTCTTCTTTTGCATTAAACCTTGAAACGGTCTTCCCAGCGATTGCAAAGCCCCGGAAGAATTGACCGTCAAACGAGATATGCGCACGTTATCCCCCGGAAAATCCGAAACTTGTTCCGTATCTTATCTTCTGGAATAATCTGAAAACAAAAAGACACCCGCAAGAACGAATTCTTGCGGGTGTGATTCTTTGATTTTACAGCGTTTTTGCAAATTCTTTCAAATATTCCCGGAAGTCATTTCCGATTTCGGGGTGTTTCAGTGCCGTTTCTACCTGCGCCTGCATCACGCCCAATTTATTCCCCATATCATATCGTTTTCCTTCAAAATCAACCGCCATCATTTTGCCGTCGTTTGCCATCAGCTTCATGGTATCGGTTAATTGCAATTCTCCGTTTTGCGCATAGGGAGTTTTTTCCAGATAATCAAAAACGTCGGGGGTGAGAACGATTCGTCCCAGAACCGAGAAGCAAGAGATGATCTCTTCTTTTTTCGGTTTTTCAATCATATCAAATACTTCGTAAAGCCGGTCGTCCACTTGTTTTACGTCCAGTGTGCAGTATTTCATCACCAGTTCTTCCGGAACTTCCTGAACTCCAACCACGCTTTTTCCGTATTTTTCGTAAGCGTCGGTCAACTGTCCTACGACGGGCTTTTGATCGTTCATGATAACGTCATCGCCGTAAAGTAAGGCAAAGGGTTCGTTTCCGACGAAATGCTTTGCAAGTAACAGAGCGTGTCCCGTGCCGAGCATCTCTTTTTGTCTGGCGTAAACGATGTCTGCCAGTTCCGCAATCTGCCGAACCTGTTTCAGGGCAGGTTCCTTAGCGGCACCGCCGGCACGAAGCCGTTCCTCTAGTTCGGGAGCGTAATCGAAGTGATCTTCAATCAGCGTCTTGCCTCGGGAAATGATGATCATAATGTCATCAATGCCGGAAGCTTTGATTTCTTCCACCAAGTACTGCAGTGCCGGTTTGTCCACGATCGGCACCAGTTCTTTCGGTACGGATTTTGTCGCAGGCAACATGCGTGTCCCCAGTCCTGCGGCAAGAATAACAGCCTTCTTGATTTTCATAGTCTGTTCCCTCTATCGTTTATTTTTTGATAATGCCGAATCAATAACAGAAGCCCAAGCCCCAATCCGTAGCAGCACACAAGTTCGCTCAATCCAACCTGTGCCGCCATGGTCAAAAAATATACGGGGGTCTTTGTTTCACTGTATATCGTCAGCATGATTCCAATAATAACAGCATTCGAGATCACCGGCGGCAGCGGTGCCAACCACCAAAGATCTCTTTTTCGACATAGTTGCGTCCCCAAGCACCCTAATAGGGTTGCCAGCGTTCCCAAAATCAAGTCCAACGGACCTACGGTGCTCATCAGATTTGCAAGAAAACACCCCACCGTCAATCCCGCCGTTGCTACCGGAAAACAGAAGGGTAGAACGGTCATGCATTCCGAAAACCGAAATTGGATCGGGCCGTATCCGAAGTCTCCCAAAACCCAAGTGAACACTACGTACATTGCGGCAATAAGCCCGCAAAAAGCAATTTGCTTTGTCGAAAATTTCTTCATTTTTCTCTTATCTCCGTGTTTTGATTATTGTCAGGTAATTGCGACTGACATATTTTTTTTACGGGTAAAATCCGGTTGGATTCCGTGCTCTCCTCAGTCACATATACTCGATATGCTCCTTCGGCTTCGCGCAAAATCCACCTCGAATTTTCCTCCGTAAAACAGGTAAAATCCGGTTGGATTCCGTGCTCTCCTCAGTCACATATACTCGATATGCTCCTTTGAAGGACAGAATCTTTTATTTTTCTCCACAGAGTGGATTATACCACACCTTTATCATTTATGTGTCACGTTTTTGTGACAAAATTTAGAATCTGTTGCCTTTTTGGTCCATAAATTCGGTTCTTGCGGCGGTATAATAGGTCTCCTCGTCTGGGGCAAAGGTTTTAACCACCAAAAGAGGCGATAGATTTCTCCGATTTCCGCAGGGGAGATGCAGGTGCAAGATCACGCCATTTTTAACGTTTTCCGCTTCGCAACCGAAAATTTCACCTTTCATATCAATGGTTTCTAATCCACGTTTGGTTTTCTTTTCCGTTGGAATGGTATCCGCCTCAAAAAACCGATTCCAATCTTCTACGGATTTTCCTTCCACAAAGACCCGGTAATTGGCGCTTTCAATCTCGTTAAAATCGTTTTGCGATTCAAACACGTCCAAAATCTTCAATCCTTGAGGCAAGGTCTCGTTTAACCGGCGTTTCATTTCATCAAAGGGCATTTCTTCGGTGAGCTTGATCTCAAAATATTCCCGCTCTCCTTCAATTCCGAGTGCCAACGGAGCGGCAAAGACCAAATAGGGGTGAGGATTGAATCCTTCTGTATATTTCACCGGGATTTCCGCCCGGGATAAGGCACGGGTCATGCACCGCATCAAGTCAAGATGTGACATGTAAATTGCGGTAGAATTTTTCTCAAAGGCAATCCGGATCACAGACGTCACCTCCGCAAATTTTCTTTACCCCGCAACCAAGACATTGTTCTTTGCAGTTGGGGGAAGTTTTGTTTTCGTATGCCAGTTTCGATTCTCGAATCAGAAACGCTTTGGAAACGCCGCAATCCACGACGTCCCAAGGAAGTTCTTCCTCGTACGAATATCTTCTGCCGGCATAATCTTCGATTTTGATTCCGCATTCTTCCATGGCTTCTGTCCAAAGATCATACCGGAAATGTTCGTCCCATGCGTCCAGAATACAACCCTTTTTCCATGCGGTGTGGATCAGGTTGCCCAGCGCCCGATCTCCCCGAGAGAAGACCCCTTCCAATACGCTGGTTTTCCCTTCGTGATAATTGAGCCGGATTTTTCGGGAAGTAATGGCATTTTTCAACAACTGTTGGCGGCGATGAATTTCGTCCAAACTGATCTGGGGTTCCCATTGGAAGGGCGTGAAGGGTTTTGGCACAAAGGTGGAAAGGCTGATGGTCACCGATACTCCTTTGCCGTTTTTCTTCGTTTTCAGTTGATAGTAATAATCCACGATCCGCTGAGCCAGATCCGCAATTCCTAAAATATCCTCGTCGGTCTCCGTGGGAAGCCCAATCATGAAATACAGCTTTACCGCCGAATTTCCGCCGTTGAAGGCAATACGGCAGGATTCAAAAATGTCCTCTTCCGTAATGTTTTTGTTGATGACGTCCCGCAACCGTTGTGTCCCCGCCTCCGGTGCAAACGTTAGACCGGAAGAACGGACGGCGCGCAGTTTTTTCAGCAACTCATCGGAGAAATTATCGATTCGCAGGGAGGGAAGTGCCAAATTGATTTTCTTTGGGGTGCAGTAATCCAAAAGCATATCCGCAAATTCCGGAAGCTTTTCATAGTCACTGCTGGACAGGGACGTCAACGAAATTTCGTCATACCCCGTGGATTTACAGAGTTTTTTGATATTTTCCATCATGATTTCCGGGGATTTTTGCCGGAAAGGACGGTAGATCATGCCCGCTTGACAAAACCGACAACCCCGAATACACCCTCGCATGATTTCCATGGAAATTCGGTCGTGAATAACCTTTGTATTGGGTACGATCAGTTTTTCCGGATAAGGTGCTTTGTCCAGGTCTTTGATGATCCGGCGACGAACCTTTACCTTGCGGTCGTGAAGAGCGGGCACGTAGCAGGATTCCAACCGATCCGCCTTTTTTAAAAAATCTTTTTTATTTCCTTTGCATTCTTGCCAAAGATCCACCAGTTCAAGGAGCGTTTCTTCCCCTTCGCCAATGTTGAACAGATCCACGAAATTCGCCATGGGTTCGGGGTTTACGGTACAAGGTCCTCCCGCAATGACAACGGGCATCTCGTCGCTCCGTTCCGAAGCCAGCACCGGCAGACCCGCAAGATCCAGCATGTTCAACACGTTGGTATAACTCAATTCGTATTGCAACGTAAATGCAATAAAATCAAAATCTTTGATGGCGTCTCGGCTTTCCACCCCAAATAAAGGGACGTTTTTCTCCCGCATCAATTGTTCCATATCCGGTGCGGGGGCAAAGACGCGCTCGCACCATATATCGTCTCGCCGATTCAGAATATCATATAAAATTTTAATTCCCAAGTGGGACATCGCCACGTCGTACAGATCGGGAAAGCAGAAGGCAAAGCGGGTTTTGATCGTCTCTTTGTCTTTGACAATGCTATTTAATTCTCCACCGCTGTACCAAGCAGGATTTTTCACTCGAAGAAGGAGTCGTTCCAGTTCCATAGCGTTTCTCCTAACGTTATTCATATTCTTTATTATATAACATTTTTGACGAAAATGCAAGAGTTTTCAAAAATGGTTCAAAATGTCGTTGTAGACTTGACAAACAAATCGTTTTGTAGTAAAATATAATATATATTTATTTCTATCTATGTGCTTATCTTTGGAGGGTGTTTTATGAAACCCAATAAACGTTTTTTTATATCGTTGACCTGCGCCTTTCTTTGTTTTCTTCTCTCCCTGTCTTTTTCCCCGCTTTCTGCTTTTGCTGTAACCGACACGGAATCCGGAACCTCTTCTTCAAGTTCCAACTCCGGAGCAAATGCTACCGCATCTCGGATTCAAGCGGCGTATTCTTTTGACGATAAAGCCGCCCTTACCCAAGACGTCGGCGGCAAGTATCCTCTTTCTACTAAGGAATTCGGCTCGTCTCTCGTAGAATCCGTAACCGGTTTTCGCAACGGAGGAATGAAAGGTTACGTCCACATGAACCGTCATCTGTTTGACGGCGTCAGTCAGTTTACGATGGGCTTTCGTACCAATTTTACCCTTGCCGAGGCGATGGATAAGGGGACTTTGTTTTTGATCCACGGCTCTAAAAAGGAAGCGTTGGAGCTTCAGTTTGAAAACAACGATGGCGTTGTTTCTTTGAAATTGACCGCAACCGACGGTAAAAACACCGCTGTTTGCAGCTATGACGTTTCGGAAGTTCTGTCGGATTCGGCACAGTGGTTCCATGTTTCCTTTACTTATCGGAGTTCCGGTTCGGTCTCCTTGTTGACTCTTTACGTGAACGGAAAATCTACAACATCGTCTCTCTCTACCACCCCTGTAAATCTTTCCGAAATGGAATGTAACACCGCCGCCTTTCATGGAATTTCCCTTGACGATCTGTATTTCACCGATCTTGCCTTCCAACCGGGGAAAATTAATTCTTTGATGAATCAATCCGTCGACGCTTTTTATGCCGCGGAACTGGAAGATATGAAGGACGAAACCATCGATACCCCCGACGTCGACCTTCCCATCACTCCCGTGGAAAAACAAAACTATTCTTGGGCTGCGTATCTCTTCGACGGTACCTTTGCCGCCGGAACCGATTTCCATTCCGGGGATATTCCCGCCACGGTAAATCAATCCTGCGCTTTGATCGACACCGAAAAACTTACGGAAAAATACGGCTATGCCATGATCCGTCGGGAAGGGTCTGCACCGCAGGAATATTTGACGTTGGATTCCCGCTTGTTCCACGGTCATACTTCCTTTACCTTTTCCTGCTGGGTCTATCGTAGCGGAAAAGATCTGAAAAACGAAGAATGCCTTTTGGATCTGAAAGGCACGGGCGTCCTCCGTTTTGCTCCCTACGGAGCGGAGGGAACGACCCTTTCTGCTTATTTGGAATATACCGACAGCCGAGGCAATCTGCAACGCAAATCCATCAAAGGCGGCAATCCTGCCGATCCCCGAAATAAGTGGGTGCATTACGCCCTTACCGTGTCCGAGACAGGCGAGATTGTCGTGTACGTGAACGGAACTGCCGTGGAAACGATCTCTTCCGGAATTACCGTTTCGTCTTTTGCCCTTTCTCAATGCCGGGTCGTTACCGGTTCTTCCGTGAACACCACCACCCGCACCGCCATTGACGAAGTATACGTTACGCCCAAGGTTCTTTCTGCTCCGGAGATCCGTAAGATTCATTTCTACGGTTTGGAACGTTATACTTCCGAGGTTCTCCCCGATCCGGGACAGACCGACACCGGGGAAACCCCTTCGGTCAATCCCTATGCCCCCGACGGTGTAGATCTGGTGGAAGACGCCTATCACCAGACCGGTTCCATTGCCAACGGATTTATCGCAACTACCTTTGACGAGCGAGGAAACGTAGGACGGGATTGGAACAATCGAGCAAACGCCACCGTCACAGGAGGCAGATTGACCCAAGGGATTTCTTCTTACGGTCTGGGATTGGACGGATCTTCCTTTGTTCGTTACCCTATTGGAATTTTGGATCATGCCCAAGCATTGACCGTCTCTTTGTCTTATTTTTGGGAGGGAGAGGGAGCGAGCCAACGTCTCTTTGATTTCTCTCGAAAATCCTCTTCCGTTACCGATCCTTCTGCCTATCTCTTTTTGGAAACCGGAAACGGAATTTCCGGGCTTCGTTTCGGAATCAGCGACGGAACTTACTCTACCTACCTTACTTGCGACTATAACGCCGTAAATACCTGGACGCGGGTTACGGTTACCATCTCTGAAGGAAAAATCACCCTGTACCTGAACGGAACGGTTGCCGCTACCGGAGAGACTCAGGTGGATCTTTCCGCCATTGCCCCCAATTTCTGCTATCTCGGTCGAAGCGGAATCAAGGGAGACCCCATGTTCGTCGGCGTTATTGACGAGGTCTATATCTCCGATACGGCACTGTCGAAGGAACAGGTCTCCTTGTTCCAAAACGGCATTTCCGCCGCTTTGAACGGAGATAAAAAAGACTCCGTTGACCTTTGGGGAATTGTTTTGAACTGCATCATTATTGCAGCCGTGGTGTTAGTCCTTGTTGTCATTGCCATCATTATCGTGATCCTTGTTCGGAAAGAAAAGAAATCCCCGGAAGACGAATCCCCCGTCCCCGTTCCCATTACCGGTACGGAATCGCCCGGGCAGACTGAACTCGGTCCTCGGCGGGCAAAACGGCAGGCTGCAGAAATTCCTTTGGAAGAAGGCGACGCCACGGTGAAATTCCGGAAAGTCGATTCCGATCCTTCTCCTGCAAATTCCCCTTCCGATTCTGAAATGACTTCAAAATTCCGGAAGATTTCCGATGAAACAAAACGTTGACCGTTGGAGGTATTGATTTTGAAACGTATCGTTGCCTTATTTCTCATTCTTTCCGCGTCCCTGCTCTTGTTTTGTTCCTGTTCCGCTACCGGAGATTCCGTTATGGTGGTAGGAGAGACCGGGATTACCGCTCAAGAGTACAATTTTAACTACTACTATCAAATTCAGAGCTTTTATTCCAGTTATGCCGACTACCTTTCTTATTTCGGTCTGGATCCCGAAAAGCCCCTGAAAGAGCAAGCCTGCACCGTCACCGAAACGGAGCAGACCTGGGCGGATTACTTTATGGATCAGACCGAAGAAGTCCTCCGGCAAGTTTTTTCCTTTTATAATACCGCCGTGGCAGAGGGAATGGAGTTGAACGAGGATTATCTTCTCCAAATCGACGCGTTCGTTCTTTCTTCCACCGAAGCCGCCCAAGAAGCTAAAATAACTTTAAACGATTACCTTTCCGAATATTACGGAGAGGGTATGACGGAAGATTTGTACCGCCAATTCCTTTCCCGCCGTTTTCTTGCCACCCAGTATTGTGACGAAAAGTTAAGTGAGATCACCTATTCCGACGAAGATTACGAAACATACTATCAGGCAAATCGTGCTTCCATTGACAAGGTGGATTTCCGGGTTTATACGCTGACCGAGGATTTCCTGCCTTCCGATTCCGAAGCCTCGACGGAAGAAGAAGTGGCAGCCGCCGTCAAAGCTCTTGCCGAATCCTTTGCGGAAGGGTTGACCAGCGAAGAAATCTTCAAGGATCGGGCAGTTTCTTTCGCTCCCGAAAAACAAAAGGAAAGTTATGCATCGGATTCGTCTACGCTGGCAAAAAATGTCGTCGCTTCGGATCTTGCCAATACAGAAATGTCGTCCTGGCTTTTTGATACAAAGCGGGTTGCCGGCGACGTAAGTGTTCACAAAACTTCCACCGAAGCCTATACCGTCTGCTATTTCCTCTCTTTGCACCGGGACGAATATCCTTTGGCGTCCATGCGGCATATTCTTCTTTCGGTGACCGAGAATAAAGACGGAACGTCCAACGATGCGGAAATCCATCAAAAGATGCAGGGGCTTTATGCTAAGTGGGAGGCTGCAGGATATACCGAAGATTCCTTCGTTTCCCTTGCAAACGAAAACACCGAAGATCCGGGGTCGAAAGAAACCGGCGGTCTTTACGAAGACTTTTCTTACGGAACCATGGTTTCCGAAATCAACGATTGGATTTATGCGGAAGGTCGTAAGACCGGAGATCATTCCATTATCAAAACTTCTTTCGGGTATCATTTGGTATGGTTTACCGGTTACGGTGAAATCTCCTGGAAAAACGATTGTCTTCCCGGACTTCAAGATGCCGATTATTACGAACTTCTCGAATCTCTCGAAGGTGCAAACCCAGTCACTTTTTCTGAGAACCACAGAAAATCTCTCGGAAACGATTATTAAAAAAATTAATTTGGAGGATATTATCATGATTACGAAAGAAATGCTTATCGGAGACATTATTCGCACCTATCCCGAAGCCGGCGACGTTTTGCTTCGTTTCGGAATGCACTGCATCGGTTGTATGGCTGCCCGCGGAGAATCCATTGCCGACGCTTGCACCGTACACGGTCTGGACGTGGACGAAGTGGTGGAAGCCCTCAACGCCGCCATCGAAGCGTAACGCGGTGAATTACAACAGACCTTTTTGAGGATATTATGGCTGAATTTGTAACCCTGCCCCCACGCCTTTTTTCCGTGGCGGAGTTCGCGTGCCCTTGCAACGTCTTGGCTGACGTGGGCACGGATCACGCCCATCTCCCGGTTTTTATGATTCAATCGGGGCAATGTCAACGAGCCTTTGCCTGCGACGTCAACGAAGGCCCCCTTCTTCGGGCGCGCTCTGCCGTCGAA
Source organism: Eubacteriales bacterium (assembly GCA_045603745.1). Lineage (GTDB taxonomy): Bacteria > Bacillota > Clostridia > Oscillospirales > UBA644 > RGIG995. The sequence continues at coordinate 22,966 of JAZUMQ010000003.1, read as the reverse complement.
AAATATGGCCTTTCGGAGCAGATTTCCCTTGTCCGAAGTGATGGTCTTCACGCCGTACCGCAGGAGTATGACGCTCTTGTCATTGCCGGTATGGGAGGAGATCTTATTGCACGAATTCTCTACGAATGCCCCCCCCAGTGCGCTGAAAAAATCATTCTGCAACCCATGACCAAACCGGAAGTCCTTCGTCGCTTTTTGTTCCGGCACGGATATTCCATTCTTCGGGAACGGGCAGTGACGGAAGGGGAGAAACGTTATATTCTTCTTTCTGTTGCCATGACCCCGACGGAAGAGTTTACCGATGCGGATTGTTATATCCCGCAACGTTTGGATTGTACCCCCGATGCGTTGGATTATATCGAAAAATTGCTTTCTTCTCATCAGAAACGTCTGTTGGGATTGCGCCGGGCAGAACAGCCCGATTCCTCTGCCATAGCTTTTGAAGAAGACCTGTTTGAGCGTCTGAATACCCTATGGCAAACTTATTCAAGGAGATTGTACGATGAAACTCATTGACCTTGTTTCGGTTCTTGACCGCCATGCCCCCTTTTCCACCGCCCTTTCCTTTGACAATGCCGGAATCCTTTGCGGAGACCCGAATCGGGAGATTGGCAAGGTCATGCTTTCTTTGGATATTACCTATTCCGTTATCGATGAAGCCGAGGCACAGAACGTGGATTTGATCTTGACTCACCACCCGGCACTTTTTACGGCGCAAAAGGCATTTTCTCCCGCCGATCGGGTCTATCGCCTGATCGAAAAAGGAATTGCCGCCGTCGCCGCCCATACCAATTTGGATATGGCAGAAGGGGGCGTTAACGACGTTTTGGCAAAAGCCGCTTGGCTAACCGACATTGAACCCTGGAGCGGTGACGATCCTTCTTTTGTCAGCCGAAAAGGAGTTTTGCCTGCCGAAATGCCCTTGACGGAATACGCCGCAAAACTCAAAGAAACGCTTCACGCCAACAACCTGCGCTATGCTGACGGTGGCCGTCCGGTGCACAAAGTCGCTCTTTGCAGCGGTTCCGGAGGGGATATGTGGGAGTCTCTTGTCGGAACGGAGTTTGATACGCTCTTGACCGGAGAGGCAAAATACCATCATTTTCTCGAAGCCGCCCAAGCGGGGATCAACCTCATTGAAGCCGGGCACTTTGCCACGGAAGTCATCGTCCTTCCGGTGCTGGAACAATGGTTGAAAGAAGCCGATCCCGATCTGGAGATCGTCTATTCGTCCTTTGAAAACCCCGTACTTTCTGTATAATCCGGAGGAATCTGTTTTTCTATGCCTATTGACGGAATTATGCTTCACGCCCTGAGGGACGAACTGTCGGAGCACGCAGGGGCTCGTCTGGATCGTATCACACAACCGGAGCGGGACGAAGTAGTTTTATATTTCTATTCTAAAGGAGAGAACCGTCGGTTGCTCTTGTCGGCAAACGCAACTTCTCCCCGCGTACAATGGATCGGATACCCTAAGGAAAATCCCGCTTACGCTCCCAATTTTTGCATGCTTTTGCGAAAACACCTTGCCTCCGCCCGCCTGATCGAGGCGGTACAACCGGGATTGGAGCGGGTTTTGATTTTGCGGTTCGATTGTAAAAACGATTTCTATGAAGCGGTAGAAAAACGCCTGATCATCGAAATCATGGGGCGGGCAAGCAATTTGATCTTAACCGACGGAAACGGAAAGATTTTTGACGCTCTGCGTCAGGTGGATCTTTCTTCTTCCTCTCCTCGCAGAATTTTGCCCGGCGTTACCTACGAATTCCCCCCATCGCAGAATAAAATTTCAATTCTCGACGATTACACCTTTCCCATTCCCGATGGAGAAGAGCGTTCCGATCGCTTTTTAACCAACCGTTTCGAGGGATTTTCTCCGCTCCTTTCCCGGGAACTTTCCTATCAGGCATTCGGTGTTTGCGATGCCGATCTGTCGTTGCAACCCCAAGGCGGTGTTGATGCTCTCTCCCAAGCGATAGCAAATTTAAAAGAAAAAATTCTTTCCAAATCCTATATGCCTACGGCTTTGAAAGGGGAGACCCCAAAAGACTTTTATTGTTTCCCCATCAATCAATATGGTTCGGCATATTCTTGCCAGTCCTACGACACTTGCTCTGCCGCTATGGACGCCTATTACTCCGAGAAAGATACGATAGAGCATATTCGTCGCCATTCTGCGGATATTTCCAAATTAATCTCTACCGCCATCGCCCGCCTTTCTCGAAAAATCGAAATTCAGCGTGCCGAATTGGCAGACAGTGCCCGAGCAGAAGAATTTAAAATTTTCGGTGATTTGATTCTTTCCAACCTATATATATTCAAAGGGCACGAATCTTCCGTAGTTCTTCCCGATTATTCCAAAGATCCTCCGGCAGACCTGAAAATTCCCCTCGATCCCTCCCTGTCTGCCAGCCGAAATGCTCAAATCTATTACAAAAAATATAAAAAGGCGCAAACGGCAAAAAATGTTCTTCAAGAACAGATCGATCTGGCTGTCTCCGAATTGGAGTATCTGCATTCCGTTTCTGATATTTTGACCAGAGCTACCGGATTGGCGGAATTGACCGACCTTCGTCGGGAGTTGGCAGGGCAGGGGTATTTGCGGAAAGCCGCTTCCAAACGTCAGGGCAAAGATCGGGAACAATCCAAACCCTTACGTTATACCACCTCAGACGGTTATACCGTTTTGTGTGGGCGGAATAATCTCCAAAACGATACCTTGACCTTGCACACCGCAGACCGTCGGGATATTTGGTTCCACGTCAAGAATTCTCCCGGAAGCCATACGATCCTTGTTTTGGACGGAAAATCACCTACCAACGAAGCGATGACCGAGGCGGCAATTATCGCCGCGACCAATAGCAGTCTTCGGGAAGGGGATAACGTTGCCGTGGATTATACGGAAGTGCGAAATCTTCGCAAACCTGCCGGAGCAAAACCGGGGATGGTTGTTTACGAAACCTACCGCACTGCCTACGTGAATCCCGATGGTGCATTGTGCAATCGATTGAAAAATAAGAATTGCGATTAAAGAAAACGAAAGAAAAACAAAGAAAACGAAAGAAAAACAAAGTTCGGAATGTGTAAATTAAAAAATTTTCAAAAAACTATTGACAAATTCACCCTCTTGTGATATAATAGTCAGGCTGAAAAAAATACCATTCTGACATAGAATGATTACGGAGGATGCTAGTCATGGCAACATTTATGGCGAAAGCGACCGAAATGGATCGCAAATGGTACATCGTCGACGCTGCAAACAAGCCCTTGGGCCGCGTTGCTAGCGAAGTGGCGAAAATCCTGAAGGGCAAACATAAGCCCACCTACACCCCTCACGTTGATTGCGGCGATCACGTTATCGTCCTCAACGCCGAAAAAGTAATTCTCACCGGCAAAAAGTTGACTGATAAGTATTATCGTCATCACACCGGTTGGGTTGGCGGTCTGAAGGAAGTTCAGTACGCGACCTTGATGCAAGAAAACCCCGAATTCGCTTTTGAACGCGCCGTTAAGGGTATGCTTCCCGCTACCACCATCGGACGGAATGCGATGACTCGTTTGAGAGTTTACCGTGGAAGCGAACACAAACATCAGGCACAAAAGCCCGAAGTTTATAATCTTGACTGATTAGGGGGATAATGAGAATGTATACTTCCAAAAAAGAGTACCAGTACGGTACCGGTAGAAGAAAGAAGTCCGTTGCCAGCGTTCGCGTTTACGAAGGTACCGGCAAAATCACCATCAACGGCAGAGACATCGATGATTACTTCGGTCTCGAAACGTTGAAACTCATCGTTCGTCAGCCTATGGCTCTCACCGAAACCATCGGTAAGTTCGACCTTGTCGTTAAGGTTGTAGGCGGCGGTGTTTCCGGTCAGGCAGGCGCCATTCGTCACGGCCTTGCCCGCGCTATGGTCAAGATCGATGCAGAAGCTTACAAAGCTACCCTTAAGAAGGCTGGTCTTCTCACCCGTGATCCTCGTATGAAGGAAAGAAAGAAGTACGGCTTGAAGGCTGCTCGTCGCGCACCTCAGTTCTCCAAGCGCTGATTATCCTCGCAGAGGATCTGGTATCGTAAGATACTTTCTGCAATGTATCGGGATCATACCACCGATCTTCGGTACATATACATAGTAATTGGGTTGGACCAAGCCCTTCGACCTGGTTGCAATGATTATACCCCTGTCCGTGCCGGTTTCCCGGCCGGCAGGTTTATATAGATCGTGACAAAACAATTACTACGGTGGTGTTTCAATGAAGATAATTCCCAGAAACGTTCGTTGGCGAACCGTTCTGTCCGACCGGAGAGTGTTGATCTCTCTCGTGTCGCTGATAACGACGGTGGTTCTGATGTTGGTTTGCGGCATCGTGATGCTCGCGGCAGAACAGAACTCTGACGCCTCCGAAGGTTTGCTCGGACAGATCACCTGGTTTTCTAACGACGAAGAACCCGAAGAGATCGTCGTCAGCGGAAATAACTCCTATCTCGTCCACCTGAAAGTCGATGGCAAAGAGTATACTCATTGCTACGACAAGGAAGACCAACAGACCGTCCTTGACCTTCTTTACCGCAACGACGTTTATCTCAATGCGGAAGATACGATCAATTACGACCTGTCCCTGGAGTTGCAGCCTGATATGTCCGTCGAAGTAGGTCGCGTGACCTACAAGGAAGAGACCGTACAGGAATCCATTCCATTTGAGACGAAGCAAGTCCTGATGAGCTATGCCTTATCTTCTTCTTTGCCCAAGAACCTTAAGGATAAGTATGCTTCTCGGCTGAAGAATACGGTAGGAGCTCCCGGTATCCGCGAAATTACCGTTAAGAAAAAGCTGGTCAACGGCGAAGTCGTTGAAACCACAAAAATTTCTTCCAAGGTAATTAAGGAGCCGACGGACGCGGTCGTCTATGTGAATGCGTCTCATCTTTTGAATCTGGGCGGCGGCGCTCCCACCAACTACGTCAAAAAGTTGGATTGTGAGTTTACCGCGTACAGTTACAACAGATCCGGTCCTTCCCTCACAGCCTCCGGCGCAAAAGCCAAAGTTGGATACGTTGCGGTAGATCCAAAGGTAATTCCTATGCATTCCTACCTCTACGTGGTTCTGGATAACGGCTTTATTTACGGTTATTGCTATGCCAAAGATACCGGTGGCGCCATCAAGGGCAATATCGTTGACGTGTTTTTGCCTTCCCGCACCGACTGTTCTTATTTCGGTCGTCAGCAGGGAACGGTGTATGTCATCAGTGCCGGCTCTTGAATCGATTGTAAACAAAAATCCAAGGATCACAAGATCCTTGGATTTTTTCCCAAAAAGGAGAATTTTATGTCCCTAATTCGCCCCCATACCAAAACTTTTACCGACGGCATCGTTACCCTTCGCCCGATGACCGATGAAGATCTTCCACTGTTGGCAAAATGGAATGCCGATCCCGATGTTCTTCATTTCAGCGAGGGCGATGTGGATCCCTATACGGAAGAAGAAGTCGCGTCTATGTACGCCTCTCTCTCCCAAAAAGCCGATTGTTTCATGATTTCTGTGGAAGGCAACGAGATTGGGGAATGCCGTTTACAACCCATAAAATCCCCATTTCCCGAGCCTCTGGGAAGTTCCACCGATTGTCGTCGGTTGGATATTATGATCGGAGAACCGGAGTTTTGGGGGAAAACCTACGGTAGCCGTGCCATTGGACTTTTGTGCCGCTTTTCTTTTGAAAATACGTCCTGCTCCCATCTTTTTGCCTATGGAATTTTCGATTATAATGAGCGCGCCAAAAAAGCTTTGGAACGCAACGGGTTCAAAATTTATGAATCCCTTCCTTCCGATGGCGATCTTCCCGGCGAGATTACCATGTTCAAGGGAAGCGTCAATAAAATCTTTTAACCGTAAAAAAAAGACTGCTTTGCACTTCGCAAAGCATTCTTTTCCGTCTTTTCCGTTGCCAAAATTATACCATGAAAATAAAGTAGAACAGGGTATAGGCAAGGGAAACTACCATAGCCGCCGCAAGAATCAGGCAAATAATACGAACGGCAAGTTTTGTTTTTTTATTCATAGAAATCAATCCTCTCTTTTCAAAACGTTGTCCGAAAGGGATTCCTTTGCGGATTTCAGTTCATTTTCTATATTTTTAACCACCAGTTGCATGGAGGAAAGGTTTCCTTTGATCTTACCGATGGAGCGGGCAGAATCGGAAAGAATGACACTTCCTTGTGCTTTTGCCGCACTGATGATTTCTTTGGCCTCTCTTACGGTCATGGTAATGATCTCATGGGCTTCGTCAGAAACCTGTTGTGCCAAAGCTTCGGTCTGACCTTCCGCTTCGGTAATCATGGATTGAGCATCGATTCGTGCGCGTAGCAGAATCCCGGACGCCTGTTCTTCCGCATCGGAGATCTTGCGGTTCGCTTCGGCTTCCGCTTCCTTCAGGATTTTTTCCGCTTTTTCGGTTACTGCGGTGCAAACTCCGTCCTGTAACCGTTCGCAGGCAAATCCTTGTTTTCCGGCTTCTATTTGAGCCGTTAATTCTTCGCACTTCTGAACCACCGCATCGGTTTGGGTCGAAAGTTCCTGGCAACGATCGATCAGTTCTTCAATTTGAGCATCTTTTTCTTGCAACTGATCTTTTAAAGTTTCCGCTTCGCTGGCAAAGGCGGTTTTGATCTCCAATTCCTTTTCCAATGCTTCGTTTTTGCGGGCTGCCTCCGCCAGTTGTTCGTTCAATTCGAGGATTCGGTCGTTCAGCTCGTCCATTGCTTCCCGGTGTGCCCGATCCACGGCGTCAATATAATTCAGAACGTCATCTCGTTTGTAACCGTTGAAGGGGGTCTCCCGGAACAGTTTATCGTTTTTCATTCCGTTGTTTCCTACCTTTCCGTGTCATTCGGCTCGTCGGTGCCGGTCATAATATGCAAAACCTTGCGATAAATTTCCAAAGGGTTCTTTCGGAACCGTTCTGCCATCATTTCCGCCTGTAATTTGTTGGGAGAATAAAGAGTCAGCCCCATCATGGTGATTCCCTCGTCGGAAAGATTGATATGGCAGGCAAACTCGGTGTCTTTTCCGTGTTCCACCGGGGAAACGGTTGCTTCCACGCCGATCTCCGTCCGTAATTTCGACATTTCCGCCGCCGCATATGCCAACGCCTTTTCCCGATAGGAAAGAGGTACGTCCTTTTTCAGCGGTTCAATGACGATTTTTCCTTGAGACGTCAAGAACAGGTAAGGGATTTCGTTCTCGTCGTTTCTTTGGGTCAGGTTTTCATTTTCGATCAGATCGTGCAATGCCTCTTGAATGGCAAAAATATTGGCATCAGTCAGGGCAAGGGACGTCTCGATCACGTGTCGGGGAACGGGGCCCGGCGTTCCCTCTACGGTATAGAGAATCAGAACTTTGATTTGATGAAGTGATAAGGGTGCGCTCAAGCCGGTTCACCTCCCGAGGATGCTTATAGATACTATATTATATCATATTTTTTTTATATTTGCAATCCCATTCGCCGAAAAGTCGGAAAAAATTCATATCGAACCCCGTCGAAGAACCGTATATATCGCCAAATACCCCCAAATCATCGCTAAAGAAGGATTTTTTTCCGCAAAAAGCGTTGTACACACCGGATACAAGAGAAAAATCAATAAAACCAACCCACATCGGTAACAAACCTTTTCGCAAATTTCCGCATTCCATTTCCTCGCCAGCGCATAATAAAGGATTCTTCCCCCATCTAAGGGAAGGGTCGGAAGAATATTGATAAAAAACAGTGCTCCGTTGCAATACAAAAAATAGCGTACCGTTTCACTTTCTGCCGGAAAAGGAAACGCCAGAAGAAGCAATGTAATCACAAGATTAACCGTCGGTCCTGCCGCCGCACAAAAAACTTCGTTTGCAGGGGAGATCTTCAGCGGATTTTTTGGAATGGCACAGATTCCGAAGGGGAGAAGCTCCACCCGCTCCATCTTCGTTCCGCAAATGCGATAAGCGACGATGTGGGCAAATTCGTGCAAAAGGGCAGAAAGCCAAAGCAAGCCGGTTTGTCCCCAGGTCAAAATTCCAAGGCAGGGAAATAATGCCGCCAAACAGACCGTCGGGTGAATCTTGAACCTGGTCATGGCGTCAGGTCGATGTATTTTTCCGGATCGACCGTCCGTTGATTGTATATAAGTTGAAAATGTAAATGGGCTCCGGTAACTTTCCCGGTTCTTCCTGAAAGCCCAATGACTTGCCCTTGATCCACCGTGTCACCCACCGAAACCGTGCGGGTCTGTAGGTGTCCGTAATAACTTTCAATGCCGTTTCCATGATCCAACACCACGTAATTCCCTCCGATTCTGTTATAGGACGATTCTTTCACCGTTCCTTTTGCGGTAGCAAAAACTTCCGTTCCCTCTGAAACTGCCACGTCCACGCCTTTGTGATAGCGAATATCCTCCGAAAAGGGGTCACTTCGGTATCCGTAAGAGGAAGAAATCGTTCCTATCAACGGTGCTTGAAATCCGGAAAATACCGTCACCGTTTCTTCTTGCGGCAAAATGGCAAGCACCTCTTCCGCAAAGGCCGGTTCTTCTGTTTTTACCGTCGGTACTTCCGAATCGTTTGCCTTCGGAATCAAACCTACGATTCCGAATCCCGCTATGGTTCCCGCAAAAAGAAGCAACGTAATTATGGCGGATTGTTTTAATTGTTCTATCCCTTTTGTTCTCATATTTTCCTCCAAAGGCGTTATGTTTATTTATATTTTGAATAATTCCGCAATATGCCCCAAAAACTCTTGACAAATGCCGTTGATTCCTTTATAATATACTTATTAAGACAGAAAGGGGACGTTATATGAGGCGCCGTTTGGGTGATTTTTCGTACTCCGTATCGGAGTATTTTGCTTCCTTGGACAAAGGGCTTCTGCTCGTCGCCCTTTTGCTTGCCGGCTTTGGACTTGCCGCCGTCAACACCGCCACCGCGGCAGGAAATAATCACGATCACGATATGATGATTCAAACCATCGGTATTTGTGTCGGACTTTTGATTGTGTTTATCTTCTCCAAGATCGACTATTCTCTTTTGGGACATTTTTCTGTTCCCATCGTTGGAATTTGTGCCGCAGTGTTGTTGGCCACGGCGTTCATCGGCAATTATTCCGGGGGAAATACCAACTGGCTCGATTTGGGATTTGTCAGTGTTCAACCGTCGGAATTTGCCAAGGTTGCCTTTATTTTGACCTTTTCTACCCACGTTTCCAAGGTTTCGGATTCGTTGAACCGTATTTCCACCCTCGCGTTTTTGGTCCTCCACTTTTTTGCCTATTTTATTCCTATTTGCATTCAGGGGGATTTTGGAACGGCACTGGTTTATTGCGGGACTTTGGTCGTCATTCTTTACATGGCAGGTTTGCAGTATCGATATTTTCTGCTTTCCGGTGTGGTATTGGTTGCTGCCTTCCCGGTTCTTTGGAACTTTGTCTTGAAAGATTATCATAAAAAACGTATTTTGTTTAGCCTTAACCCGGAATTGGATCCTTTGGATTTCGGCTATCAGCCCATTCTTTCCAAGATCGCCATCGGGTCCGGCGGATTGACCGGACTTGGTTACGGAGAGGGCGTTCAGTCCCAAAACGAATTGCTCCCCGAAAGTCATACCGACTTTATCTATTCCGTTATCGGAGAAGAATTCGGCTTCATTGGTTGTCTTTTTGTCTTGGCTTTATTGACTCTTTTAGTATTTTTGCTTGCCCGCGGCGCGAAATTTGCCAAGGACGATGCGGGAAAACTCATCTGTTTCGGTCTTGCGGCAATGTTTGCGGTGCAATCTGTAATGAACGTGGGAATGTGTATCGGAGTTTCTCCCGTTATCGGCGTTACGTTGCCTTTCATCAGCGCCGGTGGCTCATCGGTTCTTTCTTCTTTTTTTGCTATTGGACTTGCTCAAAGCGTTCGCATGAAACCCGATCTGACTCTTCGGTTCGGAAATCGCCGTCGAAAAATGTAATTTATAAACATATGTCGTAAGGATAAAGTAAAAAAGAGCTTTGTATTATGAAGCTTAAATTTCAGGATCTTCCTGAGGAACTCGTCCTGCCGGTTTCTGATGTTCTGTCTTTGTTGTCTCACGAAGAGGCTTCGGACGGAATCTCTGTGTCGATTTGCTCCCCACAATAAGGCTTCTTATTCCCGAGCTTTGATACATTTGGACGCCTGCCTTTGCAACGGTTGTAATGAGGTTATTGTTACCGGTTGGGGAGATAACGGTGGAGAAGCCTCCCAGTTCAGTAATCTTCCATCTCTGGTTCTTTATGCGGAAAAATGCTATAATCCCGGGGCGGACGACGCTACCGCTGCTTCGCGGTTTTCTCAAATCTTATTGCAGTGGAGAAGTCGATTGGATTGAAGAATTGGAACAGCCGGTGTTTCCCTATTCTCAAGATAAGGACGGAAATTTGAGACTGACATTGGAGCTGAATAGTTGGCTGAAAAATGTTACCGCTTCCAATCTCTATTAAGAAGTTTTCGGAAGAATTTGATAAAAAGTGAAAATGTAACACTTTTTTCATTGAATTTATTCCTCGGATATGTTATAATAGTACTCGTGATTTGAATATCTTGCGGCATGGGTGTGCCGCAATCTGCTGGTATGGCTCAGTCGGTAGAGCAGTTCACTCGTAATGAACAGGTCATCGGTTCGAATCCGATTACCAGCTCCAAAAAACAACTCCCGTCCCTTTTGCGGGACGGAAGAATTTTTAAAGAGAGGTTTTTTACATGAACAAGAAAGTCACTTCCATCGTTTCGTATTGCACCATCATCGGCTGGTTGGTTGCCTACCTTGCCGGGGATAAAGAAAACGCAAAATTCCACTTGAATCAGGGGCTTGTCCTTGGCATTTTTGGTACCGGCATTGAAATCGTTCTTTCTATTGTCGGAGCAATTCTCGGCGGAATTGCCAAGATTGGCGGTATTATCGGAATCCTGTTCGGGATTATGAATTGGATCGTCGGTCTGATCGGCTTTATTGCCGGAATTCTCGTCGCCGTTCTCATCGTCGTCGGAATCATCAACGCGGTCAACGATAAGGAAGAAAAACTTCCCGTTATCGGCGGAATTACCATTTTGAAATAAGTTTTATTAAATACATAAAAATGCTTCGGAATCTTCCGAAGCATTTTTATATTCAGATGATATTTTGCTTTTTCAGGAATTTCTCACATTCAATGGTCCAAGATGCAATTTCCGGATCGTTTTTTGGAATCCCCAAGCCGTGGCTTCCGTGGTCGTAGCAAATAAACCGATAGGGAATACCGGCTTTTCTGCAGGCTTTTTCCATAGCAAAGGTGTTTTCCTTTGGGGGAACGGCGTTGTCGGTGATGGTCGTCCACAAAAACATGGGGGGACAGTCGGGGGTGACCCGGTTGATGGGGGACGATTGTTTGACGTATTCTTCGTCGCCGGCACGGTCACCCAAAAAGTGTCGAGCAGTTCCGCCGTGGGTTTTTACTCCCAGGGTCAGAACGCCGTAGCATAAAATGGCAAAGTCCGGACGTTCTTCCGGAGTTTTATACATAGTCGCACAACTTCCGGCCAAATGTCCTCCGGCGGAAAAACCGCAAACACCCAAGCGATTTGGGTCGATGCCGAACTCCTTTGCACCTTCGCGAACGGTACGGATTGCTTGCTGACCGTCTGCCAAAAAGGCTCGTCCGTCATATTCCGGGCCAATCCGATAATCCAGAACGAATGCACTGATGCCGATGGTGTTCAGCCATTCCGCAATTTGTTTTCCTTCGTGATCCATTGACTTGTGGCTGTACCCACCGCCCGGAATCACGATACAGCAAGGATTATTTTCTCCCGGTAAAAGATGGGGAATCAGGGTAGGGGCTGCTTGTCCTTTTTCGGGGTCAAAATAGGGGATTTCGCTTTTCCATACGGGAATCAACATGACGTTCGATCCTTTCAATGGGTTTTCGTTTCTTCCAAAGTCTTCGTGCTCTTTTTATGAGCAAAAATGTAAATCCAAAATGCGATGGAAACACCCAGCATCACTCCTGCAAATATGAGAAGCGGCTTTACTTCTGCCGGATCAAAAAAGGTCAATTTTCCATCTTTTGCGAGACGTTGAAACATACTGGAATCTTCATTGATGGAATCCAGTGCCGCCAACGCCATTACCGTTGCTTCCGGATCGGTTTCGGAATCATTTTCGGAGCGATAAAAGGAATGATCTTCGGAATTTTGATAGGAGAGGAGCGTTTCTAAAAACTTCCGATCCGCCGCAGTGGTAGCGTCCACCCCGCCGTCGGTAATTCCTATGATCTGCCAACAGAGATCAATTTCATTGTCTGCTTTGTACCCCGTTAAGTACGCTACGGCTTTCGATATTGCAGTCATTTCCTTCTCATTTTTAGAAAGAGAAAGGGCAGAAATCGCCAGTGCCGTATTTTTGGGAGAATCGGAAAAAGAGCCGTTTTCGCTCTGTTGTTGTATCAGCCATTCGTAAGCCTTTGCACTGTTGTAAATCTCCTTGCGGCTTGCCATTGCCAAAAGGGAAAGACAATGGCTTTCCACGTTCCCAAAGGCTCCGTCCGAGTTTTGAAAGTCTTTCAGCGTTTGAACGTCCGGATCATTTTCCGGAATCTCGCCTGTGGCACTGATAGCAAGAATTCTTTTTGCAAGTCCTCCTGCCGTTCCGTCATTTTCCGGAATAAAGGCGGTTTTCCCAATCAACATTCCCATGGAAGCCATGGCGAGAGTTTCTTCAAAAGAGGTCAGTTCTTTTTGTTCGGTGTAATAACTTCTGACTTGAGTCAATTCCGTCGCAACGTTTGCCGTTGCCGCAAGAGAAGAGATGGGGATCGCGACGATAAGGGTTAAGGTCAGAAGCAATGTTATGATTTTTCTCAATTCCGTGTGCCTCCGTTATTGGTCGGTTTGAACGTGGGCTGTGAATAGGGGATTTTGAGCGCATCGTTTCCAGTTGAGGACCAGCGGATCGCCGGGCTTTGCCTTTCCGGTTCTCTCTCGGATCACATACTGTTCTTCAATCATCTTTTCCAGCGCTTTTTGAATGGTCTTTTGGGGAATCTTATGATAATTCGCAACGACCGCTACCGTTTTTTGGAAGGTGGGTTTTGCATTTTTCCGATGTTTGTTTTCCGCATTGGCAAGACTGGAAAAAAGCATTTTATAATAGACATCGTTGGGATTTTCCTGAATCGGCTTTCCCACCTCAACGAACCAGGAAGCCGTGTTTTTTAACTGTTGACTGAAGGAATCTTTTACGCCGTATACCCCAACTTCTTTTCCGCAACGGTTAACCAAAAAGCTGACGACGGAAGAAAAATGCGCGTCTCCCGTAAAAAGGACAAAGGTGTCCACGTTCCGATTGAACATTGCTTTTTGGTAAATACTGTCTAACATAATGAAATCGGTAAAATCTTTTTTGTAACGAGGGTCCGGGTTTTTTGTCTCAATGATTCGGTTTGTAAATTCCCGGATACGAGGAATCTCTTTGGAAAGATTCTGATTGGAAAAATCTGCAAAAAACACGATTTCTTCTACGTTGACTCGTTTATTCAGATCTTTCAGCCAACCTTTGTAGTCGGGTTTCGCGTGATACATATTGTTCAATGCAATGAACCAATGTTCAAAATCCACAAAGACCGCGGCCGTGGGTTTTTGTTGGCTATCGCTTACGGTGTAAGTTTTTTTTCGGCTTATTTTTTGAAATAGTCCCATGGGTTTTCCTCCTTTCTTACATATTTAATTCCATTATAACATATTTAAATAAGAAAATCAAGTCGGAATTGAAAGAAATGCTTGACAAAATCGAAAGATTCGGATATAATAGAAAGAGAATTTTTGATATAACCCCATTCGGAGGAACAGAATGTACGATATTTCCAAAATCCGCAATTTTTCCATCATTGCCCATATTGACCACGGCAAGTCTACGTTGGCAGACCGCCTTTTGGAATTGACCGAAACCGTGGAAAAGCGGGAAATGGAAGACCAGGTTCTCGATAATATGGATCTGGAAAAAGAGCACGGGATCACCATCAAAGCCCGAGCCGTCAAATTGGAATATAAAGCCTCCGACGGAGAAACTTATATTCTGAACTTGATCGACACCCCGGGACACGTGGACTTTCACTACGAAGTCTCCCGTGCACTTGCGGCTTGCGAAGGCGCACTGTTGGTGGTGGACGCATCGCAGGGGATCGAAGCACAAACCTTAGCCAATACCTATCTTGCTATTGACGGAGATCTGGAGATCCTTCCGGTCATCAATAAAATCGATCTTCCCGCCGCAGACCCTGATCGGGTCATTCGGGAAATTGAAGATACCATCGGAATTCCCGCGGAAGATGCTCCCCGCATCTCTGCCAAAAACGGACTGAATATTCAAGATGTATTGGAGCAGGTCGTTCGGGAAGTTCCCGCCCCAAAAGGAGATTCTTCTGCGCCGTTGAAAGCGCTGATCTTTGACTCCTATTACGATGCTTATCGAGGTGTCGTCGTTTACGTCCGGGTTATGGACGGCTCTCTGTCGAAAGGGCAGAAAATCCGTATGATGGCAACCGGTGCGGAATTCGACGTGGTGGAGATCGGTTATCTTTCTCCCTTCGGTTGCAGACCGGCAGACACCTTGCGCGCCGGCGAAGTCGGATATATCATGGCGAGCATCAAAACTGTCAGCGATACTCGAGTCGGCGATACGGTCACCCTTGCCGAATCCCCCGCATTGGCGCCCTTGCCCGGTTATAAAAAAGCCAATCCCATGGTTTATTGCGGTATTTACTGCGCCGACGGATCGCGTTATGAAGATCTTCGGGACGCCTTGGATAAATTAAGCCTTAACGACGCTTCCATGACCTATGAGCCGGAACACTCCATTGCTTTGGGCTTTGGATTCCGTTGCGGATTTTTAGGTCTTTTGCACATGGAAATTATGCAAGAACGCATCGAACGGGAATTCAATCTCGACTTGATTACCACTGCCCCCGGCGTTGTTTATCGTCTTACTATGACCGACGGAAGCACGGTCTATATTGATAACCCCACAAATTATCCTTCGCCCGGTTCGATTTTGGAGGCGGAAGAACCTATCGTAAAGACCGATATTATCGCCCCCTCGGAATTCGTCGGCACCGTTATGGATCTTTGCAAAGAACGTCGCGGCGTGTTCAAAACCATGGAATATATCGACGCTTCTCGGGTAGATCTGCATTACGATATGCCCCTCAATGAAATTATTTACGATTTCTTCGATACGTTGAAAGCCCGTACCAGAGGATACGCCTCTTTGGACTATGAATTCTCCCGCTACGTCAAAAGCGATCTTGTTAAGTTGGATATTCTTCTCAATGGGGAAGTGGTGGACGCATTGTCCTTTATCGTCCCTGCGGAGCGTGCTTACGCTCGTGGACGGAAATTGACCGAAAAATTAAAGGAAAATATTCCCCGCCAGCTGTTTGAAGTCCCGATCCAGGCGGCAATCGGGTCTAAGATCATTGCCCGCGAAACGGTTCGCGCCATGCGAAAAGACGTTTTGGCGAAATGTTACGGCGGCGATATTACCCGAAAGAAAAAACTTCTCGAAAAACAAAAAGAAGGAAAGAAGCGTATGCGCCAACTGGGAACCATCGAAGTTCCTCAGGAGGCCTTTATGGCGGTGCTCAAGTTGGATGAATAACCGTTCTTTGTATATTCACGTTCCATTTTGTCGCCGCAAATGCAACTATTGTGATTTTTATTCCTCTCCGGCAGCCCCCGGAGAGGTTTCTTCCTATGCGAAAGCATTGTGCCATCAGATTCGTAAAGGCCCTGCAATAGGGGAGACGGTCAGAACCGTTTATTTCGGCGGTGGAACCCCATCTTTACTGTCTGCAACGGATTTTTCGGAAATTGTTTCTGCTCTCAACGAAACCTTTGACTTGTCTTCTTGTGAAGAATTTACCGTGGAATGCAACCCGGAGAGTGTTACCCCTGCCCTTGCCGAGGTGTGGGCTTGCTACGGTGTCGATCGAATCAGTATGGGAGTACAAACGTTTTCGGAGAAACAGTTGCAAGCGTTAGGACGGTTGCACACCAAAGATCGGGCGTTGGACGCCTACCGGGAATTGCGTACGGCGGGATTTCAAAATATCAGTCTCGATCTTATGGCGGCGTTGCCCGGACAGACGGAAGAGGCGTTAAAGGACGATCTTCAGCAGATGTTGGATCTGTCTCCCGAACATCTTTCGGTTTACCTCTTAAAGGTAGAACCCGGTTCCGTCTTCGGATTAAAGGGCGTTGCGGAGGCCGAGGAAGAACTTCAGCGCGCTATGTACCTTCTTACCCACGACGTTTTAACGTTCGCCGGTTATGAACATTACGAAATCTCCAACTTTGCAAAACCCGGATTTCGGGCAAAGCACAATAGCGTCTATTGGGCGGGTGGGGAATACCTTGCATTCGGTCCCGGTGCTTCCGGTTACTATAACGGTGTTCGTTATCATATTCCCCCGAATACCGCTGAATTTTGCGCCAAAAACGGATTGATTTCTTCGGTGACGGACGAGATCGTTGATGCAGAAGAAGCACGGAAAGAATCTGTTTTTCTTGGGCTTCGCCTTTCTGATGGAATCTGTCGTTCCTTTCTTCCAAAAGAAAAAGAGCCTTTTGCAAAGACTCTTTGTACGCACGGATACGCCACTTTGACCGAAGATCGGTTCGCATTAACCGCCGAGGGATTTTTGATTTCCGATTACGTGATCCGAGAATTGCTTCCGGAAAGATAACTTACGATCCCCTCACACAAGGATTTGCAAAGGTCGTTGCGAAAGGTTTCTTGTTTCAATTTATAGAGATCTGCGGCATTGGAAATAAATCCGCATTCTACAAGTACGCTCGGAATTGTTACCGTCCGGAAAATATACAGAGTCTCCGGCACTTGCTTGACCGCTCGGATCCTTGTGCAAATAGCGGCATTTTCTACCGATTTTGTAATGACTTGGGCAAGTTGTTGTCCCTCGGGATTTCCACTTCCGTACCATACTTGAAACCCCTGATCTTTTCGGGTGGTTGAGGCGTTGATGTGAATGCTCACGTATAGATTTGCTCCCGATTCGTTTCCGATCCGTGCGCGCTCTTCCAGATCCTGCCGTTTGTGAAATCCTGTTAAGCCGTCGGTATCTTCGTCGGTCTGTCGGGTCATAATCACTTGGATTCCTTCTGTTTCCAATTTTTCTTTTAATAATAGGGCGATTGTCAGATTCAGATTCTTTTCCACCGTTCCGTCGTCCCCTACCGCACCCCCATCGGTACCTCCATGCCCCGGATCTACGATTACCGTGTATTCCGGAACATCTGCCATCACCTGCAAAATCGGGGAGGTGGAAAGAGCAAATAACCATAAAATTGCAATGCTGATCCCAATTGCCTTTCGTAATCGTGCCTTTTTCATGTTTTTTTTCCTTTATTTTTTACATATTTGAAAATTTTTTATCACAACTCTTGCAATTACACTGAATATGGTGTATAATAATTTATATTGTAATATTTTTATCGAATTTTATACTATACGGAGGTATTATCCTATGTATTCTGCAGGCGATTTTAGAAACGGCGTTACTTTTGAATTGGAAGGTAACGTTTATCAGGTCGTTGAATTCCAGCACGTAAAACCCGGTAAGGGCGCCGCTTTCGTCCGTACCAAACTGAAGAACGTCATTTCCGGCGGCGTGGTTGAAAAGACCTTTTCTCCCACCGAAAAATTCCCCCAGGCTTTCATTGAAAGAAAAGAAATGCAGTACTCCTACACCGATGGTGAACTGTATTACTTCATGGATATGGAGACCTACGATCAGGTTCCCCTGAATGCCGACATGCTTGGCGATGCCTTCAAGTTTGTTAAGGAAGAAACCGTTTGTAAAATTCTTTCTTATAAGGGCAACGTATTCAGCGTAGAACCTCCCTTCTTCGTTGACCTTCTGGTTACCGAAACCGAACCCGGTGTTCGGGGCGATACTGCCACCAACGTTACCAAGAACGCAACCTTGGAAACCGGTGCTACCATTCGTGTTCCCTTGTTCATCAACGAAGGCGAAAAGATCCGCATTGATACTCGTGACGGCGGTTCTTATATGGAACGTTGCAAAGACTAAAACTAATAATGTTAAAAAAAGAGTCCTTTGGGTTGAGAATTTTCTCCTCAAAGGACTTTTTCTTAATCCGGATCCGAAATGTAAAAATTAATAGGTGTTACATTTTTGTAAAGGTTCTTTTCCCGATATTCCCGTGGCGTCATTTTCGTGTATTTTATGAATGCTCGGTTGAAGGTTCTGGTGCTGTTGAATCCGCAATCATAAGCAATCTCCGTAATCGACCGATCCGAGTCTGTCGTCAGTTTTCGTATGGCATCATTAATCCGTAACCCATTTACGTAATCGGGAAAGGAAATCTTTAATTTTTCTCCAAAAATGTGGGAGATGTGATATTTTCCCACATTCAACTCTTTCGACAAAACTTCCAGCGACAAGGGTTCCGTATAATGTTTATCGCAATAGTTTAAAATATTTTTCAACACCGTTCCGTCCGACTGTTTTTCTTCCCGGAATTCCATAGAGCCAACCAATTTCCCTAAAAGAGCAATTAAATAGCCTCTGATAACCGCCTCTTGATATGGGGCTTGCCCCGTTTGTTCGTCAATGATTTTTTCAATCAATTTCGGAATATCCGGATCCAAATTTTTTCCCCGAACAATGGGGGAGACCGGGGTCATTCGGCGAAAAAGGTCTTTGAATTCACTGCAAACCGTAGGAGAAAAGATGATGATAGAATGAATTGCCGTTCCGTCTCCCAGCTTTGGATAACAATGAACTTGATTGGGGAAAGAAAGAAAAACATCTCCCGGTTCCATGGTTTCTCTGAAGTTATCACAAGCCGCTTCTGTTCTTCCATTTTGTAAATAAACTAACTCCAGATGATTATGAAGGTGGGGACTGTCGGTCAAGTTTCTGCCTCTGTTTGTCACAATAGGATTGTTTTTTTTGTTTTCATAAAAGGTTGTCATTTTTTTTGAATTTCCTTTAAACCGCAATTTCTGGCTAATATTTTTTCTATATTGACTTGTATTATAGCACATTTTGTCTTATAATACAAGTATAAATGTGTGAACCGGAGGTTACAAAGTTATGAAATTTCCTGTTGCCCTTCAGTTGTACTCGGTCCGAAATGAGGCGCAGGCCGATTTGGACGGAACCTTGAAACAAATCAAAGAGATGGGATATGACGGCGTGGAGTTTGCCGGTCTTTACGAATACTCTGCAGAAGAAGTAAGGGATCTTTGTAAAAAACACGATCTTGTTCCCATTTCCGCCCATGTTAATATGAAAGAAACTCTCGACGTGGGGGCGGAAGAAATGTATGACCGCTACAAAAGCATCGGTTGTCAGTTCGTGGTGATTCCTCACGTTCCTTCCAATTATTGCAAATCCGATGAAGACTTCCCTGAATTGGTCAATATTTGTAAAAAACTTGGAAAAGCCGCAAAAGATCGGGGAATGCAGCTATGTTATCACAACCACGATTTTGAATTTACCAATATGATTAACGGAAAGCATATGCTGGACGTTCTTTATGAATCGGTCGATGCCAATCTGTTGCAAACCCAGTTGGATACCTGTTGGGTCAACGTTGGGGGCGAAAATCCTGCAGAATATGTCCGAAAATACGCCGGTCGTTGCCGCATTGTTCATCTGAAAGATTTTGTCGGTCAGAAGTCCGACAATATGTACGCCCTTATCGGAGTGGACGACGACGCGGAAAAGAAATCCCAAGAAAATCAGAAATTTGAATTCCGTCCCGTTGGATACGGTCTTCAGGATTTCCCCGCCATTCTTAAAGCCGCCGAAGAATCCGGCGTGGAATGGGTTGTGGTGGAACAGGATCAGCCGTCCATGGAAAAAACTCCTTTGGAATGTGCAAAAATGAGCATTGAATATTTAAAAACCATCAATTAAGAATGAAAAAAGAGGAGAAATTGTTATGGCAGTTTTGGATAAAGATTTGGATCTCTTTAAAAATGAAACCGTGCAAGAGGTCATCGACACCAAGAAAAAAGTAAAAGTCGGTATCATCGGTTGCGGTTGGATCGCAGGTTCTCATATCAAAGAATATTTGAAAATGGAAGATGTTGAAATCGTTGCCGGCGCCGACCTTATTCCCGGAAAAGCAGAAGCGCTCTTTGAAAAATACGGCGTGGAAGGTGTTCGTTGCTATCCCGATCATAAATCTATGATCGACGCCGAAGATTTAGATGCCGTATCCGTTTGTACTTATAACTGCCAGCATGCAGAACCAACCATTTATGCCTTGGAACACGGCGTAAACGTCATGTTGGAAAAACCCTTCACCGTTACCCTGGACGAAGCCGTTGCCGTTATGAAGGCGGAAAAGAAGAGCGGAAAAATCTTGACCATCGGCTTCCAACCCCGCATGAGTGAAAATATGCAGATGATCAAAAAGATTGTTGAGTCCGGGGAATTGGGGGATATTTATTATCTCCAAGCGGGGGGCGGACGCCGTCACGGAATTCCCACTCCCCACGGCAGCACGACTTTTATCGAAAAAGAAACCGGGGGCATTGGGGCGGTTGGCGATATCGGAACTTATTCCATCGATATGCTTCTCAATGCCGTCGGTTATCCGAAGCCCTTGACCGTTTCCGGTTATACCTCCAATTTCTTCGGCACGGATCCCAACTATTACGCAAAATCCAATCATCCCGAATACGCCGAAAAATTCGATGTGGATGATTTTGCCGCAGCCTTTGTCCGTTTGGAAGGCGGAATCATTTTGGACTTCCGTATTTCTTGGGCGATGCACATGGACACCAGTGGAGATGCCTTGATCCTCGGAACCAAGGGCGGTCTTCGGATTCCTTCTACCGAATGTTGGAATGGCGAATTCAACACTCCGTTGAAGGTCTATCGTAATATCGGCGGAGAACCTCTGTGCTATGAAGTTCCCATGATTGAGACGAAAGTCAGCCTATTCTATCAAAAATTGCGCGCCTTTATCAATGAGGTCAAAAAGCCCGCCGGTGAAGGCAAAGCCACCGTTTCTTCCGCCGAAATTCTCTACAATCAGGCAATTATTGACGGTATTGTGAAATCTGCTGAATTGGGTAAAGAAGTTGCAATTGAAATTCCCGAAATCTGATCAATTATGAGGTCCCGAATAACGATGAAAAAAATTCGTATCGCCATTGTTGGCTACGGTGGTATGGGCAGTAAACACCCCAAAATTATGGACGGAAACGAAACTGTAGAATGTGCCGGAACATATGATATTAACCCGGAGCGAATGGAGATCGCTCGCCGGGACGGATTTCATGCTTACGCCACCATGGAAGAGCTCCTTGCAGACCCCACCGTTGACGTGGTTACCGTCGCGATTCCCAACGACCAGCATAAAGACGTGTGTATTCAATGTATGCGCGCCGGGAAAAACGTAGTCTGCGAAAAACCCGCTTCCATGAACAGCGAAGAACTGGAAGAAATGATCGCCGTTCCCAAAGAATGTGGCGTTTTGTTTACCGTCCATCAAAACCGTCGTTGGGACGAAGATTATAATATTATGAAGAAGATCTTCGACGATAATACCCTTGGTCGCGTTTTTTGTATCGAATCCCGGGTTCACGGTTCTCGCGGAATCCCCGGGGATTGGCGCAATAAAAAAGAATGCGGCGGCGGTATGATTCTTGATTGGGGGATTCATTTGTTTGATCAGATGTTCATGATGATGGGCGATCGTAAGGTCAAATCTATCTTCTGTAATCTCTCTTACGTTACCAACGAAGAATGTGATGACGGATTCAAAGTCATCGTAGAATTTGAAGACGACATTCAGTTCCATGTGGAAGTGGGAACCAGCAACTTCATCAATCTGCCTCGTTGGTATATGTTGGGAGAAAACGGTTCCGCTGTCATGAACGATTGGAAAATCGGTAAGATCGTCATGGTCTCCGATTGGGAAAAACGAGATGCCGTTCCGGTTCAGACCTCTGCCGGTTGGACAAAGACCATGGCACCCCGGACGAAAGAAACCATCACGGAATATCCCTTGCCACAAGTGGACGTGACGCTGAAAGACTTTTACCGTAACGTCGTCCGGTCTGTTCGGGGCGAAGCCACCCAACTGATTACCCACGAACAAATGCTTCGGGATATGCGGTTTATGGAAGCCTGCTTCCGTTCTGCGGAGGAGAAACGCGTTATTACCGATTTTGAATAACAAAAACGAAGAAGGATTCTGTGATGCAGTTTTGAATATTCCCCGACCATGGATTCCATCGAAAGTCTCAAAACTTTCCGGAACGTTTATTCTGACTTATTGTAAAAACAAAATCGAAATAAAAAAGAAGAGATTCGCTTGTCGAGTCTCTTTTTTTTAATTCAAAAAACACATTATTAAAAGAAAAATTCTTCGGCACTTTTGTATGAAGTTCCGATCATTATATTGAAAACCGAAAAAAAGTTGTTATAATGAAAATGTAGATAGATTTCAAAGCAGGGGAGAGACGATGAAGGAAAGCCATTATAAAGATATGTTTCGGATCAAGACCTATATGGAGAAGCATTATTGGGAAGACATCGGCGTTGAAGATATTGCAAAACATATCGGTTATACTCCGCGTCATTGTAACGTTCTGTTTAACGGAACGTTGGAGATCTTTTTCTCCTCTGCATCGAAGTTAATTATGTTCTTTGCGTAAATGTAACAATTTTTTTTTTTTTTTTTGAATTTTTTGTTAATAGTATTGAACACTAAAGGGTTAAATGATATAATGATTCTATCAATGGTGAAGTTATTCACCAAAAAAAATTTTTGAGGAGGAATCTCTATGAAGAGAATCTCACTGGTCATCTTGTCCATCGTTCTTGCGTTGGCATTGTGCCTGTGCGTTGCTTTCAGCCTGACCTCGTTTGCTGAAG
>JAZUMQ010000002.1:0-3900 GCA_045603745.1 Eubacteriales bacterium | reverse complement strand
GTTAAGTTCACTTGATTTTTTGACAACATTTATT
This sequence comes from Eubacteriales bacterium, assembly GCA_045603745.1. Classification (GTDB taxonomy): domain Bacteria; phylum Bacillota; class Clostridia; order Oscillospirales; family UBA644; genus RGIG995. The sequence goes on along the minus strand of JAZUMQ010000002.1, from coordinate 3,866 downwards.
ATCATAGAAGCAGTTTCGGTTTTCAGTGAAAAATGAGGTGCGGAATGTCACAAATGCGTTTTTTCTTTGTGGACAAAAGGGACGAAAGGTTGGAAAAACTCGGGTACAAACTGGGGATTTTGCAGACGTTGATTCCGTGGGAAATTTTTCGGAAAAGGCTCGAACGGCTGTACAAGGATTCGCCCAAAGGAGGGCGTCCGCCGTATGACTGCGTGATGATGCTGAAGATTTTAATTCTGCAAAGTTTGTACAATCTGTCGGACGACCAGACGGAGTATCAGATAACCGACAGCCTTTCGTTTCAGAAATTTTTGGAGATTGGACCGGAGGATTCGGTGCCGGACGCGAAGACGATTTGGGTGTTTCGCGAGCGGTTGAAGAAGGAGGGAATTTACGATTCATTGTTCCGTGAGTTTAACAAATACTTGGAAAAACAGGGCTATAAAGCCCGCGGCGGTCAGATGATTGACGCGACGTTCCAGGAAGTCCCCGCGCAGCACAACACGCGGGAAGAAAACGAGAAAATCAGGAAAACGGAAACCGCTCCGGAAGAATGGTCGGAGGCTAAAAAAGCGCAAAAAGACATCGACGCTCGTTGGACCAAAAAACGGGATCGCCGATACTTTGGTTACAAAAATCACGTCAATGTTGACCGGCGGCACAAATTTATTCGTGACTATCGAGTGACCCCGGCCAACGTCCACGATTCGCGTTGTCTGGACGATCTCTTGGACGAAACCGTGCCCGATAAAGGCGTCTGGGCTGACAGTGCCTATTCGGGCGAAGGGTTGGAGGCGGAAGTTCGCTGCAAAGGTCTGATTCCTCATATTTGCGAAAAAGGGTATCGAGGTCGGCCTCTGACGCCCGCACAAAAAGAGTCCAACCGGGAAAAATCCCGAGTTCGCAGCCGCGTGGAACACGTTTTTGGTCAAATGAGTAAACTGTCGCACGAAAGCCGCAAGATTTACACGAAAGGCCGTTATCGCGCGGAGGTAAAAATCAGCCTTCGAAATTTAGCTTACAACCTGTGGCGCTTCGTGACAGTTCACCGAACAGGGAGGAAACTGCGTACATGCCAGGCGAAACGGTCCCCCCATTCGCCATAAAGGAGGTCCAAACAGCTAAAAAAACGCGGAAAATCTCTCACAAACCTGTTCAAAAAACAGAAATTCCTAGGAACTCTGGATTCTGAATAATAGTTTTGCAAAAATTGTAAGTTTTTAGAGGTTGCCAATTTTCACTTGAATTGCCATATGAGATTCGTACCACCAATGTTTCTTTACAGGGAATAACCCCACACTTCCTGCGTTTATGTTGTATCCAGGTCTATAGGCTTGCGACGGTGAAATGATTTTGTCGATTTCAACTTGCATATTATTGGCCCATGTACCACAAGATCCTAGCCCTGCTTCATGTTCTCCTTTCTCAAAATAATAATACCAAATACCATCTAATTTTGATTTCCAATAACCAGGAATTTTATAGGAAGAAGTGAATAGAGATGCTAGAATTTTTTCAATTTCAGGGTCTCCATTTGCTGCTTCTACCACTTTCGCCTGATCTTTAGAAAGTATGAGCGTATAACCAACACTTACTCCTGGTCCTTTCAAAAGATTTTTCAATAACTTGTATTTTTCCTCAATATCAGAATGACATTTGCAATATTCATAACAAGTAAACTTTTGACAGGCATCTTCTACAGTAAAACAAACTACGATCAGCCCAGAAGAATCCACATAAATTGTCGACTTATTTTTTACATATCGATATAAATTTGTGTCATTCCCCTCGAAACCGATTGGATCGGTACTTAACCAGCGGCCAATAGCAGCGTCGTACCAGCGGTTGATGTTGTTTTGGAGTTGAGTCTCTACGTCGAAAGGTTTGCCCGTGTAACCGAATAAAAGCGGGGTAGTGCCGGAGGTGAGGTTGCCGAAGGCATCGTAAATCAGGTGTGTGGATGTGGCGGCGAGGATGTCGCGAATCGTGCCGAGATGGTCGGTCAGGGACCAGAGGACATCAGTGGATGTGGTGTCGGCGAGGTGTTTGTTCTGCTGGTTCGGTGTCCAGCGGCTGCCGTTATCGCTCTTAAAAACACGCAGTTCCCCCGACTTCGGCCAAACACTCCTCATGTTCCTTCGTTCGTGCGGCCACGAGCGGGAAAATAATGGGCGCGGGATGGGGTGGTGTGCGAGGGAACGCATGGGGAAGTTCACCTTATTATGGGAGTGAATTCGGATGTTTTCAGTTTAACATCTCCGGGATGACTTGTCAAGTGGAAAGGGTGAAATTTTCAGGATTTCCCGCAACACCCCCCTGTCCAAGCGTTCGAAAACTCGCCGAGAGCGTGAACTCCCGGCGGGTGATCGAAGATTCGGAACCTTTCATTTATCGACCCCTCATGCCCTTCGTTCGTGCGGCCACGAGCGGGAAAATAATGGGCGATGGTTGGGTGCGTATGTGAGGATTGGAAACATAATCTTTTAAAAATAAATATTAAATCTTGGTACAAAAAATAAACTGCTGTTTATGGTGCAAATGAAAACAAGTCACATTAAATTAAACACACTAAAATCATTGAAAATATTCCATATAAAATTAGTGTCCAGTAATGCAACCAGAAAATTTGTCGTCGACATTTGATACCAAGTACTTCAACGCCCATCTTAAAAAAACTGGGTATCTGAACAATAATAAACATATAAAATAATAATATAAATATCTGGACTGGTACGTCTTTTTTTGAAAAACTGCAGTACACGATATATCCAACAGTGCCAATCATAAAAAAAAATGCAAGAACAGAATTCATGATTATCAAGCAATGTAGTAAATTTGAAATAAAAATCCTTCTCTGTTCTTTCATTATATATACCCATAAATATCTCTAGGCAACAATAAATTACAATTTACAAAAAAGTTCCCTATGGACACCGACAAAACTTCTCCGTTGCCCGAACGGATGTTTCGATTATATTATTAATTTTGTCAATTGTTATACCAGCATTAATCAAACCATCAATTACAAGAATCCAACTACCACTTTTAAAAGCACTTCTATAAGGCATCTGCGGACTTGCTGCCAATAAGTCTATCGCTCCCCAAAAACTAATATCTAATATAGTTGAGGGTATATGAGTCACCCCAAGAGCTGTAATAAATTGCATCAATTTAGACTTGATTTTATTGGCGCAAGTATAATCTATCTCACCTGAATTGCCACAACAATCCTTTTTTGTTGGAATTAAGGAAATATCGTCCATGTAATCATATATATTTTGTCCTGGAGATGGAAACATTCCATTAATCACTGTCGCTACAATTGGTGTATAGTCATACCAAGCAAGCCCATCAGAATCACAATATATAAAGGGACGATTCATCGCATATCGATACAAATTCATATCATTCCCTTCAAATCCAATTGGGTCGGTGGAAAGCCAACGGCCTACTGTGGCATCATACCAGCGGTTGATGTTGTTTTGCAGAGCGGTATCGGCGTCGAAGGCTTTGCCGGTGTAGCCAAAGAGGAGCGGGTTTGTGCCGGAGGTGAGGTTGCCGAATGCGTCGTAGATCAGGTGCGTGGACGTGTTGCCGAAGAGTTTGCCTTGAGTGTTTCGCGTCCAGAGACCGCCGTTACCGCTCTTCAAAACACGCCGTTCCCCCGATTTCGGCCAAACGCTCTTCATGTTCCTTCGTTCGTGCGGGCGCGAGCGGGAAATTATTGGGCGCGGGATGGGGTGGTGAATTAGGAAACGCGGCATGAAGATGGGAACTTACAAAGGGAAGAGGGACGTTATTGCGTCTGCTAACGGCAGGACATATTGATCAGCTCTCTCGCATCCTCCTGCATGATCATCCAGATA
>JAZUMQ010000001.1:0-48819 GCA_045603745.1 Eubacteriales bacterium | reverse complement strand
ATATAATTAAGTCCGTGGTCACTTGCTTTACAGCCTCTTTCGTTAAAGTAAAGAATTCTCTTATAGAGAGCCTCTTTAAGCGAAGCTATCGAGCTTATTTCTATGCCGGAAACGGCGGAAAGGGAAGCAATATATTCTTTGAAGCCGTCATTATTAAGGTTGAGTGCCTTGTCGGGACGGAAGGAGGGGGCGACTACTGTTTTAAGCTTGCCTTCCTTACGTATCAGTTCGTGATATTCGAGGCTGTCGATGGGGTCATCGGTAGTGCCGTTAAAGGCTACACCGCTCTTTTCGATTATCCCTCTTGCACCCATATCCTCTCTTGCGAGTATTTCATTTGCTTTGTTCCAGACCTCTTCTGCTGTGTCACCGTTAAGGACACCCTCATAGCCGAAATATCTTTTCAGCTCTAAGTGGCACCAATGGTACATGGGATTTCCGATGGCTTTCGGCAGAGCTTCGGCAAATTTTTGGAACTTCTCCCGGTCGGCAGCGTCTCCGGTGATATAATGCTCGTCCACACCGTTGGAACGCATGATCCTCCATTTGTAATGGTCTCCTCCAAGCCAGACTTGAGAAATGTTTTCAAAACGACGGTTCTCGTAAATCTCTTTGGGAGAAACGTGGCAGTGATAGTCCACGATAGGCATTTTTGCGGCGGCATCGTGATACAATGTCTTTGCGGTTTCTGTAGTCAGAAGAAAATCGCGATTCATAAATTCTCTCATAATTTTGCACCTCATCACGCATCTTTACCGAAAAGACACAGGTTCTTTTACAAAATCTTTTCGGACATCGGGACGGTAGGTTTCCACCGTAACGTTTTCCATGGTTAGTCCGTTGGTGTAGCGGAAATAAAATCCTTTTGCGGGAAGCCCCTCTTCGCACACGGAAGCCTCGGGATATTCGGGAACTTCTTTTTGATCCTTGTTCTCTATTATAACACAGACCAAAAAGAAATGCAAGAGGAATTTCGCCAAAAATACATTTTTTTTGTCATACACTCTATTGTTTTACCGATTCCCGATATTCTTTCGGGGTTTTCCCGGTTTCTTTTTTAAAAATTTTGGAAAAATACTGTACGTCCACGATTCCGCAATGGAGGGCGATGGTCTGGACCTGCAGATGGGTTGTCGCCAATAAATAAGATGCTTGTTTAACTCGCTTTTCCCGAATATACTGAGAAACGGTCTTTCCGGTCTCTCGCTTGAATACGGTAGCAAGATAGCCGGGGCTGACGTTCTGATTCTGCGCCAAGGTATGCAGCGTCAGATTCGCGGAAAGATCGGAGTCAATGAGAAGTATGGTTTTTTGCACCAACAAGGAATAGGATTTCATGGAGTGCTTGCGAACCAACCGACAATAGGTACGGAACATTTCCCGCATCAAAGAAGCATTCTCGGATAAGGACGCCAACTGCTCGATCTTCAGTGCAAATTCCGTGGAGACGTTATTCAGATAAACCGGGTGAACGCCGCCGTTTTCCGCGGCTTTCCGCAAAAGAGTATTCATAATGACGCAATAATTTTTCGCGTTGCGCAACGGGTCTGCCGCCCGTTTTTCAAAGACCGGCTCGGAAAATACCGTCAGCAATTGATTTTCCTTATGCAACTGCCCCAGACTCACCGCCCGCATCAGTTCATTTTCAAATTCGTAACGGGTTTCCATAGTTTTCATATTGACCAGAATCCCGTCAAAATTATCGGTTCGCGCCGTCTCGTTGATGGGGGATACGGGAATCTGTTGTTCCCGATTCACGTCCACGATGGAAAAGGAAGGGCTGTTCCAAATTCGTTCACAAAAAGTATCCACCATGACGAACAGTTGATTTCCCGCAGGCAGAATGGGAATCCCGGCGTAATATTCGTCGAAATACCGTTGAGATTTGGGGGGGATCCCAATTTTTTCCGCCAACTCCAGGGTGTGGGAGGGAATCGGGGCTACCCCAAGATAAGGACCGATCAACAAAAGGGTGGAATCTTTTCCGTCGGGCAGGAGAAAATACAGATAGCAACGGTTCAATTCATCGCTGACTTTGTACACGGTCTTCGGCGCAAGATCCCCGAAACAACTGCGGAAAGTGGCATTTCGATTGGAAAACCCATTGAAAGGCGGATAAAAATCGGAAGAAAACACAGCGCTGATGGGAGAAGTCAAGGCAACGGCAGAGGCGGGAATATGGCACTTGCAAAAGGTATCACACAAAAAGTGCAATTCCCGTTCAAATCCGCGCTCCATACCCTTTTCCCCGCCTTTAAATTGTTTTTTTGGAAAAATTTATATTTTTCCCAACCGTTACTCTTATTATATCACAGTTTTTGTTGAATTACAATAGGAATTTTTGCGACAAAGTGAAAAAATTACAAATTTTGTTTAAAATAATACTCACGAGTTTTTAAAAAATACTTTATACTATAATTAAAGATATTTTGCCCTTGATTTTCCCCCGCGTTGTAATTTTTTTTAAAATTTAAATACATACGAAATGAGGATGACAACCATGGCAAAAGGAAAGAAATTGGATGCCAACGGAGTACGCAAGTTCGGAATACTTGACAGTATCTCCTACGCAGCCGGCGACTTCGGATGTAACATGAGTTTTGCCCTGAAAGGGACGCTCACCATTTTCTGGTCGCAATTTATGGGTCTGGGGGACTCACTCTACGCACTTCTCTTGATCTTCGTGCAGATCTGGGACGCGATCAACGATCCTTTGATCGGCTCTATGATCGACGCAGACCGCCGCAAGTACAAGAGAAACAAGTTCCTAGCCTACATTTGGGCAGGCTCCATCGGGCTTTTGGTGGCCGGAGCACTTTGCTTCATTCCCGTCCCCAACGCTCCCCACATTATTAAAGTAATCGTCTTCCTTGCCGGTTACGTGATCTGGGACGCGTTCTACACCGTGGCAAACGTACCTTACGGCTCTCTGCTTTCCCTCATCTCCAACGACGTCAAAGACCGGGCTTCCCTTTCTGCTTGGCGTTCCGTCGGTTCCATGATCGGAAACATGGTTCCCATGGTTATTCTTCCTTTCCTGATTTGGAAAGACAGAGTTGATGCCAACGGCAATCCCGTTCTGGACGAAGCCGGCGACGTGATCAAAGACCTTCAGGGTTACAACGTATTCTGGGCAGCTCTTATCATGGGCATTCTGGGATTCATTGCCTTCCAGTTCATGATCCGCACCACCGAGATCCGTGTGGATACCAACGTCAAACTCAACGAAAAGACCGAAAAATTCAACGTCTTTAAAGCCTTCGGAAACTTCTTGAAGAACCGTCCCGCCGTGGGTGCTACCCTTGCTGCGATGGGTATGTTCATCGGAATGCAGGGTGCCGCTACCGCCGTCACCGTTCTGTTCCAGACCTACTTCAAGAATCCCGAAATCTCCGGCGTAATTCAGTTGTTCTCCATGATTCCCATTTTGTGCTTCACTCCCTTTGCTCGGAAAGCCGTTGCCAAGTTCGGTAAAAAAGAACTTTGCGTCTTCGGTTCTCTCTGCTCCGTGGTTGCCGGGGTCGGTTTGGTAGTTCTTCCCATTACCCCCGACAATAAGGGACTTTTGATCTATATCGTTTGCCAGTTGATCTACAACCTGGGTCTCGGCATTTACTCCACCGTGTCTTGGGCTCTGATGGGCGACGCCATCGACTACAACGAATGGAAAACCGGCAAGCGGGAAGAAGGCATCGTTTACTCGCTCCACTCCTTCTTCCGGAAACTGGCTCAAGGTGCCGGTCCTTCCTTGGTACTGGTCATCATGGTTGCCCTCGGCTACATCGGCGAAAACGGTGGTGCTCAGACGGCAGAAGTCGCGCTGAACATGCGTTATCTGGTTGCCATTTTGTTCCTTGTCAGTGCCGTTCTTGAATTCATCGGTCTTGCCGTAATCTATAACTTGGATAAGAAGACCCTTGCCAAGATGAACGCTGAACTGGGACGGGGCGAAGAAGTTTCTGCTCCCGCAGTTACGGAAGAATAATTTTCCTCGTAGATTTCCGGCGTCCGACGGTATCATTCTTGTCGGACGCCGAATTTTAAGAAAACCTTTGACTCATAATATCAAAAAAAGAAAGGGCATGCCAATGAGAACCGTTTTGAATTTTAACGCAAATTGGGCCTTTGCAAAGGAAGTTGCCGAAGCTCAATCTGCCATCAACCCCCAATGGGAAGTGGTAAATCTTCCCCATACCTGGAACGCCGTAGACGGAAATGACGGCGGCAACGATTATTTCCGTGGAACTTGTTGTTATGCGAAAACCTTCGCAAAAACCGACCTTCCCGAAGGCGAAGAATTTTATCTGGAACTGCGGGGCGCAAACTCCTCTGCCGACGTCTATCTGAACGGCAAACACCTTGCCCATCACGACGGCGGTTATTCTACCTGGAGAGTCAATCTGACGGCGGATCTTGCCGACGAAAATATTCTCTCCGTTTTGGTGGATAATGCTCCCAACGACCGAGTTTATCCCCAAGTGGCAGACTTCACCTTCTACGGCGGTTTGTACCGCAACGTCAACCTGATTGCCGTCAACCAAACCCACTTTGATTTGGACTATTTCGGTGGCCCCGGCATTGCAGTCACTCCCGTGATGGACGGAAAAGATTGCAAGGTGGACGTAGACGTTTACGTTACCAATCTCAAGGCCGGCGATCAAATTGCCTACACCTTGACCGATAAAGAAGGCAACGTCGTAGCGGAAACGGTTTCCGGTGAAACAAAAGCCGCTTTCGTCATCGCCGATGCTCACTTGTGGAACGCCCGCAAAGATCCTTACCTCTACACCGCAAAGGCAGTGATCCTTCGGGGAGAAACCGAAATCGACGTTGTTTCTGCTCGGTTCGGTTGCCGCTCCTTTGAAATTGATCCGGAACGCGGATTTATCCTCAACGGCGAAGAATATCCCCTTCGGGGCGTTTCCCGTCATCAGGACCGCTGGGGCGTAGGCAACGCACTTCTGCCGAAACATCACGAAGAAGATATTGACCTGATCATGGAAGTCGGTGCCACCACCATTCGCCTTGCCCACTATCAGCACGATCAATATTTCTACGACCTGTGCGACGAAAAGGGTCTGGTTTTGTGGGCAGAAATTCCCTACATTTCCAATCATATGGCAGGGGGGAGAGAAAATACCATTTCCCAGATGAAGGAATTGGTGATTCAGAATTATAACCACCCCGCCATCGTCGTTTGGGGACTTTCCAATGAAATTACCATGTCGGGAGCAAAAGATCCGGATCTGATCGAAAACCATCATATCCTCAACGATATGGTTCATGAAATGGACAAAACCCGTTTGACCACCATGGCTTGCGTTTCCATGTGCGATATGAACGAAGAATACGTTCAGATTCCCGACGTGGTTTCCTACAACCATTACTTTGGTTGGTACGGCGGAAACACCGACATGAACGGTCCTTGGTTCGATGAATTCCACGCCAAGTTCCCCAACAAACCCATCGGCGTCAGCGAATACGGTTGTGAAGCTTTGAACTGGCACACTTCCGATCCCCGCCAAGGAGACTATACAGAAGAATATCAGGCATTTTACCACGAAGAACTGATCAAACAACTCTACACCCGTCCTTACCTTTGGGCAACCCACGTGTGGAATATGTTTGACTTCGGTGCCGATGCCCGCGCCGAAGGGGGCGAAAACGGTCAGAACCACAAAGGTCTGGTTACCATGGACCGGAAATATAAGAAAGATTCCTTCTATGCCTATAAGGCTTGGCTGTCCGACGAACCATTCGTTCATCTTTGCGGGAAGCGGTATATCGACCGCGTGGAAGACGTGACGAAAGTCACCGTATACTCCAACCTGCCCGAAGTGGAACTTTTTGTCAATGGCGAAAGCATCGGAAAGCAGTCCAGCGAGAACCATTTCTTCTACTTCCAAGTGAAAAACGTGGGAGAATCCACCTTGAAAGCCGTCGCCGGCGATTACTCCGACGAAGGGACCTTGCGCAAAGTAGACGAAATGAATCCCGATTATGTCTTAAAAGAAAAAGGTGCAGTCCTCAACTGGTTTGACATTACCGCTCCCGACGGACGGTTCTCCCTGAACGACACCTTGGAAGATATTTTGGCGACCTTCCGCGGAAAAATGTGGTTCATGAAACTTGCCAAAAAGCTCATGAAAGGGCTGGGAAGCAAGAAGGGTGCCGGCAATAATATGTCTATGATGAACGACGGCATGAAGAAGATGATGGGTGGATTTACCGTCCTTCGTCTGACTTCTCTGGTCGGTGCCATGAACATCAACTTCACAAAAGAAGAATTGCTGAAAATGAACCGCCAGCTGAACCGCATCAAAAAACCCAACAAAAAATAAACCGTAACGAGAAAAGGCTCCGGAAAACGGTGTGTACTCTTAAGGATGGTTTTAACAAAATACGATTTATCCACGTATAGTGAGAGGACGGAGAATGTAAAATTCTCCGTCCTCTTTTCCTCTCAAGCACTGCATATGGGGGCACAAACGCAAAAAATCAGTCTATATTATAGATCAAACCGTGTTCCACTTTCGACGTATATTTTCTTCCTAAAATGTAGTTGATCGTTTCTTCGGCTATTTTATCTGTGGAATATTCAACACTTAATACCCTTACAGGAATATCCTTTAAGACAGAAATATTATCAAATCCCGCGATATGCACATTTTTAGGATTTCCCAAATGCTTCAAAGCTTGAAGCACATAGTAATCGGTAGCACAGATGATTCCGGCGCAATTCGAAAGTTCTTTAACGTCCGTGACAATGCGATAGCTTTGTCCGAGCATTTTCATTGCTTGAACAAAACCCTCCAATCGCATGAGTTGCGCATTGCTTGAATGCAGCTGTTTCTTTAAAACGGGCGCAAAATACAGAATATCACCCGATGGCGCATTTTTGGCAAATGTTCGAGATAGATCACTCATTGCTTTCATGTCATCTATCCCAACGAACGGTAGATCAAACAGCTTGTTTCCGATTAAAACGATTGGCTTTTTTAACGAGTACAGATAATTTTTGTATTCTTCTTTGTCACTGCCCACCGAAAACAAGACGATACCGTCTACGCCGATATAATCGAAATATTCCAGCGCCTTTTTCTCATTGTTTTCTTCTTTTTCCGAAAACTGAAAGATAATAGAGTATCCGAACTTTCTTGCTTCTTTGACCAAGCTCATAGCAAGCTTAGAAAAATATTCGTTGAAAAGATCAAAAAGAACAACACCGATCAGCATAGAGCCTGCTTGATTATCCATTTGAATATTCGGGCGGTAATCGTATTCTTTGGCAATTTCAAGAATTCGTGCTCTGGTTTGGGGATTGATACCGTCTCTGTTGTGGAGCGCACGGTCTACCGTTCCTTGAGACACACCGCAAATTCTTGCGAGCTGTGTAGTCGTTATTTTAGAAAAGCGTTTCATCGTAGCGTTAGCTCCTTATGGATCTCAACGTTATCTAAAACGATATAACCGTTGATAACACTAAAACCAACCGCTTCTCCATCAACTTTAACATTTGTAATCCTATCGGCGTCGGGTATAGTTATAGAATTCAATGTTAAGGCATTGCCAAAGATAGAAATATTACATTGTCCTTCACAAAACTCCACAGAGCCCCAGCTTTCACAAACACTAAACAGATATTTTCCGCTGCTTTGAATAGGAGCAAAACCGATATGCTTTTTTGTCATATCAAAGCTGAATCCACTATATATGGACATTAATGCATAAGACGCCATGGAACGAGCATAATTGCTTCCGCATTCTATCTCATTCCACGGATTGCGCTTTTCACCGTCATATCTATCGCGAACCGCTTTTACTATATCTTCTCCCTCAGTAATGAGCCCCTCGGATATCATAAGTCCCGCAAGAGCATATTCAAAGCCTGTCATAGTTTCCTCGCAGTAAGGAATCGGTATTGATGGTAGCTTTGAACCTTCGGGATAAGAGCATATGACCGTTCCCGCTTCATCATTAAGTGAGAAATTGCGCCACATATTCACGACGCTACGCATGGAAGGCTTATAATTGTTTTTATAAAGATTTTTAAGTGCTGTTCTTTTTTTATCGGTGTCGAAAACGCCATTTTTTCCGACAAGAACTGCGTGCCAATCTGCGAGCATCTGATCGATAATACAGCCGTCGGCAACCTGGTATTTGATCTCTTTCGTCTCTTCGCTCCAATAGACATCCGCGGCATCAAATCTGTCAAGTATGGATTTATCGGAAAGATCGATCGATTGCTTGAAATATCTTCCGTTGAAAAGATGCTCATTCATCCACATCTTTCCGCTTTCATAAAGCTTGGAGTAAAGCTCACTGCGTTTTTTATCCCCAAGAAAGCTTGCCATTTCAGCTCCGCAATCGAGCGCAAGCAGATACAAGCCCTGAAGCCAAGAGCTCGGACCGAAAAGCTCCATATCGAGAGTATGATGCTGACGCCCCTCAAGAACACCGTCCATATCCGCGTCCCATTTATCGGGATTTTCCTCTGACCATGCGTATTCAAGCATCTTAAAAATGCTTTCCGAATGCTTTTTGAGCCATTCGCTGTCACCGGAAAACTTCCATTCACGGTAGCATTTGATAACCTCTCCCATCTGTCCGTCTAAGCAGGCGCGTCCTGTAGACATCTCTTTTTTCAAGGGGAGATTGATACGGAAGCTTGTGGCACCGCTATCGAGAAGCGCATAATGAAGCGTATTTTCACGCATTGAGCGCTCAAGTCTTGGGAACAAATAAGGTATCGCATACGCATAGTTCCAAACGTGCTGACAACTTCCGTAGCAGGAGCCCGCTCTTTCAGTACAGCCCTCCCATCCCCAGAACGAGCCGTCCTCAAGTCTGAGCGCAGTGGGTGTCTTTAAAACCGAAAGGTTTGCCGAAATCGCATCTTTCACCGATGGGAGAAGCGTGCAGGATTGTAAGGCATTTGCAAACAACACAGTTTTATCACGTAGCAGATCAAATTTTTTAAGCGCATATTTTGCAGTTTCGTAAGAATTTTCAAACTGTATTGCGTAGTAATTGCGCCAAGTATTTCTTTCGTTTGTGCGAGGCTTCCAATAGTTTTCGGCGACAGGAACGTTCCACGCAATCACAAAACAAATCCTTGCTTTAGCACCGGCGGGTATATCCACGTATGAAACGACGGTGCCGTGATCATTCTTTGATGGCTCCGAATAACTTCTTTCGGGCATCCGTTCAAGGCTTGAAAAGTTTTTCCAATAGATCGTACAACCATCCTTCCATCCGCCTCTGTACCAATATTCTTGAACAGCGGTATCATTATGATCGGTAAGAATACAAATATCGGAATATCCTATTTCGTTATCATTCAAGTCAGCTCTTTTTAATAAGATACCGCTTAAATCACCCTCACCTACTCTTTCGTTTAAGGTGGACGCGGCAGGATTACATGCAGTGCAGGCAAGTGCAAAGCGTATGTTTTCATTTGTTATGTTTTCGATCTCCCATTCGAAAAAGGCTGCCGGAAGGCTTGAGTTAAATTCATCGTGTGGTATCAGCGGATTGAACGCACAAAGGCGTACGACAGCAGGAAAATCATCGTCTGAAAACGAGAGCTTGGCAATCGGGAAACTACCATCGAAAACCACGGTTTTAAAATGCGGAAAACCTGCAAGCGAATTGCCTCGCGGACCATAACCAAATCCATAATGACCGTTGCTTGCGCAGCTCGTTCCCATAAGATCTTCGATGGTATCGCCGTGTAATACCTTAACAATATTTTTATTTGCATATGAAGCTTTTATGGCAAAATGAGAGTATCCGTTTCTCGTACATTTGCTTGGACGGTTAAAGATTTCCCACTCCTTTAGCTCTCCATTTCCCGCAAGACCGATGCAACCTGTGCCAATGCCTCCAAGAGGAAAAGAAATATTTTTTGTATCTTTATAAATCATTACAGCCTCCATAAAATTTTCATTACCTATATTTTACATCAAAAAGTTCACCGTGTCAACATACACGGTGAACTTTTTTTGAAAACTGTCCTTTAGGGTAAATCTCTAAATCCGAAGCCTTTTTTGTGATAACTTTTCGTTTTTGAGGCACACTACCAAAAGAACCTGCAAGGAGGAATTTCGGAAATGAAACGAAATAAAACGGCGCGCCCCTTTGGATTTCGGGATAAGCTGGGGTACTTGTTCGGAGATTTCGGCAATGATTTTACCTTTATCCTATCTACCATGCTTTTGCTGAAATTCTATACCGACGTAATGGGAATTTCCGGTGCTGTGGTAGGAACGGTCATGATGGTCGCCCGCTTCGTGGACGCCTTTACCGACGTGACCATGGGAAGGATTTGCGACCGGAGTAAAATTACTTCTGCAGGGAAATTCAAGCCTTGGATTCTACGCATGTGCGGGCCGGTAGCGATTTCCTCTTTTTTGATCTATCAATCGGCATTGGCATCGGCACCAACGTTCATCAAAATCCTTTGGCTATTTCTCACCTACGTTCTTTGGGGGTCGATTTTTTATACGTCCATCAATATCCCCTACGGATCTATGGCATCTGCTATTTCTTCCGAACCGGGAGACCGACAATCGCTATCCACCTACCGAACCATGGGTGGCACGCTGGCAGGGTTGATCGTGGGCGTGGGGATCCCCTTGTTTGCTTACGATAAGGTAGGAGATCAAACCGTCTTAAACGGAGGCAAGGTAACGGTCATCGCGGGAATTTTCTCGGTTCTTTCGATCTTATGTTATCTTCTATGTTACAAACTGGTTACGGAACGGGTCTTGCCCGAACCGACACCGGATCAATTTCAAAATCATTCCGTCAAAAAAATGCTTCTCAATGCTTTGAAGAATCGGGCTCTGATCTCTATTACCGCCGCTTCGGTAGTAATGCTTTTGGCACAGTTGACCATGCAAAATATGGCGGCGTATATCTACCCCGATTATTACAACAGTGCCGCGGCGCAATCTGCGTCTACCGTCTGCATGATGGGAGGAATGATCGTTGCCGCCCTGTTTGCAAAACCGTTGTCCGCAAGGTTCGGGAAAGCGGAAATCTCCGTAGTTTCCAACCTCTTTGCCGCCGCAGTTTGCCTGTTATTGTTCTTTTTGAGACCCAAAAACGTATGGGTCTATATTGGTTTACAAGCCTTGTGCTGGCTGGGTTTGGGAATGTTCGCTATGGTATCTTGGGCACTGATTACCGACGTAATCGACTATTCTGAACTGAAAAACGGCATTCGGGAAGACGGCTCGGTCTACGCATTGTACTCCTTTGCCCGAAAATTGGGACAGGCTTTGGCGGCTGGAACCTCCGGCTGGCTTTTGACCGCAATCGGATACAACGAATCCACCGCCTCTTCCGGTCAACCCCAAACCCAAGCGGTACTCAACGGCATTTTCAACATCTCCACCCTCGTCCCTGCAATCGGCTTTGCCGGATTGGGGCTGATTCTTTGGTTCTGGTATCCCCTGCATAAAAAACAAGTCGACCAAAACGTCGCCCGGTTAAAAGAAAAACACGAGGGATAGAGAGAAAGATAGATAGGGAATAGACATTCTTTTCTTTCTTTTCTTGAGAAAAGAAAGAAAAGCAAAAACCGGCACGATCCTCGTGCCGAAAAAATAAAATACGGGTGTCGGTTTGTAATCCGACACCCTATTTTGTATCTATTTTTTTCTTCCCCAACGCAAAGATTGTGTCGGTTTTCGCTCCTCTTACTTCCCTCTGCCGTCGTCCCACAGAACGATTTCGCCGGCAGCACGGGTTTTGTTCAGGTCGATGATTCGCTGATTGGAAGAACCCCGAAAGCGCAGAGAAATATCCTTTAACGCCTTCACGTACCGTCCGTCCACCAAAACATCGATCAAGGAAAGCATCTCATCGGTTACTTCACAGCGAGGGTGAGAGCCCTCTGCCAAAAGTTCCTTATCCAACGTAAAACCGGTAAAACACCAAACGGTTTTTTCCGGGTGTTCCCGTTTGATCCGTTTCAGGAAAGGAACCAACGCCCGCTGATTTTGGGGTTCAAAGGGTTCTCCCCCCAAAAGGGTCAATCCGTTGATATAATAAGGTTCCAAGGATTTGGAGATGGCATTTTCCTGGGTTACGGTAAAGAGGTCACCGTAATTGAAATCCCAAGTTTCCGGCTGAAAGCACTCCTCACAATGATTGGTGCAACCGGAGACGAATAGGGTGGTACGAACCCCTTCTCCGTTGGCGATGTCGCAATACTTAATATTACAATAGTTCATAATCGATTACAGGTGCAAGACCCGTTCCTTAATTTCCTGGGTACGTCCCTGATTCCAGTACTGAGTTCCGATATAACCACAGGTACGGCGGGCAACGTTCATCTTGGCTTGATCGGTGTTTCCGCACTTGGGACATTTCCAGATCAGTTTGCCGTCTTCTTCCGCGATTTCGATTTCTCCGTCCCAGCCACAGCATTGGCAGTAGTCGGATTTGGTGTTCAATTCCGCATACATGATATTATCATAGATGAACTTGATCACCTGCATAACCGCTTCCAGGTTATTTTGCATATCGGGAACTTCCACGTAGCTGATAGCTCCGCCGGGAGACAAGGCCTGGAATTGGGCTTCAAATGCCAATTTAGAGAAGGCATCGATCTCTTCGGTAACGTGGATATGATAACTGTTGGTGATATATCCCTTATCGTTGATGCCTTCCACAACGCCGAAGCGCTTCTGCAGACATTTGGCGAACTTATAGGTGGTGGATTCCAAGGGAGTTCCGTAAAGGCTGAAGTCGATATGATGCTGTTCCTTCCACTTCTTGCAAGCATCGTTCATGTATTGCATAACGTCCAGAGCAAAGGGAGTGGCAGAAGGGTCGGTATGGGATTTTCCGGTCATGTATTTGACACATTCGTACAAACCGGCGTACCCCAAGGAGATGGTAGAATAGCCGCCGAAGAGCAATTTGTCGATGGGTTCGCCCTTTTCCAGACGAGCCAAAGCGCCGTATTGCCACAGAATGGGGGCGGCATCGGACAAAGTTCCCTTCAGACGTTCATGGCGGCAGAGAAGCGCCTGATGACACAATTCGAGCCGTTCGTCGAAGATCTTCCAGAATTTTTCCACGTTTCCGCCGGAAGACAGCGCCACGTCCACCAAGTTGATGGTAACAACGCCCTGATTGAAGCGGCCGTAATACTTCGGCTTTCCGTTTTCGTCCACGTAGGGAGTCAGGAAAGAACGGCAACCCATACAGGTATAGCAATGACCGTCTCCGTTTTTGTCTACTTTCAGTTCCAGCATCTTCTTTTCGGAGATGTAATCGGGAACCATGCGTTTTGCGGTGCATTTCGCAGAAAGTTCGGTGAGGTAATAATAGGGAGAATCGGGGTGAATATTCTGTTCTTCCAACACGTAGATCAGTTTGGGGAAGGCGGGGGTGACGTAAACACCGTCCTCGTTCTTCACGCCCTGATACCGTTGAAGCAACGTTTCTTCGATAATAATGGCAAGGTCTTTCTTTTCCTGTTCGTTTTTCGCTTCGCCCAGATACATAAAGACGGTAACGAAGGGAGCCTGTCCATTGGTCGTCAGCAACGTCACGACCTGATACTGAATGGTCTGAACGCCTCTGCGGATCTCTTCCCTCAGACGATTTTCCACCATAGTGGAGAATTGTTCTTCGGTAACGACGACGCCGGCGTCTGCCAATTCTTCGGTCATGGACTTAATGATCTTTTCCCGGCTGACCTGAACGAAAGGTGCCAAATGGGTCAGGGAAATGGACTGACCGCCGTACTGATTGCTTGCCACCTGAGCGATGATCTGAGTGGCGATATTACATGCAGTAGAGAAGGAATGAGGACGCTCGATCATGGTACCGGAAATGACGGTACCGTTCTGGAGCATATCCTCCAGGTTGACCAAGTCACAGTTGTGCATATGCTGGGCATAATAGTCCGCATCATGGAAGTGAATGATCCCTTCTTTGTGTGCCTCGACGATTTCGGGGGGCAACAAAAGGCGCTCGGTCAAGTCCCGACTCACTTCTCCTGCCATATAGTCCCGCTGTACGCTGTTGACGGTGGGGTTCTTGTTGGCATTTTCTTGCTTTGCTTCTTCGTTGCAACATTCGATGAGACTCAAGATTCTCTCGTCGGTGGTATTGGATTTACGGACCAGGTTACGGGTATAGCGATAAGTGATATACTTTTTCGCCACCTCATAAGCACCGTGTGCCATGATCTGGCTTTCCACCAAGTCCTGAATTTCTTCCACGCCGGGGGCACGGTTCATGCGAATGCAGTTCAATTCCACCGCTTCGGCGATGCGACGAATCTGCATGGGCGTCATGCGTGCTTCTTCTTCTACGGCGTCGTTTGCCTTGGTAATGGCGGTGATGATTTTGGTAATATCAAAGACCACTTCCGAGCCGTTTCGTTTGATAACTTTCATGATTTTCCCTCATTTCTCCTTATTTTTTCTATCTGAAAATATTTTTTCGCGCAAAAATCCCCCTCAAAAGGGTGCATTACTATTATACCACATCTTGTGAGAAAGTCAAGAGGGAAATACTATATATTGTGTAATTTCATAAAAATGATACAATTTCGCCCCATCACTCACAAGAGAACGGGGCGAAACTCAAAATACAGAGAATAAAATCGAGAAATTTTTCACAAGAAAACAAAAAAATACCGCCCAACGGCGGTAAAAAGTTTTTATCTTGGTGGGTGATACGATTGCCTCAACTACGTAGAAGAGGCAACCATAAACACCCAAACACACAACAAACATCACAAGGAGTAAGTGGCGGAGAACAAAAGTGTTGCAGGCGAAGACTCCTTGCACCGTGTGTTTGGTAGCCCTTTTATCCTCTACGGCTATTATACCCCATTTTGTGTACAATGTCAAGGGGGAGGCGTGATTCTTCACGAAATAGTCAATTTTTCCAAAGAGAAAAATCGTTTTGCAGATTTTCCGTGCCAAACCGACGTTTTACCAACTCCAAAAATAACAATCCGGCGGCAAAGGCATCGGCGGTAGAACGGTGCGCGCCGGAAAACAGAATGGCACACTGTTTGCACGCCTCAGCGAGTTTATAGCTGGGCAATTTATTTCCGTCTTTGTCCCTTAAAATGCTCCGGGCAAGGGGCAAAGTATCAAAAACCTGCCGCCCGGCGGTGGGGAACCCCTCCCCTGCCAGCATACGCAGGTCGAACGGCGCATTGTGGGCAATCAGGGGAAGACGGTCGGCAAATTCGTCCAAAGCGGGAATAATTTCCGCAAATCGGGGCGCATTTTTTACCTGTTCATTAGTAATTCCGTTGACGGCGGTGGCTTCCAAGGAGATTTTACCATAGGGTTTGCATAAAGTCTCAAACACTTCCACGGGGCGAAAGTTTTCAAATCGTACCGCAGACACTTCCACGATTTCCGCAGACGTTCCCAAACTGGAAGTCTCCGTATCAATCGCCACGAAGTCCGAGCAATCTGCAAGGGAGCAGCCGTCGAATTTTTTCAAAATCACACATTCTGGAACACCGGAGGGAGCATCGCAGGGAATCCGTGGAATTTCCGCAAAAGGCAGAGAATCCAACATGCAGTTGAATTCCGCCAAATAATATTCTACCACGTTATATTCCGAGGGATATGTATTATGATAGGTAGTTACGTACCGAGTAATCACCTCTTCCGGGTTCAGATCCTCGGGGCGAATGGAAGGAGATTTTGGAGAGGGTTTCGGCGCCTTGCTGCGACAGATGACGCATAACCCCTGTTCGTCCACCTTCACGAAAGCACCGGAAATTCCACAACGGACACATTTTCCCATAAAATTTAATCTTCCTTAAATTGAGAACGATACAAATCGGCGTAAATGCCGTTTTGCGCTAAAAGTTGTTCGTGGTTTCCGCGCTCCGCAACGCCCTCGGCGGTCAGAACAATGATTTCGTCGGCGTTCTTGACCGTAGACAGACGATGGGCAACGATCAAACCCGTCCGCCCTTCGCTCAACTTATCCAAAGCCCGACGAATCTGTTGCTCGGTCACGTTATCCAACGCCGAGGTGGCTTCATCGAGAATGAGAATGGCGGGATCTTTCAAGAAGACCCGAGCGATGGAAATGCGTTGTTTTTGTCCCCCGGACAGTTTTACGCCCCGTTCCCCTACGTTGGTGTCGTAGCCTTCGGGCAAAGAAGTAATGAAATCATGGATCTCCGCCTTTTTCGCGGCCTCGATGATCTCCTCTTCCGTAGCATCGGGTTTCCCAAAGCGGATATTATCCCGAACCGTACCTTCAAACAAAAATACGTCCTGAGCAACGGTGCCGATATTCTGACGCAGTTCCCGACGGCGCAACTTCCGAATATCGTGTCCGTCCAAGGTGATGCTTCCCCCATCAATTTCATAGAACCGGGGAATCAGATTGCACAGTGTGGTTTTCCCGCCTCCGGAAGGACCGACTAACGCCACTGTGCGCCCGGCAGCGATAGACAGAGAAAGATTATCAATAACCGGTTTTTCATCACCCTCCCGATAGGAGAAGGTCACGTTATCAAACCGGATCTCCCCTTTGACTTCACCCAATTCTTCGGGATTTTCGCAATCTGCTTCCGGTTCTTGATCCATAATTTCCCGAAAACGGGCAAACCCGGTCATACCGTTTTGCAACTGCTCAAAAATGTTAATCAATTTCTTGATGGGATCCAAAAACATGGAAATATAAAGCAAAAATGCGGCGAATTCGCCGGGGTCGATCTCTCCGTTCAAGAAGAAGATCCCCGCCGCAACCAAGGTCAAAAGATACAAAAAGTCGGTCATCAACCCCATACCGGAGAAAAAGATCCCCATAATACGGTACGACCGTTTTCTGGCATAACGAAATCGATCGTTGGCATCGTCAAATTTCTTTTGTTCCGAATCCTCGGCAGTATAGGATTTAGAGACCCGGATTCCGGAAATCGACGTTTCCAATTCCGCATTTACGGCGGCAATTTCCTGCCGAGACAATTTGAAAGAGCGCATCATTTCTTTCCGGGTAAGAACCGCAAAAAGAACGACGAACGGAATGGCAGAATAAACGATGAGGGTCAACCGCCAATCAATATCCAGCATGATAAAGAATGCCCCAACCAAGGAGAGCAAGGACAAAAACAGATCTTCCGGCCCGTGATGTGCCAATTCGGAAATATCCTGCAAATCGTTGGTCACCCGAGACATAAGAGAGCCGGTTTTGTTGTCGTCAAAGAAGGAAAAAGGCAAAGACTGCATTTTACGGAACAAGTCGCTTCGCATATCTCCCTGCATTCCGACCCCAACCAAATGTCCCCAGTATTGAATCACAAAATTCAACAGGGCTTTGATCACGTAAATTCCCAACAAAATCCCGCCCCAGAGCAGAATCATGCGCAGATTTTTCTGGGGAACGTAAACGTTGATAATATCCTTTGCAAGATAGGGATAGATCAAATTGCAGACCGAAACGAACAAGGCACAGACCATGTCTATGACAAACATTTTTCGATAGGGTTTGTAATAAGAGATAAAATTCCGTAACATCATCGAAAGACCTTCCTTTTTTATGTACCTTATTATTATATCACATTTCGACAGATTGTCAAGGTTTCAAAAGGCAAAACAAGGAAAGTTTCCTTTCTTTTTTAACAAAGGAAGAAGCAAAATTCGGCGGATTTCCTCCGCCGAAATATAACCTGAAAAGAATCCGTCAACCGAACCGGCTTGCCAACAACAAAGACGCAATGCAAAAATAGGCCAGCAACGCCAAGGCGTCCACAATGGTGGTAATAAAGGGGGCAGCCATCACCGCCGGGTCAAACCCACAGCGCTTGGCAAACAGAGGTAACAGGCACCCCACGGTTTTTGCGATGACCACCGTCACCGCCAAGGAGAGAGACACCGTCAAGGATATGGCGACGTCGATCTCTGCGGCACAGAGAAGGAGACGATCCAAAAAAAGAATTTTAAAAAAACTGACGGCGGCAAGGGTCAAACCGCTGAGAAGCGAGACCCGGAACTCTTTTCCCAAGATTTGCCACACGTCCCGCAAACGGATCTCCTCCAAAGAAAGACTTCGGATAATCGAAACCGACGACTGACTTCCGCAGTTTCCTCCCGTTCCCATCAGCATAGGAATAAAGGCTGTAAGAATCACGACCGATTGCAATTTTGCCTCAAACCCGGAAATGATCATTTGCGTGAACGTGGCAGACAACATCATAATCAGAAGCCAAGGAATCCGATGCCGCCAAGTTTCAAATACGCCGATCTTCAAATAGGGTTTTTCCGTGGGCGTGATTGCCGCCATCAGTTGAATATCTTCCGTATCCTCCTCCAAGATTTTCTGCATTTCCTCAGTTCGACACACCTGTAGCAGTTCTTCCTGCATATTCGGTTCCAATTCCAAAAATACCGTCGCAAATTCCCGGGGAGAAATCTGATCCAGCACTAATTTCAATCTATCGTATTCCTTTTCCTTCAAAAGAACCAAGATCATTTCTTTCATGGCGTTCTCCTCCGTTTCTGTAGGGGGCGGATTCCATTATACGCAGAGATTTCAATTCTGCTAAAGGTTAGGATTTCCCGGCGGAGAAAAAATATTTCACATTTTTGTGAACTCTATTGACAAGCACGCGCTTTTGTTGTATAATATACAGGCAATTCGGACGGTTAGCTCAGCTGGTAGAGCATCTGCTTGACGTGCAGAGGGTCAGGGATTCGAGTTCCTTACCGTCCACCAACAAAAAGGAACTTTTGTTTATCAAAAGTTCCTTTTTTGCTTTCTTACTCAAAACAAAGGGAGATACGGTCATGACCCCCAAATTATTTTTCCAAGCCATGGCAAAATTCCTTCTTGGTTTTTTGTTGGTGGGGCTTTTGATTTTCTTGCCGGCGGGAAGTTTGTTCTACTGAACTGAACCAGTAAAAATGGACAATTGAAAAAAGGCGCCTCCTGTGGTATAATAGAACCACAGGAGGTTTTTGCTATGAAAAGGAGTTACAGACATATTCAACAGTATGAGAAAGAAATTCTCAAATTGAAGGAACAAGAGTTTACACGGCAACAGATTGGGGAGAAACTTGGATTTACCAAAGAACAAATTCGCAATTTCATCACTCGCCATAACCGAAAACAGAGAAAGGAAGTGAAGGTTTCGGTAAAATATCGAGTTATGTATTGACACAGAAAAAAATATGGAATCAGCGAAATGTGCCGATTTTTTAAGGTTTCCCGAAGCGGTTATTACGGATTTGTCAGCCGAATGGAGTTGCCGGCAAAAAATTTGGATCTTGCAGAGCAGATCATAGGACAAAAGGCGTTTTTTGATTATTGAATTTTGAAATGAATAGGAAGACCTCTTCTGCGGGGAATTTCCACTTCTCCTTCGATAAGGGGTGCCAATTCCAAGAGAAGTTCGTCTTTCACGTCGCTGCCGTCGGGCAAAATTTGATCCACCGGTACGTATTTGGTTTTGTTTGCCGTATCCTTGACCGGAACGGACCCGAAGTCCACTACGTAAGGGTCGGTGGATTTGCGCACGTAAGTAATCATCAACCCTGTGTTTCCTTCCTTTGCCGACCGGACGGCGGCTTTCCCCAAAGCGACCGATTCGGAAATATCGGTAGCAGACAGACAATGGGAAGCACAGCGCTGAGGAACGTTCAATTCGATGGCACGTGCTTTACAACGCAATTCTTCTTTGACCAGTTGACTGAGCCGTTGAGCGGCACCCGAAAGCATGGTGTGACCGAATACGTCCTTTTTGCCGTTGGGGTCTGCACCGTACAGCGTTCCGTCGGGGGAATGGATTCCCTCGGAGACAGCCACGACCAGCGTGGTTTTTTCTTTGAATTTCCGGCGTATATCCTGCAAAAATCGATAACTGTCGAAATCCACTTCCGGCAGATAAATCAGATCGGCACAATCTTCGCCGTACAACCGGGGGATTCCGGCAGCAGCAGTAAGCCAGCCGGCGTCCCGCCCCATGATTTCCACGATGGTAACGGAAGGATCAGAATAAACAGCACAGTCACAGGCGATTTCTTGCACGGTGGTCGCCACGAATTTTGCGGCAGATCCAAAACCGGGGGTATGGTCGGTAAAAGGAAGATCGTTATCGATGGTTTTCGGAACGCCGATAATACGAATGTCACTCCCCAGTTCCTTGGCCTTTCTGGAAAGTTTTTCCACCGTATCCATAGAATCGTTTCCACCGATATAGAAAAATGCACCGATTTCATATTTTTCAAAAACCGAGAAAATCGTATCATAAACCGGATCGGAAAGATCTTTGGGTAATTTCATTCGGCAAGAGCCGAGCGCCGCAGCGGGAGTGGTTTCCAGGGCATGAAACTGTTCGTCGGTGGAAAGTTGTTCGTTGAGCGGAATCAACGTTTCATTTAAAATCCCCTTGACTCCGTTGCGCGCTCCGTAATAAATTGCATCGGGATAATACTCCCGACAACCCTTCAGAACACCCGAAAGAGTGGCATTGATGGCGGCGGTGGGTCCTCCCGACTGCCCCATGAGAATGTTTTTTTTCATATCCAAGATTTCTCCAATATCTTATTTCTTACAAAAACCGTTTTTCGGGGAAATTGACTTTTGCATCTCGCAAAGAATCAATGTGTTCTAAGGCAATTCCTGTCCCCTTAACGACGCAACAAACCGCGTCTTCCACCGTGCGGACGGGAATTCCGATGCGGGAAGAGATCATCTGATCGAATCCGTAGATCAATCCGCCTCCACCCGTGAGACTGATTCCGCTTTCTGCAATATCCGAAATCAGTTCCGGCGCGGTTTTTGCAAGAACGTCGTGAACCGCTTCCACGATGCTCTTTGCAGGTTCTAAAAGAGCGGACATCACTTCGGGAGACGAAATAGTAATTTCCTTGGGAAGACCGGTAGTAACACACCGCCCCCGGACGGTCATGGTCAATTTTTCCGGGCGGGGAGAAAGACAACCGATTTTGATCTTAATATCTTCCGCCGTCCGTTGACCGATAATCACGTTATGCTCTTTTCTTACGTAACGCACGATGGCATCGTCAAACTTATCGCCCCCGCATTTAACCGATTCGGAGACCACAACGTCGTTCAGGGAAATAACCGCCACGTCGGCAGTTCCGCCCCCGATGTCGATCACCATCACGCCCCGAGGCTTGGAAATGTCAATTCCTGCCCCCAATGCCGCCGCCATAGGTTCTTCAATCAATTCCACCCACCGGGCACCGGCATAGCGGGTGGCGTCCCGAACAGCGCGCTCTTCCACTTCGTTGATTCGGGAAGGAACGCAGACGATGACGTTTGGTTTGATCAAAGAACGTCCGTTGGCTTTACGGATAAAATATTTTAACATCTTTTCAGTGGTTTCATAATCGGAAATAACCCCGTCTTGCAAAGGACGAAGGGTGACGATATTGTCCGGAGTACGCCCCAACATGTCCAGGGCTTCCTGCCCCACCTTCAAAACTCTGCCCGTATCTCGATCCAGAGAGACCACCGAGGGCTCCCGCAATACGACGCCTTTCCCCTTCACGTAGATCAAGACCGTGGCAGTGCCAAGGTCGATCCCTATATCCTTCGTAAAAAATCCCATGTATTCTGCGTTCTCCTAAAAGTACTCTGTTTGTCTCGTTATGTGTCTACTCTACATTATATAATATTTCTCGTCGATTGTCAAGAGTAGTTACCAAAGTTTTCCCGGAGAAACAATTGCATAATATTCAGTTTTCAATGCATAAATAGTCGTTTTCTGAATTTTCTGTGAAGATTCCTTCGGATTTCTTGACAAATTCGTTCCTTGTGGTATAATATTTATTATATTAGTGCACAAAACAGGCATCTTGGATTTTTGCGTTTTTGCCCCCTGCGTCATATTCAGACCGCAAAGGTTTTTGTATTTTTATTCGATTGAACACCCTTTAGGGCTTCAATATAAATTTGTAACTTATTAACAGAGGAGAATCACCATGAAAAAACTTCTTTCTTTGACACTTGCCCTGGTTATGCTTTTGACCCTGGGCGTATTGACCGCTTGTCAAAACACCGCCGACGACGGCACCTACACCGTCGGAATTTGCCAGCTGGTGGAACATGATGCGCTGGACGCCGCCACCGAAGGATTCAAAGCGGCTCTGACCGAAAAATTGGGCGACAAAGTCACCTTTGACGAAAAGAACGCTCAAGGGGAAGCCACCAACTGCACCACCATCGTCAACGGTTTTGTCAACGGCAAGGTCGATCTGATTATGGCAAACGCTACCAACGCGGTAAAAGCCGCCATGGAAGCGACTTCCACCATTCCCGTAGTCGGCACTTCCGTCACCAGTTACGAAGGCTCCGGCTTGGTAACGTCGGACAATGCTCCCGGCGCGAACGTCACCGGCGCTTCCGACTACAACCCCGTTTCTGCTCAGATTTCTTTGGTTAAGGCTTTCGCTCCCGATGCTAAGACCATCGGTATCGTCTACGCTTCCGGAGAAGAAAACTCCCAGATTCAGGCAAACGAAGCAAAGGCAGCCTTTGAAGCAGAAAACTACACCGTAAAACTCTACACCGTTGCCGATTCCAACGAAATCGCTTCGGTAGTCACCCAGGCTTGCACCGAAGTAGACGCGTTCTATGAACCCACCGACAACCTGATCGCTTCCAACGTTGCCGCCATGACCAACATCACCACCGCCAACAAAATTCCCGTCTTCTGCTGCGAAGAAGGTATGACAAACGGTGGAATGCTTGCGGCTTACGCATTGAGCTACTATGATCTTGGTTATCAGGCAGGCCTTATGGCTTACGACATTTTGGAAAACGGCAAAAATCCCGCTGAAATGCCCATCTTCAAGTTTGACACCTCCAGCCTCAAGCTGGTCGTCAACGAAACCGCTATGACCGAATTGGGACTGACCATGCCCGATTCTCTGAAAAAGTAATTTAAGAACGGATTTCTATCATGAATATTTTATCCCTACTCAACTCTCTTCCCGGTTCCGTTGCCCAAGGACTGATTTGGGGGATCCTCGCCATGGGGATCTACGTCACCTATAAAGTTCTGGACATTGCGGACCTGACCGTGGACGGAAGCCTCTGCACCGGTGGTGCGGTGGCGGCGGTGA
The DNA here is from genome assembly GCA_045603745.1 of Eubacteriales bacterium. Taxonomy (GTDB): domain Bacteria; phylum Bacillota; class Clostridia; order Oscillospirales; family UBA644; genus RGIG995. Next base: position 25,717 of record JAZUMQ010000001.1, on the reverse strand, counting down.
TGATCGCCGCCGGCGTGGATCCGCTGGTCGCCATTCTCTTTGCCGTAATTGCGGGAATGTTGGCGGGGCTGGTCACCGGGGTATTGCATACGGTCTTCAAAATTCCCGCCATTCTTTCGGGAATTTTGACCCAGTTGGCGTTGTATTCCATCAATATGCGTATTATGGGAAAATCCAACGTCACCATCAGCCGTACTAAATATGATTTGTTACTTACCAGTTTCGATAATACCATGGCAATCGTGGTTTCTGCCGTATTCGTCATCGGCGTCGTCATACTTCTGTATTGGTTCTTTGGTACGGAACTTGGGTGCGCCGTTCGTGCCACCGGCGGAAATGAACGCATGGCCCGTGCTCAAGGAATTAACACCGACCGCATGAAAGTGCTGGGACTTGTAATCTCCAACGGACTTGTGGGACTTGCCGGGGGCGTTCTCGCTCAGTATCAAGGCAATGCTGACATCAACATGGGGCGGGGTGCCATCGTCATCGGACTTGCGGCTGTTGTCATCGGAGAAGTAACCTTCGGGCGCATCTCCAATTTCGCAATCCGTCTTTTCGGAACCACCTTCGGTGCCATCGTATATTACGCGGTTTTGGCATTCGTTTTGTGGCTGGGTCTGGAAACCACCGACCTAAAACTCTTCTCAGCCATCACAGTTGCCGTGTTCCTTTCCGTTCCGCAGTTGAAAAAATTCTTCGGGAAAGTACGTACTCGGAAGGGAGGCGCCCACTGATATGCTGAAACTCAACGAGATTACCAAAACCTTTAACGCCGGTACCGTCAATCAGAAAGTCGCTCTCAACGGCGTTTCCCTGACCTTGAACGAAGGGGATTTTGTCACCGTCATCGGAGGCAACGGCGCCGGAAAATCCACCATGCTCAACGCTGTGGCGGGTACTTTTTTAGTCGATTCGGGAACCATCGAAATCGGCGGAAAAGACGTAACACGTCTGCCCGAGGCAAAACGTGCCGCATACTTGGGGCGCGTATTCCAAGACCCCATGATGGGCACTTGCGCCGATATGTGGATCGAAGAAAATCTTGCCCTCGCAAAACGCCGGGGGAAAAAGCGGGGCTTGGGCTGGTCCATCACCGCAAAAGAACGGGCGGAATACAAAGAACAATTAGCACAGCTGGGCTTGGGGTTGGAGGACCGCCTTTCCACGAAGGTAGGTCTGCTCTCCGGCGGACAGCGTCAGGCGTTGACCTTGCTTATGGCAACCATGAACCGTCCCCAGATGCTCCTTTTGGACGAACATACCGCCGCCCTTGACCCGAAGACCGCGGAAAAGGTTCTGAACCTTTCCGATAAGATTATTCGGGACGAAGGATTGACCGCTTTGATGGTCACCCACAACATGAAGGACGCCATTGCCCACGGCAACCGTCTGATTATGATGAACGCCGGAAAAATTATTCTGGACGTCTCCGGGGAAGAAAAGAAAGCCTTGACCGTAGAGGCACTTTTGGAAGCCTTCTCCCGGGTCAGCGGTGCGGAATTTGCCAACGACCGCGCATTACTCAGCTGAAGAAAACGAAAATGTAAAAAGTGCCGATTTTATTCGGCACTTTTTGTTTTGTGTAAAATATATACAATCTGATAAAATCTTCGGCTTTACCTCAGATAAAATTAAATTCATCACCCGCCATAAATTCATTGAAAAACCGACAAGTCAAAACTTGTCGGGTTTTCTGGCGGAGAGTGTGGGATTCGAACCCACGCGCCGGTGAAGGCAAACGGTTTTCAAGACCGCCTCGTTATGACCACTTCGATAACTCTCCATATTAAGTTTTTTACGAATTTTGTATTCCCTTAAATTTAAGACCGCCTCGTTTACGGACTCTTACCATACTTCGGACACGGAATATATTGTACCACATTTTTTTAGAAATGTCAAGACAAAAATCTTCTGAAAAAATATTTCTGTCAATAATATAAAATTTTTCTAAAAACCTACCGGCCGGCAATTTGCTTTTTCTTTGGTTCTTTCTTTTTCTCCTGAAAAAATGAAATCAACATTGAGTAAGTTTCGATCAAAGAAAGGCAATCATAAACAAAGAACTACCGGCGGAAGAACTTCCGCCGGCAATTTGGCTTTTTCTTTGGTTCTTTCTTTTTCTCCTGAAAAAGAAAGAACACATCAAATTCTCTTTTAATTCTGAACTTTATCCTTAACCACAACGTCGTGAGCGCCGCCTTCGACGATGGAAACCGAGCTGACCAAAGTCAGTTTTGCTTTTTCCTGCAATTCGGGGATCGAGAGAGCTCCGCAGTTGCACATGGTAGAACGGATTTTGCTCAGGGTAATACCCACGTTATCGTGGAGAAGACCCGCATAGGGAACGTAGCAGTCGACCCCTTCTACGAAGGACAGTTTTGCCGCTCCGCCCAGGTCATATCTCTGCCAGTTGCGGGCGCGGGCAGAACCTTCGCCCCAGTATTCTTTCATGTAGTTGCCGTTGACCATGACTTTGTTGGTGGGGGATTCTTCAAACCGGGAGAAATAGCGTCCCAGCATACAGAAATCCGCACCCATAGCAAGCGCAAGGGTCATGTGATAATCGTGAACGATACCGCCGTCGGAGCAGATGGGAATGTAAATGCCGGTTTCTTCAAAATATTCGTCCCGTGCCTTGGCAACTTCGATGACCGCGGTGGCTTGTCCACGACCGATGCCCTTGGTTTCGCGGGTGATACAGATAGAACCGCCGCCGATTCCGATCTTAATAAAGTCTGCACCGGCTTCGGCGAGGAAACGGAATCCGTCCCGATCCACGACGTTTCCGGCACCGACTTTAACGGTATCGCCGTATTTTTCCCGAACAAATTTGATGGTACGGCTCTGCCATTCGGTAAATCCTTCGGAAGAGTCAATACAAAGAACGTCAACCCCTGCATCAACCAAAGCAGGAACCCGTTCCGCATAGTCCCGGGTATTGATTCCGGCACCAACGACGTAGCGCTTTTGAGAGTCCAAAAGTTCCATGGGGTTTTCCTTGTGTTGTTCATAGTCTTTACGGAACACGAAAGAAACCAGTTTTCCGTCGGAAGACAGAATGGGCAAGGAATTCAGTTTGTGATCCCAAATAATATCGTTGGCTTCCTTCAGGGTGGTTCCTTCAGGAGCAGTAATCAGTTTTTCCAGGGGAGTCATGAAAGTTTCCACCTTCTCGTCGAGAGACATGCGGCTGACCCGGTAATCACGTCCGGTAACGATCCCCAACAGTTTCCCGTTGGACGTTCCGTCTTCGGTGACGGCGATGGTGGAGTGTCCTTGCCGTTCTTTTAAAGCTAACACGTCAGCCAAGGTCTGGTCAGGACGGATATTAGAATCGGAAGAAACGAATCCGGCTTTGTATCCCTTCACCCGACGAACCATAGCGGCTTCGTCTTCGATGGTTTGAGATCCGTAAATAAAGGCTACGCCCCCTTCTTTTGCCAAGGCAATCGCCATTTTATCATCGGAAACCGACTGCATGATGGCAGAAACCAGGGGGATATTCATGGTAATGGCAGGTTCTTCCCCTTTGCGGAATTTGACCAAGGGGGTCTTTAACGATACGTTGGTGGGGATATGTTCCGCGCCGGAATACCCGGGAACCAACAGATATTCACTGAACGTATGAGAACATTCTTCGTAATAGTATGCCATAATGAAATCTTCTCCTTTTTGCGTTATATGAAAATAAAATTTTACACAAGATTATTGAACAACCGAAACTTTGTTCTTTTCCAATCCGGCAAGAACCGAGTCTGCGATTTTACTTCCCTTACAGTTTACTGACCGCAAGCGCGTGCAGTTCAAAAGGGGTGAAAAATCCGTAACGTAATTGTTGCTGACGTTGAGAACGTTTAATTGATACATCAGGGCAACGGCGCCGATCTCATTGAGCAGATTTCCCGAAACGTCCAGCATTTCCAAGGACGAAAGCATGACCATGGTGGTCAAATCGCTGATGTCACAGCCGGCGGCGTACAGATTTTTCAATTTGGTTTGAGATACGGGAGTAAAATCCCGAACCGCTGTCCCGGATACGTTCAACGTAGTCAAGGCAGACATTCCCGAAAGAGGTTCAATGGAAGAGATCTTCGTATCGGCGGCAGAAAGATTACTTAACGCCGTCAGTTCTTTCAGATCTGCCAAAGAGCCAATCTCATTTCCGCTGACGTCCAGCGTCTCCAATCGGGTACAACCCGCAAGGGGAACCAGAGAAGTAAACAGATTCGACGCTACGTTCAGGTCAGTCAACGCCGAGCAGGTGGAGAGGGGAGAAATATCCCCGATCAAATTGTTAGACAAATTCAAAGACGAAAGAGTTTTGTGGTTAGAGAGCCACGCTGCCGACGTCAGAGCGTTCCCCGAAAGATCCAGCTTACGCAAAAGAGACAAGCGGGTAAGGGAGGGAACGGTTTTGATCTGATTGCCCGATGCGTCCAATTCCGTCAAAGAAAGCATGGAAGAGATCGGGGCAAGGGTGGTCAGTGCGTTGTTCTGCACCGACAGAGAAGACAACCAAATAATATTTCCGATCTGAGAAAATTTTCCGTCGGTCAGATTGCAACCGTCCAGGGACAGGGATTGCAGTTGCGTCAAGCGGCGCAACGGATCAAAAGAAGAAATCTCTTTTTCGCCGTTGAGGTTGACGGTCTTCAAGTTCGCCATTTCCAAAAGATCGTCCAAAGTGGTAATGCTTCCGCTGACACCGGCGGCAGCGCCTGCCACACAGTCTAACGTAGTAACCGATTCCAGATCTTTGTAATAGATCGTGCCGGATTTTTTATCCAAAACCAAGCGAACCAGTTTTTCCACTTTAGGATCTTTGAATTCGTATTTGGTGCGTTCGTTATAGACGCGATAAGAAACGTCGAATTCCGTACCGGGCATTCCGGCATCGTTGATGGCAACGGCGCGAATATTCACCGTCCCTTTTTCCACTTTAATGGTTTCCCCTTCGCTGTAAACGGCAGAATTCCGATTGGGAGCAGTACCGTCGGTGGTATAATAAACCGTGGTATTTTTCGGAATCATCAAGGTTACGTCCACGGCGGAGGTAAAGGTTCCGGGGAGAGGGCTGGACACCACGGCACCGGGGCGTTCCGCGTTAAGTTTTACGACGATATAGGTAGCGGTAATGCTATCCAGATAATCCAACGCCTCGGACACGCGATTTTGTTCCGTAAGCAAATAGACCATCTGTCGATAGTATTCTTCGTAGCGGGGCTGGAGACTCAGTCCCTCGTTGAGCAGAGATTCCGCCTCGGCGTAATTTCCCTGTGCCCGATAGATCAAAACCGATTGCAGGCGCGCATTCAGATCTTCCGGGGCGATCTCAAGGCACTTTTCATAACATTCCAAAGCCCGCTTCAGATCGTTCTGTTCTTGGGCGGCAAGTCCTTGCTGATAATACTTTTCCGCACGGCCGAAGGCGTTGGGGTCTTCGTGATACACGAACCAAACCACACCGATCAATCCGAAAATAATAAAGAACACGGAAAAAGCATAGAAAAACCGCCGAAAATAATACCGTTTAATGGGCACGGAATCGGAAGGTTCCGGTTTCATTCTCCGTTTTTTGCGGTTTTTTTCTTCCGCCCCGGGGCTGAATTTCATTCCCGCGCTCCGTAGTTGTTGCAATTTACGTTTCAGTTTCGTCCAGTTGCTCGACATTCGTCGCCACCTCCGGAATTACTTACGATTGTTAAGAGGAACGTAAAGGTGTTTGCCACCGATAAATTTATATGCAGGACGGATTACCTTGGAACCGGAAGACAGTTCCTCTACCCGATGGGAGCACCACCCGGCAACCCGAGCAATGGTAAACAGAGGAGTGTACAGTTCCGTGGGGATCTCCAACATTCTGTAGATAAAGCCGGAATACAAGTCCACGTTGGCACATATAATTCTATCGACCCCGCGGACTTCCGCAAAGGCGGAGGGTGCCAATTTTTCCACCAAGGAAATAAGATTGAATTCGGCTTCCATTCCCTTGACCCGCGCCAAAGTTCCGGCACGTTGCTTCAGCGCCACCGCCCGAGGATCGGACAAGGTGTAGACGGCGTGCCCCATGCCGTAGATCAATCCGCTACCGTCTCCCGCTTCTTTCCGCAGGATCTTGCACAGATATTCCTGAACTTCCTGTTCGTCGGTCCAGTCGGAAACGTTGGCTTTAATATCTTCCATCATACGGCAGACTTGCAGATTCGCACCACCGTGGCGAGGTCCTTTCAGAGAGCCGATGGCAGCAGAGATCGCGGCGTATGTATCCGTTCCCGTGGAAGACAGAACCCGGGTGGAGAAGGCAGAGTTATTGCCGGCGCCGTGTTCCGCGTGCAGGATCAGACAAGCATCGAGCAGATGCGCCTCTTCAGGGGTGAATTGCTGATCGGGGCGTAAAATATGCAGGAAATTTTCCGCCGTGCCGTATTCGTCACAGGGCAAGTGCAAATACATACTCTCCCGATCGTAATGACGTTTTTTGACCTGATAGGCCTGAACGGCGATGATGGGAAGCCGAGCAATGAGCATCAATGCCTGCCGCAACAAATTTTGCAGGGAAATATCGTCGGGATTGTCATCGTAAGAATACATCGCCAGAACCGACCGTGCCATTTTGTTCATCACGTCCCGAGAGGGAGCTTTGATGATCATATCTTCGGTAAAGTGGTCGGGCAATTCCCGCAAGGAAACCAGCAGGGCTTTGAATTCTTCCAACTCGGAGGAAGAAGGTAATTTCCCCATCAAAAGAAGGTAAACCACTTCTTCAAATCCGAAACGCCCTTCCGCATCGTATCCCTTCAAAAGGGAATTGACGTCGATTCCCCGGTAGATTAACTGACCGGGAGAAGGGATTCGATCTCCGTCTTCGATGACGTAACCGCGAACGGAACAGATGCGGGTGGCACCTGCCATGACGCCGGAACCGTCCGGTTCCCGAAGCCCCCGTTTGATCTTATAGTTTTCATAGACGTGGGGGTCAATAAAATTGGTCGCGCGGTAATCTTCACACAACCGGTCGATCACAAGATCCTTTTCACTTTGGGTCTCAAACAAGAGAACACACCTCCAAAACATTCACATTTATCAAAACGCTCAACACAGGGAAGTTGAACGTGGAGACTGTATAGGGTACAATACCTCATTATAAATTTTATATTATCGTATATTATACCATATTTTTTTGGATTCGTCAAGAGATTCGGAGGGATTTTATGCGTTCTTTTCTTACTTTTTTATCACTCTTTACCCTTTTGTTCTTTCTCGCTCCCATTCTGTGTCTGGGAATCTCCCCTATTCCGGAATCCGGAACGTCGAATCTGCCCTTACCGGAACAGATCTTATACAACGGCGTTTCGGTACCTGCCGCAGATTTGATTTTGGGCGCAGTGGGGGCGATGGACGTGCGGGGGTATCAGCCGCAAGCCCTGAAAGCCGCCGCAGTAGTCGCCACCACGAACCTGATCGCCGCCTATCGAGAAACCGGCACCGGGGACGGGCTTTCGGTGCTCACGGCGGAACAGGCAAAAGAGGCGTGGGGCGATTATTGGTTCTCCCAATATTGGGTTCAAATTCAGCAGGCGGTCGAAGAAACGTGGGGCGAATTTCTCATAAAAGATGGCAAAGCGTACCCCGAAGCCACCGTTTTTCCGGTTTCTTGGGGAAAAACCGAGATCGGGGTGGAATGTCCTTTTGACGAAACCAGCAACGTCTACGAATCCACGGTGACCGTTCCCTTGGAAGAATTCACCGCCGTTTTTCCCAATTACGGGTCCTCTTTTTACGTGAAAAATGCCCAAAGCGGCCGGGTGGAAACGGTCACTTCGGGCAATAACGTCTTGACGGGAAAAGAGATGATGAACCGGTTCGAACTCCCCTCCCCGGCATTTACCGTCAAAATCACGGCATCCGCCGTAACCTTCCGGTGCTGGGGGCAGGGAGAGGGAGTGGGAATGTCCCTGTACGGAGCCAACGAAATGGCAAAACGAGGCGCCGATTATCGGGAAATTCTCACCGCATTTTATCCCGATACAGAAATTCAGGAGGCAAATCGGTCATTGGGATCCAAATAAACGCCCTTTCGCAACAGAGCAAAGTGGAGATGATTTCCCTCCAAGCACTCACTGTCGGCGGAAACACCGGTCATGCCCAAAAGATCCCCTTGCTTCACTTCCTGCCCCTCAATAACTTTCGCTTCTCCGGACAGGGATTGGTAGATAGATAACGTATCGTCAGCATGGCGGATCTCCACCGTCAACCCCATTAATTCCGAGGTATAGACGTTTTCCACGATTCCGTCGGCGACGGCGTAAACTTCCGCTTCTCCCTCGGTCAGAAAATCAATTCCCTGATGAACCCGCCAATCGTTCATGGTTTCGGAAAAGACCGGTACGGTCAAAGAAAAATCCGTTCCCACCGTTCCGGAAACCGGCTGAATCATGGCAACGTCTTCTATCTTTTCCGGATCGTCCACCGGCGCGTTGGCGGCACTGTCGGAAGAATGGGTCGATTCCGTATCGCTGACGAGATCGGAATCGGTAACAGAAGATTGTGAATCACTGACCGAAGATTGAAGGGACGAGGTGTCGGTGGGCAGAGAAACTTCCTTCTCTCCCTCCCCGGGAACAAATAAGAGAGACGCCACACTCAACACCACCAAGACCGTTCCCCCCAGAAGAAGATATAATCCGCTTCCCTTGGTCAAACTGCCCCAAAAACTTTTGCCGTTTCGGTAAAATTTACTCATAGCAAACGCTCCTTTATGGAAATTTCTTGCCCTTATTTTCACCCGAATTTCCGGAAAATATGCAAAACTCCTTGACAGAAGAAAAAAAACAGGGTATAATAAAAGCAAATCAACAAAGGAGCCACGTCATGAGTCGATTGCAACGCACCGAACTTCTCATCGGGACGGAAAATATCAAACGATTAGCCAACGCCCACGTGGCAGTGTTCGGACTGGGAGGCGTTGGTGGATACGCCGTGGAAGGACTTGCCCGAGGGGGAGTGGGGGAACTGACTCTGATTGATTGCGACATCTTTTCGGAAACCAACCTGAACCGACAACTGTACGCAACGACGGAGACGGTCGGACGCCCGAAAACTGAAGTCACGAAAGAACGGGTATCCGTCATCGCTCCCGAATGTAAGGTGCACACCGTCGACCTGTTCTATACCCCGGAAAATGCCGACAAAATCGACCTTTCCCAATTTGATTATATCATCGACGCCATCGACACCATGACCTCGAAAATCCACCTGATTTGCCAAGCGACGGAACAAAAAATTCCCATCATTTCGTCCATGGGAACCGGCAATAAATTAGACCCCACAAAATTAAAAGTCACCGACCTTTACAAAACCCAGGGGTGTCCCATGGCAAGAATTCTCCGCAGAGAATTGAAGCAACGCAATATTCCCCGGCTGAAAGTGGTCTACTCGGAAGAAGAACCGAAAAAAGTCGTCGTCCCCGACGAAACTTCCCCCCGCCACGCCCCGGGAAGCATCGTCTTCGTCCCCGCCTGCGCCGGGCTGATTCTGGCAAGCGAGACGGTGAAAGATTTAATCAAATCAAACGATTGATTTCTATATTAAAAAAGTTAAAAAATTCCGGGAGATAACCAAAATGAAACTTTTCAAGGCGATATTCTGCTGTTTGTTGGCAATGATTACCACGTTAACCTTCGCTTGTTGCACCGACGTCATAGAAAATCCTTCAATCACGGGAACGGAAAACCTATCAACGACTTTAACAAGTAATATCGAAGATTCCCATTTTCAAACCGTAAGCACCGCAACGTCCCAGATTACGCAAAGCACAGACGCTTCTTCCGAAGACGTAACTGACACAAATTCTGACACCACTTCGGAAAATATGAAAAATACAGACACCGAAACTTCCTCCCCCTCGACCTCGGACCATTCCACCTCGGAATCAACCAAATCAGAAAGCACCTCTGAGACCTCAAATTCGGAAACGACGTCAAATCCAACCCAAGACACCTCATCTAAAACCGTCTACATAACGGAAACAGGAAAAAAATACCATTCCACAAAGCACTGTTCCGGACTTTCCCGCGCAAAAGCGATTTATGAATCCACCCTCTCTGCCGCTCAATCAAAGGGATTAACGGCTTGCTCAAAATGTTATTGATTGAATAGAATATTAAATCCTTCTCTTTCCGAGAAGGATTTTTTTACTCCTTTTTCTTCGTCATTTTTCGACAAGTATTGACAAGCTAAGGATAAAATGATATAATATTCTTGCTAAACAATTTCATAAAAAACGTGTGTTACGGAGAAAATATCTTGGAAAAAGGTGTTTTCTCTCTCTTTCGCGTATCCGTAATACACGGTTTCGAAATTGTTTAGCAGCAACGAGGGATTACACTTTTTCGGTGCAGCCCTTGTTGGCTGCACTTTTTTTGTGCAAAAAATCCCCTCGCGAAAATTACAAAGGCTGTAAAAAACCAAAAAGGAGAAACATCATGGAAGAAAAAAACCTATTTCAAAAACTGTTTGCAAAAATTCTTGACATTTTCAAAGGAATGAAGTGGCAAACAATCATCATTCTCGCCCTGTCGTTAGTTGTCTTAATCGGAGTCGGAGCACTCATCATCGGTGCAACAAACAAGGAAGGACAACTTACCACTATATCCGAATCCTCTCTTAAAGAAGTTTTGGAAATTAGTGAATTGGGAACCGCAGAATACATCTACAATGCCGTCGCAGAACGTAAAACCGACGACGGAAAAAAGACAAAATTCTACGTTGCCTATGAAGGAATTGTTACTGCCGGAATTGATTTTAATAAAATCACCTTTGATATTAAGGAAGATACAAAAGAAATTAAAATTGTTGTTCCTGCCGTTGAAATCCAAAATTACGATGTTGTAATGGATAACGATCATATGCACTTTATCTATATGAAAGATAAATACGAAACAGAAACCGTTACGTTAGAAGCATATCAATTTTGCCTCAATGATTTAAAACAGAGATTAGAACAAGATACCGTAATCAAAGATGCCGCAAAAACGAACGCAATCTCTACCGTCGAAGCACTATTCAAACCTTGGCTGAACGCAGTTGACAGCGAATACAAACTTGAAGTTGTTTACGGAGGTTAAAAAATATGAAAAAAATCATTCCGCTTATTATAACAATCTTATTACCCATTATCCTTCTCTGTGGTTGCAAAAAAGAAGAAAAAGAGATTAAAGAACCGGACATCGTGCAAATACGTTCTATTTGTAATTTAGCTACGTTGGAATGTAAATATCACAACGTCGCAAGATCCAAAAAAGAAGCCGGAACAGGCATTTCCCATTGGGGTGAAACTGCCCGCGAATTCTGGGTCGAATACACCGGAGTTGCAAAAGTCGGAATCAACATGGAGAAAGTTCAGATTGAAATCAACGAAAACAAAGTAAAAGTTTCCATCCCTAACGCAGAAGTTTTGAGCATTGGATTTGATCAAAAAAGTCTCACAGAAGACTCCTGCTATATTTCGGAAGACTCATTCTTTAATAAAAATAAAATCACCGATGAAGATCAACTATCCGCCATCAACAACGCACAAGGGAAAATGGAAGAAACAGTCAACGCAAACTCCGGACTATTGAAATCCGCAGAAGAACGAGCAAAAGACCTTATCGAAAACTACATAAACAAGATGGGAGAATTGTCAGGTATCGAATACCAAATCGAGTGGATAACTGTCAAAGAATAAGAGAAGCAAAAGATTTGTTAGATGCCGGGGTTCTTACGGAAGAAGAATTTGCGGAAATTAAAGCAAAACTAATTGCGGGATTGTAAGCAATCAACCAGATATAAATACGCCGTCCGAATTTCGGACGGCGTTGTTTTTTTATTGAAGTTCCGGGTGGAAGTCTTCGGCGGCGACGGTGTCTAAAAGCATTTGAGGAGTGACCGCATCATCATGGTTGACGGCGACGGTCTTTTTGGTCAGGTCAACGGCGATGTCGCCCACACCTTCCAGCGCAGAGAGAGCGGTGCGAATGGTTTTTTCACAATGGCCGCACATCATATCGGGAACGATTAAAGTCGTAGTTTTCATGGTTTTATTCTCCTTTTTGATTTGAATTTCACAAGAATCGGAACAGGGGGAAATGGGGAACGTCAATTTCAGTCGATTGAGGCGCAGAGCATTTCCCACCACGCAGACCGAGGACAAAGACATTGCCGCCGCCCCGATCATAGGATTCAAAAGCGGGCCGCCGAACAGGGTCAAAAGTCCAGCCGCCGCAGGGATTCCCGCCGTATTATAGGCAAACGCCCAAAAGAGATTTTGCTTAATATTCCGCATGGTCGCCCGGGAAAGGCGAAGGGCGGAAGAAACGCCTCTCGGGTCGTTTTTCATCAGCACCAAATCGGCAGAATCGATCGCGACGTCGGTTCCCGAACCGATGGCGATTCCCACGTCGGCCTCCGCTAAGGCGGGGGCGTCGTTGATGCCGTCGCCCACCATGGCGACGGTACGACCGGATTCTTTCAATTTGCGGATCACGGCGTGTTTTTCCTGGGGCAACACTTCCGCTTCCACTTCGTCAATACCCAACCGGGCGGCGATGGCATGGGCGGTGACCTTCCGGTCTCCCGTAAGCATAACCACCTTGATCCCCTCTTTTTTCAGCATCGACACCGCCTGAACACTTTCGGGACGTTCCCGATCTGCTAAGGCGATTATTCCCAACAACTCGTTGTTTTTCGCAACGAAAACCGGGGTCTTCCCTTCCGCGCCCAAAGATTCCGCGGTGGTAGTCATATGGGGCGACAGAGTCAAAAATTCGCTCATCAACTTGGCGTTTCCGATGCAAATCGTCTGACCGTCCACCACCGACTTCAACCCAAACCCGCCAAAGGCTTCAAAGGACGCAGGGTCGGTCAAGGCAACGTTTCGTTCTTCTGCGGCGCGGACGATTCCCGACGCCAGGGGGTGTTCCGAAGATCGTTCCGCACAAGCGGCGAAATAAAGCAGTTCGGTTTCGTTTTGTCCCCCTTCGGGAATCAGGTCGGTCACTTGGGGGTGTCCCTCGGTCAGGGTTCCGGTCTTGTCAAAAACCACCGTGTCTACTTGGTGGGTCTTTTCCAATACGTCGCCACCCTTGATCAAAATGCCGTTGGACGCACCCTTTCCGGTTCCCACCAAAATGGCGGTGGGGGTCGCCAATCCCAAGGCGCAAGGACAAGCGATAACCAAAACCGAAACGAAAATATTCAACACGAATTCCGGGTCTTTCCCGGCAAGACCCCAAACAAGGGAAGAAATCAACGCAATGGCAAGAACCACCGGCACGAAAATTCCGGAAATTTTGTCTGCCAACCGCGCCACCGGGGCTTTGTTGCCTTGGGCGTCTTCCACCATGCGGATCACCCCGGATAAGAGGGTCTCTCCTCCGGTTTTGGAAACCTGTAAACGCAGTTCTCCGTTGGTGTTGATGGTTGCCGCCCATACCGTATCCCCCACACCCTTTTCCACGGGTATGGATTCTCCGGTCAGCATAGATTCGTCCACCGCCGCCGTTCCGGAAACCACGGTGCCGTCGGCAGGAATCCGCCCTCCGGGACGAACGATTGCAATCTGTCCGGCGTGAAGATCTTCGATGGGGATCTCCACCACCTCGCCGTCTCTCTCCACGAAGGCGGTCTGGGGTGCCAAAGCGGTCAAGGCACGGATCGCCGCAAAGGTTTTCTTTTTCGACCGGGCTTCCATGGTTTTTCCCAAGGTCACCAAGGTCAAGATCACACCCACCGATTCAAAATACAATCCGTGATGAACGGCGTGCAGATCTCCTTGCAAGATCCGGACAAGAGTCCAGACGCTTGCGGTAAACCCGGCAAGGGTACCCAACGCAACCAAACTGTTCATATCGGGGTGTCCCCGGAACAACGCCGAAATTCCTTTGCGATAAAAAGATTCCCCGATGATCATGCAGGGCAAGGCAAGGCACAACTGCAAAACGGCGTACCCCACCGGACTTCCGTCGGGAGAAAAATACGACGGAACCCACAGACCGATCATAGGTCCCATGGCAATATAAAACAAGGGTATCGCAAAAATCGCCGATAAAATCAGTCGCAATTTCATGGTATCTTTTTCCGGTTTTGCTTCTTCTTCCGGATAGCGGATTCCATATCCTGCCTTACGTACGGCGGAAAATAACGCATCTTCCGTCGCCGTTCCCAGCTCCACCGTCAGTTTCCCGGTGGCAAGGTTCACGGAAGCAGAGCCGATCCCTTTTACGGTCGCAGCGGCTTTCTCGACCCGGGCAGAACAGGCGGCGCAGGACATTCCGGTAACGATATAAGTCTTCTTCATAGAGATTCCTCATAACTAAAATTTTAAACGTAAAACTGGTTTCCTTTTCCTTATTATAGCATACCCGAAGAAAAAATACAAGTGCAAAATCACGTTTTTCATAAAAAGTTAGCAGTTGCTAACAGTTCTGAAAAAATTTGCCCCCGAAAACTTCGGAGGCAAAAAATCATCATTTTTTTGCAATTTAAGAATTTACCATATTTTCTATGGACTTTAAAATCCAATTCTGCTTTTCGGCGGGAAGCTCTTGAATTTTCTCCCAAAGTTCGGAAGCCTTATACTGTGCCGTGCGGGTCAACACGTCCTGAAAAATATAATCTGCGGAAGTTTCCAAACCGTTGATCAGATCAATGAGAACCTCGTAGCGGGGAAAAGATTCTCCCCGTTCGATCAATGAAATATAATTTGAGCCAACACCAATTTTTTCTGCAAATTCTTCTTGTGTTAAATTTAAGTTTTCTCTGCATTCTTTTACGCGAATCCCGATTCTTTTGTCAATCATACCCCTCACTCCTAAACTCATAAGTTTAGGTTTAGTATAACACTAAAAATACGAATATTACAGACAAGTAACATATTAGATTATTCCTTTACTGGTGAATTTTGCATTAAAAAATCACAGGCTAATACCTGTGAACCATAAAAAAATATTTTTATTGTACGAATTTGCGTCGGGGTTGTCGTAGAATTTCTAACAAAGTAGCATATTTCAAGCGCGTGGTTTGTCGATCAAAATTCAGTAAGAAGGGTTTGGATCGGTCCCTCTGATTCCGAAGAAGCGTATACACGAGACATTCTTGAGCGCCTTCGTCTTTCAAAACGTCGTGGCAAGCCCACGCCGTTGCGCCGGTAGTGAACAGATCGTCCACCAATAAAATTTGTTGACCGTTGATCTTCCGCCGGGAAGATCCCTTGCGATACCCCTGTCGGGCGTTTTCCGCTCGTTCCAAAGAGGTTTCGCATTCGGTCTGCGTCCGGATTCCCCGTTCCTTTCGCAACAACTTCGGATCAAAGGGAAGATTTAATTCTTTGGCAACGACCTTGGCGATCACGGCGCTTTGATTATACATACGCGGTTTTCCGTCCGCTGCCCGAGGAACGCAGGTTACCACGTCAGCAACATCTCCTCGCTGACGGTATCGCTCCGCCAACTGCCGCCCCATATAGACCCCAAAGGCTTTCTTTCCGTCATATTTGAACCGATGCAATCCGACACGCATGGGTTCTTGAAAATAATACAAAGACACGACACTCTCAAAAGCGTCCAAAGGAATCCACAATTTGCGCCTTGCGATCTCTTTGGTGCATTCGTCGCAAATTTCCTCGGAACACCAAGGATCAATGGTTTTTCCGCAGATTACACAACTATGACCGAAAATATAGTGAAACAGATTCAAGACGAAACACCTCTTTTTTTCAATTCTGAAATAAAAGTCTAAATCTCCTACAATCCCTCATAACATAATACAAATGAATTTAGGAGGAATGACGATGGACACGATCAGATTAAATTCCCGAGGGCCGGACGTTTCCCTTTTGCAGGCAATTTTGAATCGGTTGGGATTTAATTCGGGGACGGTGGACGGAATTTTCGGCACCCGTACCCAAAATGCGGTAATACGGTTTCAGCGGTCGGTGGGGCTTTCTCCCGACGGTGTGGTTGGACCTCGGACATGGGCGGCATTAGAGCCTTATATTATGGGGTATCAGACCTATTTGATCCGGCAAGGAGATACTTTTTTTGATCTTGCAAGGCGGTATAACACCTCGGTTTCCGCCATCGAAACGGCAAATCCGGACTTAAACCCCAACGCGTTGCAGATCGGACAACGGGTGATCATTCCGTCGAGAGACGCGGTGGTTTTGACCAACATTCCCTATACGTCCCAAACCTTGCGCCGGAACATTGAGGGTTTAACCAAGCGATACCCCTTCCTGCGAACGGGAGTAGTGGGCCGGTCGGTCAACGGTCAACAGATTCCTTATCTGATCTTCGGAGAAGGTCCGATCAAAGTCGGATATAACGCTTCCCATCACGCCAACGAATGGATCACGACACCGGTGTTGATGAAATTCACCGAACAAATGTGTCGAGCCTATTCTTTGGGCATTTCTTTAGGGGGAAGTGACGTACGTCAACTGTGGCAACGAACCACCTTTGTCATCGTACCCATGGTAAACCCCGACGGCGTGGATTTAGTAACCGGAGAATACGCCCCCGGATCCCGGGAATATAACGCCGCACAATCCTTAAACACGAATCTGCCTTTCCCCGACGGCTGGAAAGCCAATATCGCGGGAACGGATTTGAATCTGAACTATCCCGCCGGTTGGGAAGAAGCCAAACGCATTAAATACGAACAAGGATTTACCCGCCCCGGTCCTCGGGATTTCGTGGGCCCCTCTCCCCTGTCTGCGCCGGAATCAAGAGCCATGGCACAATTCACGGAACAGCAGAATTTCCGGTTGATCCTTGCCTACCATACCCAAGGGGAAATTATCTTTTGGAAATATCTCAATTATCTGCCGGAAAACTCTTTGCAGATCGCCCGGCAATTCTCGGAGGTCAGCGGCTATACAGTGGAAGAAACGCCCTATTCTTCCGGCTTTGCGGGGTATAAGGATTGGTTTATCCAAAATTGGAACCGCCCCGGCTACACCATCGAATGCGGTCGGGGAGTCAACCCCTTGCCCATCAGCCAATTCAACGAAATTTATCGAGATAATTTGGGGATTCTTCTGCTGGGCGGAGAACTGGCGGAATAGAGAGAAAAAAAGCCGCCTCAACGATTTTCTTTTGCCGATAAAACGCATCTTTTTTTCTTTCTTTAGCTTCCTATTCGCAAAAGGAGGGACTGTTTTTCAGTCCCTCTTATTTTTTATTTTGCAGTGGCGGTGGTTTCATTTCCGTTTTTCAGCGCCGTTACGACTTGAATAAAGCGAATCGCGTAGCGGACCAGCGCAAAAACCATCAGCCCGGTGCTGACCAGAACCGGAATCACAACGAACCAAGCGCCGGAGGGTTCGGGAGCAAAGAGCACCAGATACGCCATCACCGCATAGAAAAAGGCGGTTGACAACTTTCCGAACCATTCGGAGGAACGCATCGACTTCATTTTGCGGTATAACAAAAGTCCGCCGATGCCCTGAAAACTCTCTTTTACGATGATCACGGTAAACAGAATCCACATGATGGGATAGCGAATCAACAAACACCCGGAAATCACTGCTTGGGTCAGTTTATCTGCCAGAGGGTCAAGAATTTTTCCCAGCTCCGTCTCCATGTGGAATTTGCGGGCAATAATTCCGTCCACCACGTCGGTAGCGGCAGACAGAAGAACCACCCCGGCCGCCGCAACGTCTTGCTTCATGCAAAACAAAACGGCAAAGACCGGCAACAACAAAATGCGCACGTAACAAAGAATATTGGGGATCGAAAAAATTTCCTTACGCTTTTCCGCAAGCACCTTCGGGACACTCCTTATATCAATGAAAAGTATTCTAATCTATTATACCCATATATTAAACTATATACCCATTTCGGGGGGAAAGTCAATAGAATTTTCAAATAATTTACAAAACTTTCCTATTTCTGCTGAATTCGACAGAAAAAAACCGAAAACGGAGGGATTTCCCCTCCGCCTCGTTGCCTCAGTCTTTCATTCCGAAAATCGCTTTCAGCAGTCCCCGAAGGAACCGGGGCGATTTCATGGTTACAATCTTCATGCAATAACCACCCTCCCCTGCAAGATTCAGTCCATTGTATGCAGGGAACGAAAAAAAGGTCAAACGTGCGTTGCAGGAATCGGAAGAAAAAAGCAAGGAAGCGATTCAACGACCGCTTCCTTATAAGAATTCTTATTCGTATTCTACCACGTCAACCCATTTGAGGAGTAATTCCTGTTCTTCGGGTTTTCCCTTAACCGATTGGGAAGCGGCAACGATAGGCAACCATTTCTGAACGTACTGATAGGCAGTGTCGCTCTTTTCACAGAACAGGCGCATATATTTCTTTGCCAATTCTTCTTTGCCTTCCAGCCAGAACAGAAGATAAGTTCTTGCAACGTCGGCAGAGGCGTTTCCTTGGGTCACGTGAGCCCAGTCGATAACGTAGGCTTCCCCGTTGGGGGTGATGATAACGTTGGAGGGATTGAAATCTCCGTGACAGATCTTGGTGTGACGCTTCATCCCTTCTAGACGGGTGTGCAGGTCATAACGGGTGGTGGCGTCCAGATTTGCTTCGGAAATCTTTCCCCGCATTTTATCCCGAAGACGAATGAGCATCGAAGGTGCTTTTGTGGCGTGGATCTTCATTTGCAGATCCACGAACAGATTCAGGTATTCGTCTTCTTTTTCCGGGTGTTCCGCCATCAACTGTTCCAGAGTCTTTCCTTCCACGAATTCTTCCACGATCGCCCATTTGCCGTCAGCCTTGCAAACTTCAATGACTTTGGGAATGGGAAGTCCAGTGGTTTCCATGATGGCATTGTTCATGGCTTCCCGCAGAATCCCTTCTTTGGAGAAAGTGTCGTTAAAAACCTTGATAACCGTATTCCCATCTCGATAAATTACTTTATCGGTGCGGGTCACGTAAGCGTTGTTCAGATTCATGATTTTTCTCCTTTCTTAGACCGCATCGTGTTTTCCGTAGTAGGCGTTGAGGTACATTTGCTTGATCTCGCTCATCAGCGGGTATCTGGGGTTGGCACCGGTGCATTGATCGTCGAATGCCTGTTCTACCATATCGTCAAGACGAGCAAGGAAATCTGCCTCGTCAATACCGTATTCCTGAATGGAATCTTTGATTCCGACTTTGTGTTTCAGGTCGTTGTAAAGGGCGATGAGACCTTCCACCTTGTCGGCATCGGTCTTGCCTTTGACTCCGAGATAATCGGCGATTTCAGCGTAGCGAGCCTGCGCGCGGGGATACGCGTACTGGGAGAAGGTTCCCATCTTGGTGGGGACCTCAGCGGCGTTGAAACGAATGACCTGTTCCAGCATCAGCGCATTGGCAACCCCATGGGGCAGGTGATGGAAGGCACCCAATTTATGCGCCATAGAGTGGCAAACTCCCAAGAAAGCGTTCGCGAATGCCATACCGGCGATGGTAGCGGCGTTTGCCATCTTTTCCCGGGCTTCCACATCGGTCTGACCGTTTTCGTAGGCACGGGGCAGGTATTCAAAGACAGTTTTCAAGGATTTGAGCGCGAGCCCGTCGGTGTAATCGGTTGCCATGATGGAGGCATAGGCTTCCATGGCGTGGGAAACGGCGTCAATTCCGGAAGCGGAAGTCAGCCCCTTAGGTGCAGACATATGAAGATCGGTATCTACGATCGCCATATCGGGCATCAGTTCGTAATCCGCCAAGGGATATTTTACGCCGGTTTTTTCGTCGGTAATTACGGCAAAGGGCGTTACTTCCGAACCGGTACCGGCAGAGGTGGGAATGGCAATAAAATATGCCTTTTCACCCATTTTGGGGAAGGTATAAATGCGTTTGCGAATATCGGAGAAGCGCATTGCCATATCGGCAAAATCCGCATCGGGGTGTTCGTAAAGAACCCACATGATCTTCGCCGCGTCCATGGCAGAACCACCGCCGATGGCGATAATCGTATCGGGCGCGAAGGAGGACATCTGAGCCGCCCCTTCCTTGGCATTTGCCAACGTGGGATCGGGCTGAACGTTAGAGAAAGTGGTGTGGAGGATTCCCATTTCGTCCAATTTATCGGTAATGGGTTTGGTATATCCGTTCTGATACAAGAACGAGTCGGTGACGATAAAGGCCTTCTTTTTGCCCATGACGTTTTTCAGTTCGTCCAAAGCAACGGGCAGACAACCTTTTTTGATGTAAACCTTTTCAGGTGCACGGAACCAGAGCATATTTTCCCTTCTTTCGGCGACGGTTTTGATGTTGATCAGATGTTTGACTCCAACGTTCTCCGAGACGGAGTTTCCGCCCCAAGAACCGCACCCCAGCGTCAGGGAAGGAGCCAGCTTGAAGTTATACAAGTCACCGATACCGCCCTGGGAAGAGGGGGTATTGACCAAAATACGACAGGTTTTCATGCGAGCGGCGAATTCATTCAGTTTCGCCTGTTCCGTCACCGGATTCAGATAGATGGAAGAGGTGTGACCGAATCCACCGTCCGCAACCAAACGTTCCGCCTTTGCAAAAGCGTCCTGTATGTCCTTGGCTTTGTACATGGCAAGGACGGGAGAAAGTTTTTCGTGAGCAAATTCTTCGCTCAGTTCCACACTTTCCACCTCGCCGATCAAGATCTTGGTTTCTGCGGGAACGGTAACGCCGGAAAGTTCCGCGATCTTAGCGGCCTTTTGCCCGACGATCTTGGCGTTCAACGCGCCGTTGATCAGAATGGTCTTACGAACCTTTTCCGTTTCCTCGGCATTGAGGAAATAACAACCCCGGTCGGCAAATTCCTTGCGCACGGCTTTATAGATGGATTCGAGAACGATCACCGACTGTTCCGAAGCACAGATCATACCGTTATCAAAAGTTTTGGAGTGAATAATGGAGTTGACCGCCACGGTAATGTCGGCAGTATCGTCAATGATGGCGGGAGTATTTCCGGCGCCGACCCCAAGGGCGGGTTTGCCGGAAGAATAGGCAGCCTTAACCATACCGGGACCGCCGGTAGCAAGGATAATATCCGATTCCTTCATGACCAGATTGGTCATTTCCAGGGAAGGAACGTCGATCCAACCGATAATTCCCTCGGGAGCGCCGGCTTTGATCGCCGCTTCCAAAACGATGCGAGCAGCCTCAATGGTGGATTTTTTCGCTCTCGGGTGGGGAGAGATAATAATCCCGTTGCGGGTCTTTAACGCCAAAAGGCATTTAAAGATCGCCGTAGAGGTGGGGTTGGTGGTGGGAATGACGGCGGCAATAACCCCGATGGGCTCGGCAATCTTTTTCACGCCGTAGGCTTTGTCCTCCTCAATCACGCCACAGGTTTTGGTATCCCGGTAAGCGTTATAAATGTACTCGGAAGCATAGTGATTTTTGATAACTTTGTCCTCCACCACACCCATTCCGGTTTCTTCCACGGCAAGTTTTGCCAGAGGAATCCGGGCGCAGTTGGCGGCTAAAGCGGCGGCGCGGAAGATCTCGTCTACCTGAGCCTGAGTATACGTAGCGAAAATCTGTTGGGCTTTGCGGATCTCCGCCAAGCGTTCCTCCAGACGTTCTACACTGTCTACGATCTTGTAATCCATGATCGGGGTCTCCTTTTTCGGTTTTATTCTTGATGGAATTGCCCACAGGGAGGGCAAGGTTCTTCATGTTACCGGACTATTATACCATAAATTTCCCCCGTTGTAAAATACCAAAATCGCATATCGTTATTCCCTTTTTGGCATTACGATAAAAAATCAGTCGATTTTTCGGGTTCCCACTTTATCCCGAACCCGCTTAATTTCCTTGATGAACGCCTGATCCAATTCGGTGAATTTGTAATTCTCTCGCCAGATCAAAACGTCTTTATAGGAGCGTCTTTTGTCCTTCAGCCGTCGCTGAACCAGTCCGTAACGTTTCAAAATATTTTCCGGCATGGGAGAGGTCAGCAAAAAAGTAGTGGGAATGGAACTTAAAATTTCATATCCGCTGGCACGTTCATAGATAAACAGGTGTTTGTTGATCTCGTCCGGAAACTCCCCTTTCCGAACTTCCGCCAAGGGCAAAGACGGAACGTAGGGGTCGCCGTGTCCCAATTGTACGCAATCGCAATCCACAAAATCGGAGAATCGCAAATCTTCTTTTTTGGCAAGCATATGCTCCGCCGACATCAGCGCAATGGGATCAAATTCCCACAGATCCTCGGTTCGCAATCCTTTTTCCAACAAAAACCGCTCAAAATAAGGTTCGTACTCCGTAGCAAAACGAATGATCCCCAGATCGTAATTGTTCTGCAGAATATTGTTGATGGCTTTCAAAGAGTTGGTTTCCCGATAGTTGATCTCAATCTCTTTGGTCAGATCCAATTCCCCCACCAACTGTTTCAGGGCGTGGGCAAGATACCCCGCCCGAGGAATGGAAACGTTCATTCGTTGCTTGTCTTTTGCATAGGGATTGTAGAGGGTTTCCACTTCCCGGACTTCATCTAAAATCCGATTTGCATGGGAAAGGAAAATCTCTCCTTCCGGCGTAGGAACGATCCCTTTGGACGTCCGCTTGAAAATGGTGATCCCCAAGGAATCTTCCAATTCCTTAATGGCACGGGACAATCGGGGCTGACCCATATAAAGATTTTCCGCCGCCATGGTAATAGACCGGGTTCGGGCAACTTCCACGGCATATTTCAAATGCAAAAGGTTCATAGGTTCCTCCGGAAGAATTAAGATAATATTATTATATCATAAATTGGGGAAAATTGCAAGTCTTACAGAAAAAACACGAACCCCTCTTGCAAAAAAGAGGGATTCGTGTTATAATATAGGTATCTTTTAATTTTCGACGGATTTCGCAGGACGGCAGAAGGAGAAGTTTTTCCGCAAAACCGGAAGCAACGCCGCAAGACCACCTGCAATCACCACGGTAATGATCGTTTCGGGAAGCATATACGTCATATTGTAGAACAACGCCCATTCCAACGCCGTATAGCCTTCTTCCGCCCACATACCGAAGAATGCCCAGCCGGAGAGGAAATGGAAAACGTATCGCAAAATACACACGAAGATCGTTCCCAAAATTGCCCGAACTGAATCATTTCCTTTGAAAATCCCGGCAAGTCCGATGACGGTATACGCCAGAAGATAATCCAAAAGAATACTACAGACCAGAACCAAAGGAGACAATCCCCAAGATCCCATGCCTTCCATAAATCCCATCATCAACTGCAACAACGCATTGACGAAGGCGCAACTCAGCCCCCATTTCGTACCAAACAAAAGGGCGACCAAGATTACCGGGACCATTGCCCCGATGGTAACCGACCCGCCTTGAGGCCAAAATTTAAAGGGTGCCCAAAGACTCAAAACAAAGGACAGAGCCACCATCATGGCACAAACGGCGAGTTTTTTCAGAGAATCGGATTTCTTGTTCATCAGAAATTCCTCCGTAATAATTATTATAAAAATGAAATCTCGCCAACGGTTTTTTCCGCACCGGTAACCGGAAAAGCCGTCAAAAAAAATCCTCCCACCGTACGGTAAGAGGATGATGTTTACACAAATGATATGTTTGCATCTTCCCTCCGCAGGCTCTTGCTCCTGTTCAGGTTCAATGGGTTTTGGGCTTCTGCCCACTCTCAGCGCAGTATCAGCGCACCCCGGCAAGGGTATTCACTTTTATGAAGATATTATACCACACTTTTCCGCGATTGTAAAGCCCCTGAAAAATTTTGTAAGTATTTTGTCGAAATATCCATAGGAGGACACTCCATGAAAAAGCACGTTTTTATTCTGAATCCCCAGGCGGGGTTTAAGAAAACGGAACAAATGAAATCGTTGATTCGCAAAACCTTCGGAAAATTGGCAGAGATTCGTCTGACCGAACGGGCGGGGCACGCCACCGAAATTGCCCGGGAATATTCCGACGCCACCATCTACGCCGTGGGCGGAGACGGAACGGCAAACGAGGTGATGTGCGGAACGGTGGGGTCGAGCAATACCCTGTGCGTGATTCCTCAGGGAAGCGGAAACGACTTCGTCCGCACCCTTTATGCCAAAATTTCGGGGGAACATAGCCCCCAAAAGATCCTCAATCAAATCAAAGATTTTTGCCAGCGAAAAATCGACTGCGGAAAGGCAAACGACCGTTTCTTTATGAACATTGCCTCGGTGGGCTTTGACGCGGAAGTGGTGCGCAACTCGGAGCGGTATAAAAACAATCCTTGTTTGCGAAGGATCAGTTATATTTTATCGATGTTCTACACCATTTTTCATTATCACGGCACCGACTTGGAAGGAGAAATCGACGGCATTCCTTTTCGGCAAAAATCCCTCTTATTCTGCATTGCCAACGGAAAATATTACGGCGGCGGAATCAAAATCGCCCCTGAAGCGATCCTTGACGACGGAAAACTGGACGCCTACTTGATCGAAAGCGTTCCCGCTTGGGTCTTCTTGTCGGTAATGCCTCTTTTGGCGGTGGGAAAACATACGGGATTAAAATTCGTAAAACACGTCCGGGCGGAAAAAATCGTGATCCGGGGCAAAAATCTGACCCTGAATCTGGACGGAGAACTGTCCCCCACCGACGAAGCAAATTTTGAAGTTCTTAAAGGCGGATTAACCGTCCTTTCCCCCTCGGTATAAAGGAGCGTTTTATGAAAAAAATTTTTTCCTTATTTCTCGTTCTGCTCATGATAACGGCACTTTTCGGTTGCAATAACGCCATTATTTATGACGAAGAAACCACCGTCAATCACTGGTTGAAAGAACACACCCAAGGATACGTCCAGCTGAACCCCTCGTCGGTAATGACCCTTTACAAAGAGGAAGAAGGATTCAAAATCAGTATTGATACGGGGACGGACATGATTCCCGAACTGAAACTGGAAAACGATGCAAAAAACACCGTCACCCTTGAAAAAAATCTTCTCACCGCCACCGTCGGAGAAAAGCCGTACGCCGTTGCAACCCATGAAAATCGGGTTTTTGACCCCTATCGCAACCGCTATACCCGGGCGTTACAAGTTTGGAAAAAGGACGAAACCAACTTCCGTATCTTTTTCTGGCTCTATGGGGAGGATACAGACTTTTACCCCATTCCCAAATTGCTGACCCAAGAGCAATATACGGAAATAACGGCGTTGGTGGAAGAGTATAATGCCGAAAAGCAGGAAGAAAGTTTTGCCGCAAACGAAAAGGTGATCAACTACGCCGCGGATTTTATGAATCTATACAAAGCGTCTTATTTCTCCGACAAAGCCAAAAACCCTGATGGCACGATTTATTACGAATGTGTCGGAACTACCGAGTACGCCGTCATTTACCGAAATTTGTTCTCGAAATTGGAACTGTCGGAACAAGATTGGCGCAACTCCTTTGAATCGCTGGGATATACCGGACAAAAACTGAATCTGCAAATCGTATATTGTGACCTTGCCGTCAACGAAAAATCCGTCGATCTGATCCTCCAAACCAAAGACGGTTATACGTCGTCTCTGCTGAAGATAAAAAATCCGGAGCTGAGTTACACCTTCTGCCCCGCCTTGGCAGAATTGGATTACGTCAACATCGAAATTAAATAAAAATAAGATGATTTTGCATTGTTTTTGATATGCACCCCAAAAGTTAGACACTTTTGGAGGTGCATATTTTTTATGGCAAAAAAAGGACAAATTCAGCGAAAGTACTCGACAGAATTCAAAATATCCGTTATAATGGATATGCGAGAACACCGTTTGAGTTATC